>NC_010571.1:5357204-5657404 GCF_000019965.1 Opitutus terrae PB90-1
CCGAAGCATCCGTGCTCCAGCGAATGCACGGCACGTTTCGCGGCTGGCTCTGCGAGTGCGACGGCCGAGTCGTCGGCTTCGCCATGGGCGATCGCGCCACCGGCGAGATGTGGGTGATCGCCGTGCTGCCGGACTACATCAAACGCGGGTTCGGCTCGCAGCTGCTCCGCGCCGTCGAGGACTGGCTCGCACGCGCCGGCTGCACCGAGCTCTGGCTGACCACCGGCAGCGATCCACAGCTGCGGGCCTATGCGTTCTATCGGCACCGCGGCTGGGAGGACTGGAAAATCGAGAATCGCGTCCGCTACCTGCGCAAGCGCGTCTCACACGGCAGTGAGCGGCGCTAACGTTCGCGATCCTGCGGGGGGTCGGCTGTAGGCCGGGCCGATGGGCCGGGCGCTCGCTCAGCACGCGGGCCGCCGCTACAACGACCGCGTGCCAGCAGCGGCTCGCGGCACCGGCGCGCGGGGAACCGGCACGAACCGGCTCGGTCTGGCTTCGCACCCGCCCGCGGCCAATCGCCGTGCGGGCCCGTTTCGTTCGATGCCTCTCGCCAAGCCCACCGCCGTCTCACCGCGGTTCATCACGTTTCTCACGGTCGTGCTGGTCGTCGCCGTGCTCCGGCTGGCCGAGGACGTGATGATCCCGCTGGCGCTGTCGCTGATGCTGGCGTTTCTGCTTTCGCCGGTGGTCGTCCGGCTGCGCCGCTGGCGGCTGCCGCAGCCGGCGGCGATCCTGCTCACCGTGACGCTCGCCTTCTCGGTGATCGGCGTCGTGGCGTGGCAGATCACGAACCAGGCCCTGGCGCTGCTGCAGGAGCTGCCGCGTTACGAGGAAAACCTCCGCAAGAAAGCCGCCGATCTGAAGCAGCCCGATGCCTCCAGTGCGGTGACGCGCGCGATCGTCTCGCTCGAACGCACCTGGGCCGAACTGCAACAGCCTGCTCCCGACACCCACTCTTCTCCGGCTACGCCGCCGGGCGCCCCCAAACCCGTGCCCGTCGAGGTGAAGGAGGGCGACGCGACCTCGCTCGACATCGGTCGCCAGGTCCTTTCGAGCCTCATCAAACCGCTGAGCACCGCGGGCATCGTCATCGTATTCGTGATCGTGATCCTGTTCCAGCGCGACGATCTCCGCAGCCGGTTCATCCGCGTGATCGGCGGCGGGCAGTTGAACGTCGCCACCGAGGCCGTCGACGACGCGGCGCAACGGGTCTCGCGCTACCTGCTGGCCCAACTGATGGTGAACACGTTTTTCGGCGTCGCGGTCGGGCTGGGGCTGTTTTTCATCGGCGTGCCGCACGCCGCGCTCTGGGGACTGCTCTCCACGCTGCTGCGGTTCATTCCGTTCCTCGGTCCGATCATCGCCGTGATCTTTCCGCTCGCGCTCTCGGTCGCGGTGGACCCCGGCTGGTCGATGCTGCTGTGGACGGCGGCGCTCTACATCGTCGCCGAACTCGTCACCAACAACATCATCGAAACGCTCGTCTACGGCTCGAGCACCGGTATCTCCGTGCTCGCCCTGCTGATCGCCGCGGTTTTCTGGTCGTGGCTCTGGGGCATGCCTGGGCTCTTCCTCTCCACGCCGCTCACCGTCTGCCTGCTGGTGATCGGCCAATACGTTCCCGGCCTGAAGTTCCTCAGCGTGCTGCTCGGCAGTGAACCGCCGCTCAATCCCGCCGCGCAATTCTACCAACGCATGCTGGCGATGGACCAGGAGGAGTTGTTCGCCACCGCCGATTCGCATCTGGCGCAACGCTCGCTCGCGGAATTTTACGACGACGTGTTCGTGCCCGCGCTGCTGATGGCGGAAGTGGATCGACACAACGGCGTGCTCGCCGAGGTGCGGCAGAAATTCATTCTCGAATCGAGCCGTGAGCTCATCGAGGAGCTCGCCTCGCGTCCGAGAGCCACCGAGCCTGAAAAGGAATCCGCCGCCACCCCGCCCTCCCCTGAGCCGAGACCACTCGTGCTCGGATTCCCCGCGCGCGACGAAGCCGACGAGTTGGTCGCACTCATGCTCGCGCACCTGCTCTCCGAGCGTGGCTGGTCCGCCGAGGTCGAGGCCGCGACCACGCCGCCCGAGGCGACGCTCGAACGAATTCGCCGGCAGACGGCGCTCGTGTTCATCTCCGCGCTGCCGCCCTCGACGCTGAGTAGCGCGAGCCGCAGTTGCCGGCGAATCAAGCACGCGAATCCGGCGACCAAGGTCCTCATCGGCGTGTGGAGCCCGTCCGGCAAGCTCGACTATCTCAAGCGCCGGCTCGAGCCGGCCGGGGCGGACGGCATCGCGTTGCGACTCTCCGACGCCGCCGCGCAGCTCGAGGCGTTGGTGCACCATGAGCCCGCGCCGAAAGCACCGGCGCCCGAACCCGTGCCGAGCGAGTTGCTGGAGAAAACGGAAACGAAGCTGGCCGTCACCCGCCCCGAAGACGCGGCGGAGACCGTCATCCGCGAACTGGCCCGCGCCTTCGGTGTGCCCGTGGCGCTCGTGTCCGTGATCGAGTCCGATAGCGATTTTTGGTCGTCCGCCGGCGGCACCAGCACGCCGTTCGCCGAAAACTCGGTGCACGCCGAGGTGCTCACCTCCGACGTGTTGCTCGCCGTCGAGGACGTGACCAAGGAAGAGCGTTTCGCCACGCAGGCGTTGCTGACCAAGCGCGGCGTCCGCGCGTTCGCGTCCGTGCCGCTGCGCACGCAAAGCGGACACCTCGTGGGCAATCTCTGCGTACTCGACACGCAACCGCGGACGTTCAGCGATGCCGACAAGGAGCTGCTGCAGACGCTGGCCGCGCAATTGATGGAGGCGCTCGAGTCGAAACCGAGTCCGGGCGATCCCGCCGCCGTAGGCTGAGCGTGCATTGTAGCGGCACTCTGCTGGCCAGCAGAGCGGGCCTGCCGTCGTGCGCCTCCTTCTGCGGCAGGCAAGGCCGCCTGCCGCTACGGCTTCGAGGTGGAACGCGTTGCCCTCCACGCGTTCTTCGTAGCGGAAACCGTCAGGTTTTCGCCCTCGCGCGCTCGCGTGTCCGGGGCAGCCGGAACGCAGGCTCCCCCTGCGGTCGCCGATGTCACATCTCGCGCTGGACGGCGCCTCGTTGCTGAGCACAGTGCCGGCACCACCCGCCGCGTGTTCCCCCGCGCCCCTTTTCCCCGTGTCCTCCGATCTCTGTTGCACCGAAACCGACGAGACACGCGCCGTCCGCGCCGCGCCGAGTTTGCGCTGGTCGCAACGCCGCGGCTGGTCCTCCGCCGCAGAGACCCTCGCGGTCGAAGCACCTCTCGCCCTCGAGATCGCCTACGCGCGGGGCGAGCAGGACGTCCGCAAGGTCCTCGCCATCACCATGCGCACGCCCGGCCACGACGCGGAGCTCGCCGCCGGTTTTCTTCTCGCCGAGGGACTGATCACGACCGGTGGCGACATCGTCACCTCGACCGGGATGCCCGTGAACGCGCGCGGCGAACGCGTGGCCACGCAGCAGGTGCGTTTGCGCGCTGCGCCTCGCGAGGACCTGCAACGCCTCAGCCGGGGACTGCTGACCAGTTCCGCGTGCGGCGTATGCGGGCGGCCTTCGCTCGAAGGCCTGCCGCTCGCGCGCGTGGCGCAGGATCGCGACGGCGCCACGTGGTCGTGCGCGACACTCGCCGAGTTGCCCGAACGGCTCCGACGCGAGCAAACACATTTCTCCGTGACCGGAGGTTCGCACGCCGCCGCGCTTTGGACGCGTGACGCGGGACTGCTGGTCGTGCGCGAGGACGTGGGTCGGCACAACGCGGTGGACAAAGTCCTTGGCGCGGCGCTGCTCCGCAATGTCATCTGCACGGGCGCGGCGCTCGTGCTAAGCGGCCGCGCCAGTTTCGAACTCGTGCAAAAAGCTGCCGCCAGCGGCGTGCCGGTGGTGCTGGCGGTGGGCGCGCCGTCATCGTTGGCGGCCAGCCTCGCCCACGCCGCGGGGATTACGCTGATCGGCTTCGCCCGCGACGCGCGCTTCAACGTCTACACCCACGCCGACCGACTCGCGATGGCCGGCTAGTCGATCTCCAAACTCCCGATCTCCGCGTCCCGATCTTCGATCTCCCAACTGCGGCCGGGGGCGGCCGCGCTCCCACGCACGCGTTCTCGATCATCCGCTGGCAACCTCTCTCAACTCTCAACCCTCAACTCTCAACCGACTGATGCCCGTCCCGCGTTCCGTCTCCCCGGCCCAGACACCGATCGAGGTCGCGGGCACGCAGCAGAAGAAACCGTATCAAGTCGCCGGCGGCCTCCGCGCCTTGCGCGAGGTGGCTGGCTACGGCCTCCGCCATAGCGGGCTGGGCAACACGCTGAAGACATTTCACGCGATCAACCAGACCAACGGCTTCGATTGCCAGAGCTGCGCCTGGCCGAATCCCGATGGCGAGCGCAGCTTCGCGGAGTTTTGCGAGAACGGCTTCAAGGCGGTGACGTACGAGGTCACGAAGAAGCGCGTCGACGCGGAGTTCTTCCAGCAGCACTCCGTCGCCGATCTCGGCACGCGCTCCGACTACTGGCTCGGCGAACAGGGCCGGCTCACCGAACCGATGCTGCTGCGCCCGGGCGGCACGCACTACGAGCCGATCGGTTGGGACGAGGCGTTTCAGTTGCTCGCGCGCGAGCTGAGGTCGCTCGGCTCGCCGCACGAGGCGGTGTTCTACACGTCCGGCCGCACGAGCAACGAGGCGGCCTTCCTCTGGCAGCTTTTCGTCCGCGCCTTCGGCACGAACAACCTGCCCGACTGCTCCAACATGTGCCATGAGTCCACCAGCGTCGCGCTGCCGCCGATGCTCGGGATCGGCAAAGGCTGCGTGCGGCTGAGTGATTTTGAGAAGGCCGACGCGATTTTCATCATCGGCCAGAACCCCGGCACGAACCATCCGCGCATGCTCACCGCGCTGCAGCAGGCGAAGGCGCGCGGCTGCCGCGTCGTCAGCGTCAATCCGCTGCCGGAGGTCGGCACCGAGCGGTTCAAAAACCCGCAGGATCTGCTGCACCCAACGCGCCTGCCGCGCTTCTTCCTCGGCGGCGGCACGCCGCTGTCCGACCTGTGGCTGCCGGTAATGATCAACGGCGACCTCGCGTTCTTCACCGGATTGATGAAGGAAATGCTCGAAGCCGAGGACCGTCGGCCGGGCACGGTCTTCGATCGCGGTTTCATTCGCCATCACACCGAGGGCTTCGAGGCGCTGGTCGCGCAGCTCCGGGCCTCCGCGTGGAACGACATCATCGCCGACTCCGGGCTCACCCGCGAACAGATCCGCGCCGCTGCGCAGATCGCGATGGAGTCACACCGGATCATCGCCTGCTGGTGCATGGGCGTCACGCAGCACCACAACGCCGTCGCGACGATCCAGCAGATCGTGAACTTCCTCCTGCTCGGCGGCCACATCGGCCGGCCGGGCGCCGGCCCATGTCCCGTCCGCGGTCACTCCAATGTCCAAGGCGACCGCACCATGGGCATCTGGGAAAATCCGCGGCCGGAGTTCCTCGACCGACTGCGCGCCGAGTTCGGCTTCGAGCCGCCGCGTCAGCCGGGCTTCGACACCGTCGAGGCGATCCGCGCGATGAACGATGGCCGCGCGCACGTGTTTATCGCCATGGGTGGAAACTTTCTCTCGGCGACATCGGACACCGAGTTCACCGCCGCCGGGCTGCGCCGCTGCCGGCTCACCGCGCACGTCGCCACGAAACTGAATCGCTCGCACGTCGTGACCGGGGGCACCGCGCTGATTCTGCCGTGCCTCGGTCGCACCGAGATCGATCGCCAGGCGACGGGCGAGCAGTTCGTCACGGTGGAGGACAGCATGGGCGTGATCAGTTCGTCGCGCGGACATCTCACGCCCTGCTCCGCGCAGCTGCTGAGCGAACCTGCGATCGTCGCCGGTCTGGCGAAGGCCACGCTCGGCCCGAAGTCCCCGCTCGATTGGGAGGCTCACGTCGCCAACTACGACCGAATCCGCGATCGGATCGAAGCCGTGGTGCCGGGCTTCCCTGCGTTCAACGACCGGATTCGCGAAGGCACGTTTTATCTGCCGAATCCGCCGCGCGACGAACGCCGGTTCGCCACCCCCTCAGGCAAGGCGGTTTTCCGGCCCGCGCCGCTGTCCCGCGCCGCCATCGAGCCCGGCCAGTATTTGCTGACGACGATCCGCAGCCACGACCAGTTCAACACCTCCATCTACGGTCTCGATGACCGCTATCGCGGCATCTACAACGGCCGCCGCGTGGTCTTCCTGAATCCGGAGGACATCGCCGCCGCCGGGTTGATGCAGGGCCAGCTCGTCGACCTGACGAGCCACTTCAACGGCCGCACGCGTCGCGCGGCGCAATTCATGGTGGCGCCCTACGCGATTCCGCGGCGGTGCGCGGCGGCGTATTTTCCCGAGGCGAATGTCCTCGTGCCGATCGACAGCGTGGCCGAGGGCAGCAACTGTCCCACGTCAAAATCGATTCCGATCACGATCGCGCCCTCGGCCGAACAACGGCCGCAGGTGTAGCTCTCCTAGCCGTGGCACGGGCGTCCCGCCCGTGTTTTCGAGACCCCGTGGAATCACGGACGAGACGTCCGTGCCACGTTTGAAGCCCTCATTACACTCGCCGCCGCCGCACCCGCCGCATGGGATCACCCACCGTGGTGTGCGGAATCGTCAGCACCGGCACCACGATCTCCAGCAGCCCGAAAAACAGATGCGGTCCCCAGATGCGTTCGCTGAAACCGAAGACCCACGGCGAGGTGGCCAACACCACGCCGCTCACGAGATCGAGGATCAGATGCACGCGAAATGGCAGCACCTTGAACAGGCCGAGCTCGTAGCGCGTGATGAGGCTGTAAACGAGTGCCGCCACGCCGAGCAGAACCGGAATCCGCTCCTCGAATCCTCCCGTCTGAAAGCCGAACAGCCGCGGCGACAAGATCAGCACCAGGCCGACGACGTAATCGAGCACACCGTGAATGCGGGAGGGAATGATACGCATGGTTTTTTCTTCGGAACTGCGGCCGATGTGGATGCGCCGCCGCTCCTCGCGAGCGCGCCGCGCAGCGTGACTCTAGGCGCACGCGGCGCGAGCCGGCAGGGGGCTGCGCCCGGAAACTCCGCGCAGGATCCTCCCCTGCCCAGTCCTCCCGGAAACACCGATGCCGGCCGAACCGCCCGGGATGTCGCGGGTCGAACGCGCGTGCGCCTCCCGTTCCTGCCGTCGCTGCTGTTGCTTGTTTCGCTCTTCAGTTCACTCGCGCCGGCGGCGCCGGGCGGCCTGCACGCGCTGCGGGAATTGCGCGTCTGGTGCCATCAGGGCCAGGAACAAGAAAACCTGGCGATGCGCGCGATCGCCGCGGAGTTCAACCGCGCGCATGCGGACCGCGGCATTCATGCGACGCTCACCTTTTTTCCCGACTATCATTACACCGAAAAGATTGCGATCGCCGCCGCGGCGCACGACCTACCCGACGTGCTCGATCTCGATGGCCCGCTCGTAGCGCGGTATGTCGACGCCGGTCTGCTCGCGCCGATCGACCACTGGTTCTCCGTCGACGAACTCGCCGATTTTCTCCCGACCCTCGTCGCGCAGGGCACGATCGAGGGCCGGCTGTACGCGCTCGGCGCGTTCGAGTCCGCCGTCGTACTCTACTACGATCGCGACACGTTCGCCCGCGCCGGGGTGGAAGCTCCACCGCCCGGAGTCGCCTGGTCGTGGTCCGAGTTTCTCGCCGCGTGCCAGCGGCTGCGCGATGCGGGGTTCGAACCGGTCGCGCTGCACCTGGACGAGTCGGCCGACGAGTGGTTTACCTATGCCTTCAGCCCACTGGTCTGGTCGGCCGGCGGGAAATTGATCCAGCAGCAGCGCGTGCGCGGCGTGCTGGATTCGCCCGCCGCCGTGCGTGCGCTCCAAGCGTGGCAGCAGGTGTTCCGGCGCGGATTCGCCGCCACCGATCCGGTCAACCCGGACCCGTTCGGCAGCGGCGAGGTGGCGATGGATTGGAGCGGACATTGGATGGCGCGACGTCACGTCGAGGCCAAAGCCGATCGGCTCGGCGTGATGCCACTGCCGCGGATGGGCGATCACCCGGTCGCGCCGTGTGGCAGCTGGTGTTGGGGAATCAGCGCGTCGGCGCGCGATCCCGCGGCAGCCGCGCTCTGGCTGCGGTGGATCACCGACGCGCGGCACGGGATCGAGCCGCTGGTCCGCGCGAATGGCGCGGTGCCGGCGCGCCGCTCAGCCTTCGCCTTTTTCCCCGAATACGCGCAGCCACCCTATTCGCTGTTCCGCACGCAACTCGAACAATTTGCCCGCCCGCGGCCGCGTACGCCGCATTACGCCACGCTCACGCAGCGCTTCGCCGCGGCGCTGCGCGACATCGCGCACGGCGCCGACGTCGAGCCGCGGCTGCGCGCGGCGGCAGACGAGATTCAATCGGTGATCAACCGGCGTATACACGCCCACGACACATCCAAGTAGGTCCGTCGGAATGCAGGATGACTGCCATCGCTGTGAAAACCATCGAACCGTTCGGGCTTAAACCACAGATGAACACACATGAACACAGATGGGCAGATCGGCCAATGATCGGTGTCGATCTGCGTTCATCGGTGGTTTTCTCCGGTGGGGAAAAGGTCGTCGTGCGACATAGGCATTCGCGGCCGACAGAACGATGATCGCCTGGAAACAATCACAGCGCCGCGCGGCGCCCTGGTTTCTCCTGCCGGCGCTGGCACTGCTCGGCGTGTTCGTCGTCTGGCCGCTGCTGCGCGCGCTCGGGTGGAGTTTCACCAACGCCGACCTGCTCGCCGTCGAGCGCGCCACGTGGGTCGGAGCCGGCAACTACTCCGATCTGCTGACGGATCCGCGGTTTCGCCAGGCCTTCGCCAATACCGCTCTTTTCGCCGTGATGGTCGTGCCCGTGCAAACCGCGCTCGCGTTCGCGCTCGCGCTGTGGGTGAACCGTCCCGAGCCGGCGTGGCGCTGGCTGCGCACCGCGTTTTTCGTGCCGGTGATCGTCGCGATGCCGGTACTCGCGGTGCTCTGGACCATGCTGTACCAGCCAACGCAGGGCGATCAGACAGGACTGATCAACGCGGCGCTCGGCTGGCTGGGCGTGCCCCCACAAGCCTGGCTGCGTGATCCCGCGCTGGCGCTGCCGGCGCTGGCGTTCATGTCCGTATGGCAAGGCGTCGGGCTGCAGATGCTCGTGTTTGTTGCCGGACTGCAGCAAGTGCCGCGCGAGTTGCTGGACGCCGCGCGGATCGACGGCGCGGGCGGCTGGCAGCGGCTGGTGCATGTGGTGCTGCCGTCGGTGCGCAACACGGTGGTCTTCGTGGTCACGGTCACCACCATCCTCGCGTTCCGGATTTTCGTGCAGCCGTATCTGATGACACGCGGCGGCCCCGGCAACCGCACCGTCTCGATCATACAGTCGATCTACGAGATGACGTTTCTCGATCAGGATCTGGGCCACGCCTGCGCCGCCGCGCTGCTGTTCCTGTTGCTCGTCGCCGCGCTGACGCTGCTGCAGCGGCGCTGGCTGAAGGAGGATCGCGGATGAAACGCCCGCTCGCCTGGATCGTCAGCGTCGCGACGGCGGCCGTTTTTCTCGCGCCGTTGCTCTGGATGCTGCTCGCGTCGCTGCGCGATGAGTCGCGGATCTTTCATTTCGACGCGGCGAACTGGTTCACCACGACCGGCTGGACGCTGCAAAATTACGCAGACGCCCTGCGCCGCGCCGGCCTCGGCCAGGCGCTGCTGGTCTCGCTGCTGCAGGTCGGCCTGATCGTGGCCGGAGGACTGGTGGTCAACACGACCGCGGCTTACGCCTTCGCGCGGCTCTCGTTTCCCGGCCGCGACACGTTGTTCGCTCTCGTCGTCATGCTGATCATCCTGCCGGTCGAGGTGCTGGCGGTGCCGATGTTTTTCACCGCGCGCGATCTCGGGCTGACCGGAGGTTTCGGCCCGGCACTGGCCGGGCTCACCGTGCCGTTTTTCGCCAAGGCATTTAACCTCTATTTCCTGCGCCAGCACTTTCTCGCGCTGCCGGTCGAGCTCGAGGAGGCGGCGGTGATCGATGGGGCGACGTCCTGGCGGCAGTTCCGGCATGTGGCGCTGCCGGCGGTGAAACCGGCCCTCGCCACGGTGGTGCTGCTCGACGTGCTCGCACATTGGGGCGATTTCCTCTGGCCACTGCTGATCGGCACCCGCGAGGAGACCCGCACGGTGCAACTCGCCCTCGCCAACCTCTTCACCACCCCGCCCGTGCAGTGGGGCGATATTCTCGCGTGCGCCGTCCTCGCCACGCTGCCGGTGCTCCTGCTCTTCCGCGGGTTGCAGCGCCATCTCGTCGCCACCGAGGTGCGCTCGGGCATCAAATAGGATCCCGATGAGGCGCCGCATCAGGGAAACCCGCTTCCCTCGTGCGTACCCGCAATTCCCGGAGGGGGACGCAATTCGGAAGGTTGACGCCGATTTTGCGGCGGCGTTTGCTGCCCCTCATGCAGCACGAAAAGTGGCCCACGGATTCCCGGGTGAAGTATAAGCGCATCGTCCTCAAATTGAGCGGCGAAGTGCTTCGCGGCGGCAAGGCCGGCGATCCGATCGACGGCGCCACCCTCGAAAAAATCTGCAATCAGGTGAAGGAAATCCACGAACTCGGCGTGGAAATCTGCGTCGTCATCGGCGGCGGCAACATTTTCCGCGGACTCAATGGCGTTAAGCGCGGCGTCGATCGCACGACCGGCGACTACATGGGCATGCTCGCCACGGTGATCAACGGTTGCGCGTTGATGGACTGCCTGGAGAAAATGGGCGTCCGCACGCGCGTGCAGAGCGCGATCCCGATGAACCAGATCGCCGAGCCGTTCATCCTTCGCCGCGCACAGCGGCACCTCGAAAAGGGCCGCGTGGTGATCTTCGTCGCGGGCACGGGCAATCCGTATTTCACCACCGACACCACCGCCGCGCTCCGCGCCTCCGAGATGCACGCCGACATCATCATGAAGGCGACGAAGGTCGACGGCATCTACAACAAGGATCCGAAAAAATTTCCCGACGCGGTGAAATACGAGGAGATCACGTTCATCGACGCGCTGAAGCAGCGGCTCAACGTGATGGACTCGACCGCGTTTTCGCTCTGCCTCGACAACAGCGTCCCAATTCTCGTGTTCGACCTCGGCGACGAGCACGCGATCCGCAAAGCCGTGTTCGGTGACCGCATCGGCACGCTCGTCCACGGTTGAGCTTCCGCCAGCAAAAAGCTTTAAGCCGGCCTTCAGATTCGATAACTCCTCCGGTTGTCTGCAACTTTCAACTCCTTGCCCTCCGTAACGTCAGCGTAGGAGGGTCAACCCTCAACTACTCCGCTCAGACTCTAGACTCTCCGCTCTAGACTCTCGGCTCCCCTCCCATGTCCCATCCGATCCTCGTCGATGCCCAGGCCAAGATGAAAAAAGCCGTGGACCACACGTTGCACGAATTCAGTGCGATCCACACCGGCAAGGCCACGCCGGCCATGGTCGAGGGCGTGATGCTCGAGGCTTACGGGTCGCAGATGCGGTTGAAGGATTGCGCCGCGATTTCCACGCCCGATGCGCGGCTGATCCAGATCCAGCCGTGGGATGCGAGCCTCGTGAAGGCGATCGTGAAGGGCATTCAGGAAGCGAACCTCGGCTTCAATCCCATTCCTGACAGCAAAGTGGTGCGCGTACCATTGCCCGAGATGAGCCGCGAACGGCGGCAGGAGTTCGTCAAGAACGCGCACCGACTCGCCGAGGAAGGCCGCGTCCACGTGCGCAACGTCCGCCGCGACGTCCTCGAAGGACTCAAGAAAGCCAAGCTGCCCGAAGACGAATCCAAGCGACTCGAGAAGGACATCCAGACCGCCACCGACGCGTCGATCAAGGCCATCAACGACGCGCTCGCCCACAAGGAGAAGGACCTTCTGACGGTGTAGTGAGGATCGCCCGCGCAACCGGCCTGGAGCCGCGACGCCCCCGTCGCGGCCGTCATGCGAAATGCGACGAGGGCGTCGCGTCTCCATGGGCGCCCCCGCGTTCAGCTCTGAGCTCTAGACTCTGAGCTCTCAGCTCCTTCTTCCATGCCCTCCAGCTTATCGTCCAAACTCGCCGCCCGGCCACCGCGTCGCGTGGTCATCAAGCTCGGCACCGGCGTGCTCACCTCCGGCATTGGGCAGCTCGATACTGCGCGGATCGCGGCCGTCTGCGGCGAGGTGGCGGCGCTCCGCGCGCGCGGCACCGAGGTCATCATCGTCAGCTCGGGTGCGGTCGGGCTCGGCATGGGCGCGCTCGAGCTCACGAAAAAACCCCGGGAACTGCCGAAGAAGCAAGCCTGCGCCGCGATTGGCCAGAGCCTGTTGATGCAGACCTGGCAGGCGGGGTTTGCCCCGCACGTCCTCACCGTCGCACAGGTGCTGCTCACCCACGAAGACCTCCGCGGCCGGGCCCGTTATCTCGGCGTGCGCGAGACGCTCAAACAGCTGATCAGCTACGGCACCATCCCGGTCATCAACGAAAACGACACGGTCAGCGCCGCCGAGATCAAGTTCGGCGACAACGACACGTTGTCCGCGCTGGTCGCCAGCCTGATGGGTGCGCAGTATCTGATCATCCTTTCCACCGCGCCCGGGCTCATCGACCTGCGCGGCACGAAGCAAATCGTGCCGGTGGTCGAAAAGATCACGCCCGAAATCGAGGCGATGGCCGGCGGCACGACCAGCGAGACGGCGGTGGGCGGGATGATCTCGAAAATCTCCGCCGCCAAACTGGCCACGCGTTCCGGCTGCGGTGTGTTCATCGCCAGCGGCGCCGAGCCGCTCGTGATCGCGCGGCTGCTGTCGGGTCGCGGGCCCGGCACGTTCTTCGTGCCGAGCGGATTGCCGCTCGAAGCACGCAAGCGCTGGCTCGCCTACTTCCAACGGCCCACGGGCACGCTCTACGTGAACGCCTGCGCCGTGCCCGTGCTCCGGGAACAAGGCCGCAGCCTGCTCGCCGTCGGCGTGACCGGATCGATGGGCAAGTTTGCCGCCGGCGAGATCGTCAACATCGCCGGGCCCGATGGCACGGTTTTCGCGCGGGGCAAATGCGCCTACGCGAGCGACGAGATCGCCGCGCTGGCCGGTAAGCACGGCGATGAGATGATCGCGCTGCATCCGTCCCGCAAGCACCACGAAGTCGTTCACCGCAACGACCTGGTGCTGCTGTAGCCTGGCAGCGGGCGGCTTGCCCGTGTTCTCGTTCGAAGCTCTGGGAGGCGGCCGCCCTCGGCCGCCGGCTCATCGTTCTCGTTCTCTCCTCCGGCCGATCGTCGCCCCCGAAACACGCTTCCCCTCCCCGCGCGAAACCGCTTGGCTCGCTCCTCCCATGGCAACCACTCCCCTTCGCATCGCTGTCGTCAGCTACGGCAACATCGGCCGCGCCGCCATCGAGGCGGTCCAGGCCGCCTCCGACATGGCACTCGCCGGCGTGGTCCGCCGCCGCGCCTCGGCGGGCCAGCCGCTCCCGCCGGAGTTGACGGGCATCCCCGTCGTCGACGACGTCGCCAAGCTCGGCCACGTCGATGTCGCGCTGCTCTGCGGCCCGACGCGCAGCATTCCCGACACCGCGCCGCGTTATCTTCGGCAGGGCATTCACACGGTCGACAGCTTCGACATCCACGGCGCAAAGCTCTGGGAGCTGCGGCAGTCGCTGGATGCGATTGGCAAGCAGCACGCCAGCGTGGCGGTGGTGTCCGCGGGCTGGGATCCGGGCAGCGACTCGGTGATGCGCACCCTGCTGCTCGCACTCGCGCCGCGCGGGCTCACCTACACGAACTTTGGTCCCGGCATGAGCATGGGCCACTCGGTGTGCGCCAAGTCGAAACCGGGGGTGAAGGATGCGTTGTCGATGACGATTCCCGTCGGCACCGGCGTGCACCGCCGGATGGTTTACGTGGAGCTGGAGCCCGGCGCGAACTTCGCCGCAGTCGAACAGGCGATCAAGACGGACGAGTATTTCGCCCACGACGACACGCGCGTATTCGCGGTGCCGAGCATCGATGCGCTGAAGGACATGGGCCACGGCGTGCTGATGCAGCGCAAGGGGGTGAGCGGCGCGACGCACAACCAGCTGTTCGAGTTTCGGATGACGATCAACAATCCGGCGTTGACGGCGCAGATCATGGTGTCGTGCGCGCGCGCCGCGGCGCTGCGGCTGCAGCCCGGCGCCTACACGATGCCGGAGATCCCGCCGCTCGACCTGCTCCCCGGCTCCCGCGAAGACCTGATCAAGGCCCTGGTCTGAGCCAGAGGTCCGGCCGCTCCGGGCGCGAGCATCGGTCGGCCATTGTTCACCGTCGCGCCGTCCCGCAGCCGCGCGGCTTCGTCGTGCGGCCCGCGTCTAAAACAACGTGGCCAGGCGTTTTAATTTTCGCTTTGCGACTGCGCCGCGGCGCGCGAGGCTGCCAGTCGCATGCAGTTCACCCTCCGTCCCGCCACTGCCGGCGACTACGCGTGGCTGTGGGAGCTCAAGCGGCTCACCATGCGCGCGTACGTCGAACAAACGTGGGGCCTGTGGGACGAGGCGGCGCAGGAAGCTTTTTTCCGCCGCAGCTATCGCTCCGACACGGTGCAACTGGTGCTGGTCAACGGCCAGAACGCCGGGCTGCTTCACGTGGAGCGCGAGCGGTCCGACCTCTTTCTCGCGAACATCCAGATCCATCCGACTTTCCAAAATCGCGGACTGGGTTCGGCGGTGATCCGCACCGTGCTCGAGTCCGCGCAGGCCTTGCAGCTGCCGGTCCGGTTGCAGGTGCTGCAGGTCAATCATGCGGCGCAGCAGCTTTACCTGCGGCTCGGCTTCGTGGTGGCCACGCAAACGCCCACGCACGTGGTCATGCGCTGGATGCCACCGGTTGCCTAGCCACCGGGGGCTCGGCGCACCGGCCGCCAGTCGGGGCATCTCGCGCGTTCGTCCCACCGGAAAGATCGGGCAATCCCCGACAGCCCGTTCAGGCCGGCGAACGTTACCCGTTCGTAACACTCTGTGCCAAGATGCGGGTCGAGTTCCTGAACCAGCAAACGCGCGCGCATGAGGATCGGCATCTACTACCGGCATTCGTTTCACCAGGCGATCTTCGCGTCGACGATCTCGGCGCTCGAGGGCGCGCACCGCTGCCTCGCTACCTCCGACACCGGCGAGCTGACGCGTTTCCGGCCGCACGTCATCGTGGCGGGCGAGGATCTCACTTACCTGCACCTGCGCGCGCATCTGCCGTTTACTCGTTTCGTGCACACCCGGCACGGGCTCGCCAACAAGGGCACGCCGGCGCGCTCATTTCGCGCCGCCGACTACGTCTGCCTGACCAGCGACTATGTGCGCGATGAATTCCTGGCCCAGGGCATCCGGCCGCGCCGCGCCTACTGGGTCACCGGTTACGTGCAGATGGACAATCTGTTTTCCGCCGGGCGCCCGCCGCAGATTCCCGCCGGGCGGAAGGTCGTGCTCTACGCTCCGACCTGGCATGACGGTCTCTCCTCGCTGCCCCTGCTCGGCGAACGCGTGGTCGAACTCCTGCACGGCGACCGCAGCGATACCTTCGTCGCCATCAAGCCGCACCCGCTCGTGCAGGAAGGCAAGGATCCGCGGCTCGCGCCGTGGCTCGACACGCTGCGTCGCGCCTGCGCGGGTCGCCCCGACACGTATCTCATCGAGAACCGCGCCGAGGACATCATGCCCTGGCTCAAAGCCGCGGACGTGCTCGTGTCCGACGCGTCCAGTGTGCAGCTCGAATA
Source organism: Opitutus terrae PB90-1 (assembly GCF_000019965.1). Taxonomy (GTDB): domain Bacteria; phylum Verrucomicrobiota; class Verrucomicrobiia; order Opitutales; family Opitutaceae; genus Opitutus; species Opitutus terrae. The sequence continues at coordinate 5,372,992 of NC_010571.1, forward strand.
CCTGGCCCTCGATCGGCCGCTGGTGCTGATCGACAACCCCGAGCACACGCGTTCGCCGCACTACGATCCCAAGGGATTGGAGTGGGCGTGGCGCGACATGGGCGAGCGGCTGAGCGACGTCGCCCATCTCCCCGCGGCGCTCGCCACCGCGCTCGACGACCCGCGACAGCGGCACGAAAAGCGCGCCCTCTACCGCGAGCGGCTGTTCGGCGCGCAGTGCGATGGTCGCAGCGGCGAACGCCTCGCCCAACGAATCGATCAGCTTGAATCCGAGGTCGCTTCCGAGGCGCAGCTCCTCGCCGTCAGCCCGTTCGGTCGCGCCTTCCACACCTGTCTCCCCCACCTCCGCAATGCCTCCCGAACTTTCAAACGATTGCTGCGCTCGGCCTGACGTCACTGCGCTCATCCTCGCCGCGGGCAGCGGCACGCGCCTCGGCGGCATCGCCAAGGCGACGCTCGAATACCAAGGCGGTTCGCTGCTGCAGCACGCGATCGCGCTGGTCGCGCCATTTGCCGGGCACATCATCGTCGGCACGCGGGCGCAGGACCTCGACTGGGCGCAGGAACAGTGCCGCCGCGTTACCACCGATTGCAGTGTCACCTGCGTCACCGGCGGGGCCACGCGGCAGGAATCGCTCGAGCGACTGCTCGACGCGGCGCAGACGGAATTCCTGATCGTGCACGAAGTCGCCCGGCCCTGGGTCGAGCCCGATGTCTTTCGTCAGCTGCTTTGCGAACTGCGCGAGTGTAGCGCGGTCGCGCTCTACACGCCGCTGCCCGTGCGCGACGGACTCGCGTTGATGGAGGACCGCGAACTCAAAGCCAGCCTGCCGCGCGCCAACGTGGTCTCGGTGCAGACGCCGCAGGTTTACCGCCGCGCGGCGTTGCGTCATGCCTATGCGCTCGCGAAGCGCCATGGCTGGCAGGAGGAAAGCACCATCGCGTTGATGGCGCGGGCCAAGGCTCGCATGCGCTTGATCGAAGGCTCGCCGCAAAACGTGAAGGTCACCTATCCGGAAGATCTCGCGCCTTTGCGCATGCTGTCCGCCGCGCCGACGCTCGCCGGCGCACAACAGGCCAGCGGGTGACAAGGTGTAACCGGCGTCGGTCGTGGCACGGGCATCCTGCCCGTGATCGGATTCCTTACGGGCGAAACGCCCATGCCACGGACGAGTGTGCCGCAACACGTCACGGTTGCAGACCCGATCCTTAACCACAGATGAACACAGATAGACACAGATTTGGCCGGGTTTCCATCTGTGTTCATCTGTGTCCATCTGTGGTTTAAAAAGTCTGAGCCTTCTCAGCCGGACCGGCGTCGGCGGCCCCCATGGCATCACGGCGGGACGCCCGGGCCACGGCGGCGCACTTTTCCTTTGCGCCCACCGGGCTTCTTTGCGGCGATTGCCGCTTTGATGGAAATTTCCCTCGACTCACGCGCCCCCGAGCAGATTCCGCCGATCGACTTCCGCGCCCAGCTCAACGACGAGCAGTTCGCAGCCGTGACGGCGGAGCCTGGTCCGCTGCTCGTGCTCGCGGGCGCCGGCTCCGGCAAGACGCGCACGCTCACCTACCGCGTCGCCTACCTGCTGTCACGCGGCGTGAAGCCGGGTGAGATCCTGCTGCTCACGTTCACCAACAAGGCGGCGAAGGAAATGCTCCACCGCGTGCAGGATCTCACCGGGATCGAGCCGCAGCGGTTCTGGGGCGGCACGTTTCACTCGCTCGGCCACCGCGCCCTGCGGATCTATGGCGACGCGATCGGGCTGCCGAAAAATTTCACCATTCTCGACGCGGACGAATCCGAATCGCTCCTGAAACAGGCGGTCGAGCACGAGGACAAGCTCTTCTTCAAGGACAAGACCAACCCGCGGCCGGGCCCGTTGTTCGACGTGCTCTCGCTCGCGCGCAACACGCAGCAGCCGCTCGCCGACACGGTCGCGAAAAACTTTCCGCAATACACCGAAATCGCGCACCGGTTTCCGGCGTTCGCCACCGCGTATGCGACAAGGAAACGCGAACAGAACGTCGTCGACTACGACGATCTGCTCGAGTTCTGGCTCGAGCTGCTGATCAAGGCGCCGGAGGTGGCGCAGTATTTCGCGCACCGGTTTCGCCACGTGCTGGTCGACGAGTATCAGGACACCAACACCCTGCAGGCGCAGATCGTCGACCGGCTGGCGGCGCACCACTGCGTGATGGCGGTCGGCGATGACGCCCAGTGCATCTACTCGTGGCGCGGCGCAAATTTCGAAAACATCATGACGTTCCCGGACCGGCATCCGGGCACGGCCATTCACCGGATCGAGACGAACTACCGCTCGACGCCGGAGATCCTCAACTTCGCCAACGGCGTGCTGCTCGCGCAGCCGAAGGGCCGGCACTTCGACAAGGAACTGCGCGCCGCGCGCGGGCACGCGCAAAAGCCGTTCGTCGTGCAGGCGATGGACGACCGCGAGCAGGCCGAGTTCATCCTCAAGCGCATCCGCGCGCTGGTGGAGGACGAGGGCGTGTCGCTCAACGAAGTCGCGATCCTCTATCGTTCGCACTTCCTCGCGCTCGAGGTGCAGCTCGCGCTGTCGCGCGCCGGCGTGCCTTATCAGATCACGAGCGGCGTGAAATTTTTCGAGCGGCAGCACATCCGCGATCTCGTCGCGCTGCTGCGCTTCGTCTACAACGGGGCGGACACGCAGGCGTGGCAGCGGATCGCGGTGCTCCTCCCGAAGATCGGCGAAAAAGGCGCGCAGAAGATCTACGCCGCCGCGGTCGACCACGCGCGGCTGACGCAGAAAAACCTGCTCGACGTGCTGAACACCGACGACGTGCGCAGCAAGGTCGCCAAGGATGCGCGCGACGACTGGGCCAGCTTTTGTGCCTCGCTCAGCGAGGTCGCGGAAAAGATGCAGCATGCGAGGCCGGCCGACGCGGTCGCGACCGCGATCGAGGGCTGGTATGGCGACTACCTGAAGGGGCAGTATGCCGACTATCTCGACCGGCTCGACGAGTTGAAGGCGCTGGTGGGTTTCGCTCAGAGGTTCGAGGAGACGCAGGATTTCCTCGCGCAGATCGTGCTGCTGAACAGCGAGACGAGCGACCGTCACGTCGATCCCGAGGCGGAGGCGGTCCGGCTCACGACGGTGCACCAGGCGAAGGGCCTCGAATACGACGTGGTTTTCGTGATCGGTCTCGCCGACGGCCAGTTCCCCGGGCGTCGCTCCATCGAGTCGGGCGACGTGGAGGAGGAACGCCGGCTGTTCTATGTCGCCGTGACACGCGCACGGAACGAGCTCTATCTTTCGTATCCGAAGGTCGCGACCCGCGGTGGTCCCGGCGGCATGCTGCTCACGCCGAGCCGTTTCCTCCTCGAGGTACCGACCGATCTCTACGAGCCGCTGCGGATCAAGCGCAGCTACGGATGGTGAGGGCTGATCAGGTCCGGCTGTGTCGATAGGGCGAAGCCTCCGGCGGAGCCGTCGCGCTGGCATCGCCGGCGGCGCTTCGTCTCGCGAACGGAGCCGGTCGCCCGTGTCATCTTTCGTGTCAGGCGCAACTTTTCCGACGCATTCCGGGTAGCTTGGGGCATTCCCCCGTCTGCCCGGATAATGCGGGCGTCGCCGGCCACGCGTCATGCTCCAAGACCTTCGCTTTGCCCTGCGGATGATCCGCACTCACCGCTGGTTTTCCGCCGCCGTCATCGTGACGCTCGCGCTCGGCATCGGCGTCAACACCACCGTCTTCACGCTGGTCAACGTCGTGCTCTTCAAGCCCGTGCCGGTCCCCGGCGGTGACCGGCTCGTCGCGATCTCCCAGCAGCTGCCCGGCGATCAGCGCAACCACGGTCCGGTCTCTCTTCCCGAATACCGTGCCTACCGCGATCAGAACCGCTCGTTCGCGCAGCTCGAGGCGACGAACCGTTCCTCCGGCATCCTGAGCGAGCAGGACAACCCGGCCGAGCGCTATCAACTCGCCGAGGTCACTCCCGGGCTTTTCGCCGCGCTGCAAACGCCGCCGATCCTCGGGCGCGCTTTTACGCCCACTGACGGCGAGGCCGGCGCGCCGATGGTCGTGCTGCTCGGTCACGCGGTCTGGCAGAAGCGCTACGGCGGTGTGCCAGACGTGGTCGGCCGCGCCGTGCGGCTCAACGACCAGCCAGCCACGATCGTCGGCGTCATGCCTGAGGGCTTTCAGTTTCCCAACAACGAGGAAATCTGGTCGGCCTACCGGCCGACCAAAGAGCGCGAGGAACGCACCCGCCGCGATCTGCTGCTCTTCGGTTTGCTGAACCCCGGCGTCAGCCGCAGCGACGCCCAAGGTGACCTCACCGTCATTGCCGCCCGCCTCGCGAAGGATTTTCCCGACACGAACAAGGGCGTTGCGCCGCTGGTGCAGACTTTCCACGACCTGTTCAACGGCGGGCCCATCAAGCTCATCTTCCTGCTGATGCTGGCCGCCACGGGCTTCGTGTTGCTGATCGCCTGCGCGAATGTCGCCAACATGATGCTGAGTCGGGCCATCGCGCGCGGCCATGAGATCGCCGTGCGTGCGGCCCTCGGTGCCTCCCGCGCGCGGCTCGTCCGCCAACTGCTCGTGGAAAGCGTGCTGCTCAGCGTGCTCGGGGGCATGCTCGGGCTCGCCCTCTCGGCCTTCGGCGTGCACTGGTTCGACCTGCAGACGCAGGACGTCGGCAAGCCCTACTGGGTGCAGTTCACGATGGATTGGCGCGGGTTCGCTTACTTTGCCGCCGTCTCCGTGCTGAGCGGCATCGTCTTCGGACTCATGCCGTCGCTGCGCGCTTCCCGCGTCGACCTGAACACCGCGATGAAAGCCAGTTCGGCCGCGAGCGGCCGGCGGGGTGGCCGGCTGACCGCGGCCCTCGTGGTCTTTCAGTTCGCCGCCACGGTCGTGCTGCTCGCAAGTGCCGGCCTGATGATCCGCAACATCCTCGCGGTGCAGCAGGTGAATCCGACCGTGCCAGCCGACCGGCTGCTCACAGCGCGCGTCTACCTCCCGGATGGCAAGGGCGAGCGCTACGAAAGCGAGGATGCGCGCCGGGCGATGCACGAACGACTGCTCGCGCGGTTGTCCGCACTGCCCGGCGTCACGAGCGCGGTGCTGACTTCGGATTTTCCCGGCCTCGGCTCGCAGGTGCGCGACGTCGAGATCGAAGGCCGGCCGGCCCCGGATCCGAAGCAGCCGTTCCGTGCCGCGCCGTTGTTTTCCTCCGCTGACTATCTGGCGACGATTCGCGTGCCGCTGCTCTCCGGGCGCATGCTCACCGAGGACGACGGCGCCAAGGGCAAGGAAACCGCCGTAGTCTCACGCGCGTTCGCTGAACGCTATTGGCCCGCCGACCTGCCGCTCGGCCGGCGGTTTCGTTTCCTCAACGACGGCAAGCCCGGCCCGTGGGTCACGGTCGTCGGCGTCTGCGGCGATTTCGTGCAGGACATGCAGGACCGCGCGCAGCCGCCCCTCGTCTACCTCTCGCATCGGCAGGAGCCGTGGGCCTGGCTCGGGCTGATGCTCCGCACCGACGGCAATCCGGCGGCGCTCGCCCGCTCCGTGCGCACCGCCGTGCAGGAGATTGATCCCGACCTTCCGTTGTTCGAAGTGCGGCCGCTCCGCGAGGCGATCGCTCACAACCTTTGGTTTTTGTCGGTGTTCGGCACGCTGTTCCTCACATTCGCCCTGGTCGCGCTGCTCATGGCGTCGGTCGGGCTCTATGCCGTCGTCGCGCAAAACACCGCGCGGCGCACCCGCGAGGTCGGCATCCGAATGGCGCTCGGCGCCACGGCGGGCCGGGTCGTGCGGCACATGCTGAGCCGCGGACTCGTTCAGCTCGCCGCCGGTCTCGTCCTCGGTCTCGCGAGTGCGTTCGCCGCCACGCGGCTGCTCGACCGTTTTCTGGGCCTGGTCTCACCGCAGGATCCGGCGACGTTTGCCGCCGTGCTGGCGTTGCTGAGCGCGATCGGCGCGTTGGCCAGCTGGCTGCCCGCGCGCCGGGCCGCGCACGTGGAGCCGACGACGGCACTGCGCGCCGAGTAACCTTCGGGATTCCCGATCGGACGCGCCCAATGTCTTCGTGCCGACCGTGTGCCGGCACCTTTTCGTTCGGGCGCCGCGGCTCGGCAGTCGCCGGCGCTTTCAGTGTTCTTTCCTGTCGGGCAACTTCACCCCGGCTTCCCGGAGGAGCGCATCCACGCTCTGCGCTTTGCCCGCGCCCGGAGACATCGGTTTCTTCGCACCCGCCCGCGCCGCGGCGAGCCGCTGTCCAGGCACGTTCATCCCGCACGGCGTGATGTGCGGCGGGGGCGTCACGTCTTCCGTGTGCTTCTTCTCGTCCAACAACCGCCGCGCCATCTCGCCGAGTCCGAGTCGCTGCATGGATTTTCGCAGCACCGTTTTCATCTCCGGTTTGTACCAGAAGAAGAAACTTCGCTGCTCCTGCTTCTCCTCCGGCGTGCGTGCCACGCACACCGGCTGCTGATCGTAAGGATGCACCCCCGTCGCGTAGATCTCCGTCGCGACGGTCATCGGCGTCGGCGTGAAATCCTGCACCTGCTCGAGCCGGAACCCGAGGTCCTTCGTCTTCAACGCCAGCTCGGCCATGTCCTCGGGTCGCGAGCCCGGATGCGAGCTGATGAAGTACGGCACGATCTGCGTCTGCGGCTTCCCCGCCTTCTGCACCGCGCGGTCGAACTTCTCCTTGAACTTGTAGAAAAGCTTGAAGCTCGGCTTCCGCATGACGCGCAGCACGTGATCGGAGGTGTGCTCCGGCGCGACTTTCAACCGGCCCGACACGTGATGCGCCGCCAGTTCCTCGACGTAGCGCTCGTGGCTCGCCTGCGCCTGCGGGGACGCCCCTTTCTCGTGCAGGAACAGATCGTAGCGAATCCCGCTGGTCACGAACGCATGCTTCACACCCGGCGTCTCGCGCACGGCCTGGTAAATTTCCAGCAGCGGCGTGTGATCCGTGTCGAGATTGCGGCAGACGTTGGGCCAGATGCAGCTCGGCCGGACACACTCGTCACAGATCCACTGCTCCTTGCCCTTCATCCGATACATGTTCGCCGACGGTCCGCCGAGGTCCGTGATCGTGCCGCGATAGTCCGGCATTTGCTTCACCTGTTCGACCTCGCGCAGGATGCTCGCCTTGCTGCGGCTGGCGACGAACTTGCCCTGATGCGCCGAGATCGTGCAGAAGCTGCACCCGCCGAAACACCCGCGGTGCAGGTTGATCGAGTGCTTGATCATCTCGTAGGCGGGGATCGGCCCGCGCTTGCGATACTTCGGATGCGGCAGCCGCGTGTAGGGCAGGTCGAAACTCGCGTCCATCTGCTCCTCCGTCATCGTCGGATACGGCGGATTGACGACCAGCAGCCGCTCGCCGCTGGGCTGTAGCAGCCGGCGCGCTTTCACCCGGTTCGATTCGGTTTCGATGTCCTTGAAGTTTTGGGCGTAGAGTTTCCGGTCCGCCGCGCATTCTTCGTGTGAGTGCAGCGCAAAATCTTCCCACCGCTGATTCTTCGGCACCGGTGCGCCCGCAGGCAGCATCACCGCAGTCTGCGGAATCGTTTTCAGCGACGAGAACGGCACGCCGCGTTTGAGCAGCCGCAGAATCTCGCGCAACGGCAGCTCGCCCATCCCGTAAACCAGCAGATCCGCGCCGCTGTCCTCCAAAATTCCCGGCTTCAACGTGTCGGACCAATAGTCGTAATGCGTCACACGCCGCAGGCTCGCCTCGATGCCGCCCAGCAGCACCGGCACGTCGGGAAACAGCTGCTTTAAAATCCGCGAATATACGACCGTCGCGTAATCCGGCCGGAAGCCGTGCTCGCCGCCCGGCGTGTAAGCGTCCTCGCTTCGCAGCTTCTTGGCCGCCGTGTAGCGATTGACCATCGAGTCCATGCAGCCGGCCGTCACCCCAAAGAACAGCCGCGGCACACCCAGCTTTCTGAAATCGCGCAGATCGTCGCGCCAGTTCGGTTGGGGCAGGATCGCGACGCGAAAGCCTTCCCGCTCAATCATTCGCCCAACCACTGCGGTGCCGAACGACGGATGATCCACGTAGGCATCGCCGGTCACCAGGATCACATCGACGTAGTCCCAACCGCGCGCGTCGAGCTCATCCTTCGTGGTGGGCAGCCAGCGCGCGGGATCCCAGACGGGCTCGCGCAGGTAGATTTTCGTAGAGGTGGCGTCGGGCACGGTCGGCCGCCAGCCTCGACGCGCCAGCCTTTCAGCGCAAGCGCTGCCACCGGCATGCGCGAAGTCCCGCCGAGTTCGCCCCACGGTCCGCCGACAAGGCGGACTGCCTCGAGCGCCGCCCGAGCACCCTCTGGATTCGACCGAGTCGCAGCCGGGCCGGCACGGCGCTCCGTTAAGCCTCTCTCCCACAACCGTGCGGTCTTCTCGCCTACGCGATGACAATGTGTTTATCGTAGCGCCCTTCCAGCCTTGCACTGCTCCTCCGCCTGCTGGTGCTAAGCTTCGTACGTCCAAGATAGTTACTGATCGTTTTCAGATCTCGCCGCCGGCTCAAGCCGCCCAATTCGGCGCCGATATAACTACTCCCACCTGCAAATGGCCCGCCTGTTCTCCCTTGTTCGCCGAAACGTCCACCGGACGCTCCGCCTGTGCGGCGCATTCGCGTTGATGGGCGCGCTCTTGTCCACGTCGAGAGGCGAAGCCGACGCCGCGAACTCGAACCTGATCTCGTCCGCGCCAGCCGGCGTGGTCGAAACCGGCGTTCCGTCGTTCGCCGTGCTGGGTGCGTATACGATGGGCCTGAGTACCCCGCCCACCGATCTCCACCTGCTGCCGGATGGCCAGCTGCTCGCGGTGGCGCAGCGCGAGATCGCATTCGGCGATGGCGTGCGCTGGCAGGTTTTCCGTGCAGCCGACGAGGCCCCCTCCATTTTCGGCCGCATAGCCGTGGATGACAGCGGCCAGATCTATTTTGGCATCCAAGGTGGGATCGCGCGGCTTGACCTCGGCGCAGACTCGCGCTGGCGCGCGACCCAAGTGTGCTCGTTGCCGGCGGGCGCGGGAATGGACGACTCGACGATGATCTCGGTCACCCGGGTCGCAGACGACTGGTATTGGCACGGCGGCAGCGGCGCGATCGTCGCGTGGCGGCCCGGCCAGACGCCGACGCTGGCAGGCACGATCGGCTCGGTGGAGCAGATCTTCTCCGTCGGCGAGCACATCTTCGTTAGTGAACAGGCGTCGGGCGGGCTCTACCGGATGACAAGTCGTCGCTCGGCGATGGAACGTGTCGCCGCCGCCGCCCAGTTCGCCTCGGAAACGGTCACCTGCGTCGTGCCTTACCGGCCGGGCGTGGTCCTCGTGGGCACGAGCTTCAACGGGCTAAAGCTTTTCGACGGCACCACTCTGCAACCGTTCGGAATGCCGGGACTCACCGGCGGGGGTTTTCGGATCAACGATCTTTGCGAAACCGCCGATGGGATGTTCGCGGCCGCGGTCGACACGGTGGGCGTGGTGTTCTTCGATCGGCAGGGCCGATTGGTGCAGGTGCTGGATCGCTCACTCGACCACCGGCTCGCCCGTGTGCAGAAGCTCATCTATGGGCCCGGCGTGCTGTGGGCGCGGCTCAACGAAGGCTTCGCCCGCATCGAATTCCCGTCGCCGATCTCGCGCTTCGAGCCGCTGCTGGCCAGCAGTCTCGCCTACGCCCGCCCTTTGCGGCACGACGGCTGGCTCTGGCTGCTCGCGGATGGCCACGCGATGCGCGGCATCTACAACTCCGTCGGGCGGCTGGAGCGATTTGAATCCGACGGCCCGCCCGGGCGCTACGTCTTCGCGCTGTCGTCAGTCGGCGGCGAGTTGTTCGCGACCAATGAAACAGGCATCTTCCTTCGGCGCGGCCGCAGCTGGGAGCTGATTGTCGCCGGCGTGATCAACGCCCGGGTCATCACCACGCTCGCGAACGGCCAGCTGCTGTACGCCGCGCGCGACGAGATCGGCACGCTCGAAGCCGCCAACGACGGGTTCGTGGTCCACCGCCAGTCCGTGCCGCAGCTCGGCGACGTGTTCAACGCGATCCAGGACGCCGCCGGCGTGTTCTGGTTTGAACTCGGCACCAGCCGTGTCGCCCGGCTCGACGTGCAGGCTGGCCTCGACATCGCAATTTTAGGTACGCAGGACGGACTCACCGATGGCTGGGTCGAGGCGTATGTGCTCGACGGCGTGGCGCGGTTTCATTTGCCCAACCACCTCTTCCGGTTCGACGTAGCCACCCACCGTTTCGTCGAGGATCGGGAGTTGATCGCCAGGTTCCCGCAGCTCCTCGTGGGCGGCGGCCGGCCGGTGGTCGATGGTTTGGGCCGCATGTGGTTTACCGTCGACGGCAGCGCGCACGTGCTCGACACCCGCGCGGTCGGCGCCGCCCGCGTGCCGCGGGCGATCCCGGTGGGATTCGCGCCGAGCGATTACGTCGTCGAAACCGACGGTGTCGCCTGGATGTTCCTGAATCGCCGGCTGGCGCGGGTCGATCTCCGCGTCGCCCCGCCGTCCGAGCCGCCCCTGCGCGCACTCGTGACCTCCGTGCAGTTCCCCGTTACGAACCGCAGTCTGTTTCAACCCGGCGCCACGCTGGCGCCGCTCGACTACACCGACAGCTCGCTCGTGTTTCATTTCGTCGCGCCGGCGAACCCGTTCGGTCCCGCGCTGCAATTCGAAGTGTTGCTGGAGGGCGCCGAGAACCAGTGGAGATCGACCGGCAACATCGGCTCCGCCGCGTTTAGTCAGCTCAAGGCCGGCAACTACGTGTTTCGCGTGCGGCCCGTGCGCGCGGGTCGGGCCACGGGCGAGGAGGCACGCGTTGCCTTCACGATCAAGCCCCCCTGGTTCCGCACGCCGCTCGCGTGGACCCTCTACGGTGTCACCGGCCTGGGACTGCTGGGCTTTTCGATCTGGCTCCCCGCGTTTCTGCAACGGCGCGAGAACGAGCGGCTGGAACGGCTGGTCGCGGTGCGCACCGAGGAGCTGAATACGAGCAACCAGCAGCTCGGCCAACAAATCCAGGAGACCACTGAAAAATCGAAGGCGCTCGCCGCCAGCGAAGAACGGTATCGCCAGCTCGCCGTCGAGCTCGAGCATCGCGTCGAAGCCCGCACCGCCGAACTTTCGCACTCCAATGCCGAACTGCAGCAACGCGAATCGCTGTTCCGGCTCATGTTCGAGCACGCACCCGTCGGCATCGCCTGGAAACGCGCCGATCTGGGCAACGAATACCATTTCAACCCGACTTTCCGCCGAATCCTGCAGCTGCCCGTTTACGCTCCGGCCCAGCTGCCGCTGATCGAAGAGCTCGCCCACCCCGACGACCTTCCCGCCCTCTCGCGCGCGATGCGGGCGATCCAAGCGGGCCAGGCCGACAGCTTCACCATCGAGCCCCGTTTCGTCGTCGCCGGCAGCCAGACCGTGTGGACCTCGCTTTCCGTGGCGGTGGTGCGTGGCTCCGACGCCGCCATCGTTCAGGTCATCAGCATCCTCGAGGACATCACCCCGCGAAAGAAGGCGGAACAGGAACTCGCCACGACCTACAAGAACCTGGTCGATGCGTCCCGGATGGCAGGCATGGCGGAAGTGGCGACAGGCGTGCTCCACAACGTCGGCAACGTGCTTAACAGCCTCAACGTCTCCACGAACCTCGTCGCCAACGGCATCCGCCAGGCAAAGGTCGACACCATCGTGAAGCTGTCCGCGATGCTCAACGAACAGGCGGATCATCTCGGCGAGTTTCTCACGCAGGATCCAAAGGGCCGGCTCGTGCCAGAGATGCTCGCGAAGCTGGCGCAGCACTCGGTGGCTGAGCGCGACTGGCTCGCGAAGGAAATTTCGTCGATGCAGAAGCACATCGACCACATCAAGGACATCGTCGCCATGCAGCAGAGCTACGCCACGGTGATCGGCGTGGTGGAAAGCCTGGATGCTTCCACGCTCTTCGAGGATGCGCTGCGCATGAACACCGCGGCGCTCATGCGCCATGATGTGACCGTTGTCCGCGAGTATCTGCCCGCCCCCAAGGTCAGCGTGGAAAAAGGCAAGGTTCTGCAGATCTTGATCAATCTCATCCGCAACGCCAAATACGCCTGCGACGACGCGCAGCTGCCGGAAGGCACGCAAAAGATCATGACGGTGCGCATCGAGCCGGGCGAGAACGGCCGCGTGCGGTTGATCGTGCGCGACAACGGCGTCGGCATCGCCCCGGAAAATCTCACGCGCATCTTCGCGCACGGGTTCACGACGCGGTCCTACGGCCACGGGTTCGGACTGCACTCCAGCGCGATCTCAGCCAAGGAAATGCAGGGCTCGCTCACCGCTTACAGCGAGGGTCTCGGCCGCGGCGCGACGTTCGTGCTCGAGATCCCCACCGAACCGTCAGCACCCGCAACTGGCACGCGCAACCCGAAAACAGTCCTGAGTGCGCCTTCCCCCGCCGTCTGAGCGGCTGCGCCCTCGTGGCGACGCTGAAACGACGAGGGCGGTTTACACCCCAAGCGTCCGCCAGTCCGCCCGCCTCACGACGACCCTGTCGGCTCCGGCATCGGATTCTCGCGCAGGACCTGGTTCGGCAGATCGTCGACCGCCTGCTCCGGATAGGCCATTTTCCAGCCGTCCGTCGTCCATTGATATTGCTGCCGGCCCCGGCTGGATCCGCGCACGCGCATTTCGATCCGGTCGGATTTCAGGAACACGGTCTCGATCTTCTCAAGCAGCGCCGGATCCGACGGCGGCGGGTAGACCAACGCGTCGGCCGCGGTAAAGAAGGCATACAGCTCCTCGGGAGTCTTGTACTGGCGCCGAAGAAACTCGGGCATCTCGGCGAGCTTGGCCTCCGCTCGCGCACGGCCGTCGCCATCGAAATGGATCTGCCTCGCGATCGCCGCGACGTCGCCCGTATAGCAGGCCCACGCGAAGGTCTCGATCGCCTCCATCGGCGCGCCCATTCCGCGGTTCTGCAACGCCGGCTTCTGGCTCTTCGCCGCAGCGGTGGCCGCGTTTTTCGCCGCACTGTTTTCCTGCACGCGGGCCGAAAGCGCCGCGAGCTTCTCGCGGTCCGCGACGGCCCCCAGGCTCGGCCCGTCGCCCGTCGCCGTCGCCTCATGGGTGGATTTGAGTTGGCGCAGGGCTTCGTTGTCCGCGCGCAGTACCGCATTCTCGCGCTGCGTCCAGCGGTTCTTCCACGTGAGCCCCGCGGTGGTCAGGCCCGCGGCGGCGATTCCGGTGATTGCTGCAATCGTTAGTTTGTTCATGGCCAAAAGGGATGCGCCCGCAGCCACCCCGGCCCCGCTCGCCGCGGAGGCGAGCGCTTGGGGAGCTAGGGTCACAACCCATGCCTCTGGCGCCGCCGGTGCCGCGTGACTCGACACCAGCAACCCGAGCGCGCTCGCGGTCGACGTGCAGCCGCGCTGCGCGAGGATGCGGCGCAGCTTTTCCAGCGACCGCTCGACGCGCATCCGGGCCGCGTTCTCGGTGAGCCCGAGACTCGCGCCGAGCTCGCCGAAGGACCGTCCTTCAAAGAAGCGCAGCAGCACCGCGGTGCGATCGGTCTCGTTGAGGTCATCCAGCGCCTCGTCGAGCAACGGCTGCAGCCTCTCCCACTCGACGCGTTCTCCATCCGGACACTCGTTCATGGTTTCGGCCTCGCGTTCGTGGGCTTGCCGCCGCTGCCGGGCGCGGACGGCGTCGATGGCAGCGAATCGGGTGGTCCGGTGCAGCCAGCCCACCAGCGTGGGATGACGCGTGAGGGCGGCAGCTTTGCGCGCCAGCGCCGTGAACACGCGCTGGCCGACCTCCTCGGCCAGGTGCGTGTCGCCGCAGGTCTGCCTCAACGCGGCGGCGTAGACGAGATTGGCGTGACGCCGCACCAGTTCGTGGAACGCAGCTTCGGAGTTTGCGTCAACGTAGCGACGGAGGAGTTCGGCGTCGGCCAGCATGGGTTCATCCTATAACCGGCTCTCGTCGCGAAACCGCACAAAAAACCGCCGGTGCTTCCCGGCCCCTCGCCACAGTTTGCCAGGATGGCAATGCGCAGAGAGTCGCGGCTCGCGGCCGCGCTTCCGCAAGGCTCGTCCCGCCTAAGCGGCGGTCGCGGCCGCATTCCACATTTCCCGTAGACGGTCGCGGCTGTAGCCGAGGAAATGCCGGTCGGGCGCGAACACCTCGAGCGTGATCGTCTGGTCGTAGCCACTGCGCCGCAACTCGCGCAGGTGTTGGGCCAGATCGATCTGGCCCATCCCGATCGCCAGATGAAGATCGGCGTGGCCGCCGCGGTTGTCGTGCACGTGCACGTGCGCGATGCGGCGGCGGAAATGCGCGATCATCTCCGGCGCGCTGCTCCGCTCGAGCCCGAGATTGCAGTGGCCGATATCCAGATGCAGCCCGAGTTGCGGGATGGCATCGAGGATCGGCGTCAGCTGCGGCACGGTGTTGAACCGACCTGGCACGTTTTCCAGCATGATTCCGACGCCGAGCGGCGCCGCAAATTCGACGAGTTCGCGCAGCGTGGAGACGTTCCGCAACACGATTGTCGGCTCGTCGATGAACGGCGCGTGTCCGTCCGGATGCACGTTCATCCACTTGGCGCCGATCTTCGCGAAAAATTCCGCGGCACGCTTGAGTTCGTCGAGCGCCGCACGCCGCAGACTCTCGAACGAGGAGGCGATCGGCAGATAGAACGCGGTGTGACCCACCACGCCAAGTCCGTGATCACGCAGCATCCGGCTCACTTCGGCGGGTTGGAGCGACCAGGTGGCGGCGGCCGGCGGCTCCAAGGTCAAATCGATGAAGTCGAGTTTCAGCTCCGCCATCCACGCGAGTTCGCGCGCCAGCGGTTCGCCGGGATGGTTCATTGCGCCAATTTGCATAAGGTCAGTCTTTCAAGTCTCTCGCCCGCCACGCCGCCACCTGCCAGGCGGAACCCGCCGCCGGCGGGTTTGAACGATCGCGGGCATTCGCTCGCTAACAGCCCAGTGGGGACGCCGGGCTCCACCAGCGCAGTGGGAATTCGGTGCTCGGGCTCTCCGTTCTTGTCCGTCCTCATCAGCGTTCCAGCGGCTCGTTGAGCGGCTGATGCGGAGCAAACCACGGCCGGCTGTCGAAGAGCCGCACGCGCCGCTCCTCGGTCGCGGCGAGATCGTCCGCTTCGACGCGTGCCAGCGCGAACTGCTTCCGCAGCCACGGCGGCAACGCGTGAGCCCGGCCCGGGCACATCCAGTTGAAAATCGCCAGCGCCGCATGGAGCAGCGGCAGATCGCGGCCCATCCGCTCCACCAGCCAGGGCCACGAAAGGTGCTCCACCGATGCCGCGAGCACATTGAGCACGTCCACCCAGTCGCAGCGTTCGCGCTGCATGACATAGAGTTTCACGCGCACGAGTTCCTCGGCCGGGGCGACGCGGTATTCGCGGCCATGCAGCGTCACCACCCCGGCGCGTTCGAACCACGCCTCGTCGATGCCAACGCGGTGATTGGGCAGCGCCCAGATCACATCGAACAAAACTCCCTCCTTGATCCCGCGGAAAATCCAGCTGCGATCATAGGCCTGCTGCGGATAATAGTCCTCGAAGCCCGCGCGCTGAAGTGCGGCGATCGCGCGTTCGCGATCCGTGGCGTGCACGATCACGTCCATGTCCTTCGTGTTGCGCCAGTGCCCGGTGTAGGTCGCCAGCGCGAGCGCGCCGGCCAGCAGGAAACGCGCGCCGGCCTCGTCCAGCGCCTCGGCGCCGGCCGTGAGCACCCTCCACTGCTCCTCCGGAATCAGCGCAGCCCACGGAGCAGGCGCTGGGGGCGGAGTGTTTTGCACGTCTGAGAATGAGGGAGCGGCGGGGGGCATCGTTGATTTCCGTGTGCCGTCGCAGACCGACCAACCTGCCACGCGTTCCCCGACCGTCGCGCCGCGGAAAACGCGAGGCCGGTGCGCCCGTGAGTTGGTCGGGCGCCGCCGCTCGGCCGAGGCGCGGCGCGGCGAAATATTCCCGCCCGCGGCGTATTACCAAGTCGTTACCACTTTCCCCTTCCCAAGTGTGCTAAGTTGCGGCTGAACTTACGCTCTCATGTCCTCCTCCGTCGAAAACGTCGTCATCGTGGGCACCGGCTGCGCCGGACTGACTGCCGCCATCTATACGGCGCGCGCCAACCTGAACCCGCTCGTGCTTGAAGGCACGCTGCCGGGCGGCCAGCTCACGACCACGAGCGAAGTGGAGAACTTCCCCGGATTCCCGGAGGGCATCGACGGCTTTCAGCTCATGCAGAACCTGCGCGAGCAGGCGACGCGGTTCGGCACGCGGTTCGAACAGGCGCTCGTCACCGCGGTGGATTTTACCTCGCAGCCGCGCAAGCTGATCTGCGGCGACCGGACGGTTCTCGCAAAGACGGTGATCATCGCGACCGGCGCGTCGCCGCGGATGACGGGCGTGCCCGGTGAAAAGGAGCTCTACGGCGGCAAAGGTGTGACAACCTGCGCGACGTGCGATGGCGCGTTCTACCGCAACATGGACGTGGCCGTGATCGGCGGCGGCGACAGCGCAGCGGAAGAAGCGCTGTTTCTCACGCGCTTCGCGAGCAAGGTTTATCTCGTGCACCGCCGCGATACGCTGCGCGCCTCCAAGATCATGGCGGCCCGCGCCACGTCGCACGAAAAGATCGTGCCCGTCTGGAATTCCATTCCCCTCGCCGTCGAAGGCGTGGAGCAAGGCGGCGTTAGCGGACTGCGCGTGGAAAACGTGAAGACCGGCGAGACGCGCGTGCTGCCGGTGAAAGGCGTATTTATCGCGATCGGTCACGTGCCGAACTCCGGGCCGTTCGCCGAGGCGCTGGACGTCGATGAGGGCGGCTATTTTAAACCGAGCGTTGGGTCGCAGGTGAAAACGAAGGTGCCGGGCGTGTACGTGGCCGGCGATTGCGCCGATCACGTTTACCGGCAGGCGATCACCGCGGCCGGGATGGGCTGCCAAGCCGCGATCGAAGCCGAGCGCTGGCTGGCCGAGCACGGAACGTAAGCTGGTTCGCTGGGGAGGGGTTTTACGCCCCGACCAATTGTCCGATGTCCAGCGAGGCTCACCTGCAGTCTGATGAGCACGCAGCCAAGCCAAAACCCGGCTACGCCGCTCTGCGGCGACATCGCTGGTCAGTCGTAGGTGCCGAGTATTTCGTCACAGTGAAAGTGCAGCGTCCAGCAATCGGGCTGATCGAACCTGACCTCGTCGGCGCGGTTCGCCGACAGATCGAAAAACTCGAAGCGGAGCAGGTTTGGCGTGTTGGCACATGGGTCGTGATGCCCGATCACCTCCACCTCCTCTTCACGCTTGGCGAATCGGACGCTCTTTCGGAGTGCCTTCGTTCTTTCAAGGGCGCCTTTCGCCAGCGTTGCGCTCGCATCAACTGCGTTGGCAAGACGGCTACTACGAGCACCGCCTCCGGCCCAACGAAGACCGCTTGCCCGTGTTTCTCTACATCTTCCTGAACCCCTATCGCGCGAAGCTGGTCGGAGCCAACGAACGGTACTCCGCCTACTTCTGTCGCGATGAAGATTGGGTCTGGTTTGAGCCGCTTACCAATTCGTCTGTGCCATTTCCCGCTTGGCTCGCGTGAGCGGGTCGGGGCGTAAAGCCCCTCCCACACCGAAGACCTTTGCTCGCTGATATCCTTAGAATAGTTCTAATTCTCACTTGAAACTTAGAACCATTCTCGTTTGGTAACCCCTCTACCCATGATTTCTCCTGGCACCGCATCCTCCCCCGACTCGCTGGCCCAACGGCTTGCCGACAGCGGGCTGCGCTCCACCCCCCAGCGGGAGATCGTCTTCAACGACTTGCTCAAGCACCGCGATCACCCGACGGCAGAGGAAGTTTACGCCCGTGTCCGCAACGAAATGCCGACCATTTCGTTGGCCACGGTCTACAATTGCCTCGAAACACTCGTCCAATGCCGGCTCGTCCGCGCGGTCAATTTCGAGCGCGGCCCCACGCGGTTTTGTCCCAATCTCCACCCGCACGCGCACTTCCACGACGAGGTCACCGGCCATACGCACGACGTCGATCTGCCTCCGAATCTGCTCGAGCAGGTGAAGCAGATTCTCCCGAGCGGTTACAACGCGTCGTCGATCGAAATCATCTTCCGCGGCAAGGCCGGCCAGCCCGCTGGCGTGCCGGCGGCCGCCTCGTAAAACCAGCGTCCAGCGCGCCCTCAGCTCCGCGTCTCACCTCTCATCCGTCAACTCTCAACTCGTTCCGCTCTCAGTTCTGGGCTCTCCGCTCTAGACTTTCAACTCCTCTCCCATGTCCTCCCTCGTCATCCAAGACCTGCACATCTCCATCGGTGACAAGCCGATCGTCAAAGGCCTCACGCTCACCATCAACCAAGGTGAGGTCCACGCGATCATGGGGCCGAACGGCACCGGCAAGTCCACGCTCGCGAAAGCCATCGCCGGCCATCCCGACTACACGATCACGTCCGGCGACGTGGTGATCGACGGCAAGTCGATCCTCGAACTCGAACCCGATGAGCGTGCGCGCGCCGGCATCTTTCTCGCTTTTCAGTATCCGAGCGAGATTCCCGGTGTGACCATCGCCAACTTCCTGCGCGCCGCGCTGCAGGCCCGGCTGTCCGAGGGCGAGGAGCTCGACGCGACCGCCTACTACAAACGGCTCTACTCCAAGATGGACCTGCTCAAGATCGACCGGAAGTTCACCTCCCGGGCCGTGAACGATGGTTTCTCCGGCGGCGAAAAGAAACGCTGCGAGATACTGCAGATGGCCATGATCGAGCCGGCCTTCGCGCTGATGGACGAGACCGACTCCGGGCTCGATATCGATGCGCTGCGGATCGTCGCCGATGGCGTGAATGCGCTGCGCGGCGAGAAGCTCGGCATTCTGCTCATCACCCACTATCAGCGGCTCCTCAACCACATCATCCCGGATTTCGTGCACGTGATGTACGATGGCCGCATCGTGAAGAGCGGCGACAAGGACCTCGCGCTGCACCTCGAGGAACACGGCTACGATTGGGTCAAGAAGGAGGCCGAGGCGACCGCCTAAGCCAGCGCGGCACGTGCTCCACCGCACGCGCCGGTCCTGCCCTCAATTTTCATCCCTCAATTCTCAACTGCCCGGCGCTCTCAGCTCTAGACTCTCAGCTCTAGACGTCCATGAAACCACCCACTGAAACTCTTCCCACGCCCGTCGCCGATGAGGCCGCCAGCGCGGTCGAGAACCCCGTTCTCGGCATCGACCAGACCGCGGGCAATTTTTCCTACAACGTCGACTACGCGTACGACGCGGGCACCGGCCTGAACGAAAACACCATCCGCTACATCAGCTCGGTGAAAAAGGAGGCGCCGTGGCTGCTCGAGTTCCGGCTGAACGCGCTCAAGACGTTCCTCTCGAAGCCACTGCCGACCCACTGGGCGACGAAGGATCTCGAGAACATCGATTTCGCCAAGATCCGCTATTACCTCGCGCAGGGCCAGAAGCCAAAACGCACGTGGGACGAGGTGCCGGACGACATCAAGAAGACGTTCGAGCGGCTCGGTATCCCCGAGCAGGAGCGCAAATTCCTCGCCGGCGTGGAGGCGCAGTTCGATAGCGAAGCGGCCTACTCCAACATCAAGGAGATCGTCGCCAAGCAGGGCGTGATCTTCGTCAACTCGACGCAAGGCCTGCGCGAGCATCCCGAGCTGTTTCGCAAGTTCTTCGGCAAGGTCATTCCCACCGGCGACAACAAGTTCTCGGCGCTGAACAGCGCGGTGTTCTCCGGCGGCTCGTTCATTTACGTCCCGCCCGGCGTGAAGGTCGCGCAGCCGCTGCAGGCTTATTTCCGGATCAACGCGGAAAACTTCGGCCAATTCGAGCGCACGCTCATCATCGCCGACGAGGGCTCCGAGGTGGTCTACATGGAAGGCTGCACCGCGCCGAAGTTCTCCACGTCGACGCTGCACAGCGCCGTGGTCGAGCTCGTCGCGCTCAAGGGCGCGAAGATCCAATACATCACCGTCCAAAACTGGGCGCCCAACGTCTTCAACCTCGTCACCAAGCGCGGCGTCGCGCACGAGGAGGCCGAGATCAAATGGATCGATTGCAACATCGGCAGCCGGCTCACGATGAAATATCCGGGCGTCGTGCTGAAGGGTCGCAAGGCCCGCGGCGAGGTGATCTCGATCGCGCTCGCCAACGACGGCCAGCACCAGGACACCGGCGCGAAGATGATCCACGCCGCCGATGAGACGACGTCGAACGTCATCTCGAAGTCCATCTCTGTCGGCCAGGGTCGCGCCACTTACCGGGGCCAGGTTCACATCCCGAAGCGGCTGAAGGGCTGCAAAAACAACACCGAGTGCGACGCGCTGCTGATCAACACCAACAGCCGCACGGACACGTATCCGGCGATCACGGTCCGCGGCGATCGCAACGCCACGCAGCACGAGGCGAGCGTCTCGAAGGTGAACGAAGAAATGATCTTCTACATGCAGCAGCGCGGCCTGACCGAGGGCCAGGCGATGAGCCTGGCGGTGAACGGATTCATCAACGACCTCGCCCGCCAGTTCCCGATGGAATACTCCGTCGAGTTGAAGCGACTCATCGATCTCGAGATGGAGGGCTCCGTCGGCTGAAAAATCGTTCTCGTTCTCGTAATCTTTATCGTTCTCGAGGCTCAACCCGCGATCGATCAAAGCACCGAGAGAACGAGGACGATCAAGAGAACGAGAACGAACCAGCAACATGTCCACTCTCTCCGAAACGAAACCCGCCACCGGCGTCTTCACCTCTGACGCTTTCGCGGCCCACCTCGCCTCGCTCCCTGCCGCGCCCGCCTGGTGGCTTGAGCGCAAGCGCGCGGCCTACGCGACGTTCGCGGATTTGCCGATGCCCAAGCGCACCGACGAATCGTGGCGGTTCAGCACCATTGCCGGGCTCACCCTCGACGGCTTCGAGGTAGGGCGCGTTGTCCCCAACGCGCCGCCGGTCGCCTCGCCCTTTGGTCCGGCCGCTCTTGCGTTCGTCAACAACGCGCAGGTTTCGACCGGTGGTCAGCCCACCGGCGCCCTGCCTGACGGCGTCATCGTGACGACCCTCACCGAAGCCGCGGCCAGGCATGCGCCGCTGCTGCGCGAACACTTCATGGCGCAGCCGCAACAGCTCGGCTCGGAGAAGTTCGCCGCGCTGCATTCCGCGTTCGTCGGCGACGGCGCGTTCATCTACGTGCCCCGGGGCGTCGAGGTCACCGCGCCGATCGTGGTCCTTCATGCTGCCGTCGGCGCCGAAACCGCCGTCTTCCCGCACACGCTCGTGATCGCGGAGGACAACGCGAAGGTCACGGTGGTCGACTACTTCGTCTCGCTCGATTCCAGCGCGCAACGCTCGGCGCTCGGCACGCAAGTCCGCCAACTCGCGGTGGGCGCGAACGATCTCTACGCCGGGCACGGCGCGCAGCTCACCTACATCGGTGCGCAGGACTGGTCGCGGGAGGCGTTATCGTTTCACCTCAACGACACCATCGTCCGCCGCGACGCCCGCGTGCAGTCGCTGAACATTCACCTCGGCGGCAAGCAGGCGCGCCACGAGTCGCTGTCGCAGTTGCAGGCGCCGGGCGCGTTTTCCGAAATGCTCGCGCTCACCGTCGCCGAAGCCGCGCAGGAGTTCGACCAGCGCACGCTGCAGATCCATCAGGCGCCCAACACGAAGTCGGATCTCCTCTACAAGAACGCCCTGCGGGACCGGTCGCGCACGATCTTCTCGGGCCTGATCATCGTCGATCCCGACGCGCAGAAGACCGATGCGTATCAAAGCAATCGCAACCTGATGCTGAGCGACGACGCCGAGGCGAACTCGCTGCCGGGTCTCGAGATTCAGGCGAACGACGTGCGTTGCACGCACGGCGCCACGACATCGCGCATCGATCCGGAGCAGGAGTTCTACCTGCAGTCGCGCGGCATCGACAAAAAGGCCGCCGACGAGCTGCTCACGTTCGGTTTCTTCGAGGAAGTGCTCGCCCGGCTCGCCAGCGAGCCGCTGCACGACGCGCTCCGCACCCTGATCCAAACCAAGTTCAAGAAATGAATTCCCCGCGAATCACGCGAACCACCGCGAATTGCCTTGGTTATTCGCGCTCATTCGCGTGATTCGCGGGCTACTCTCCGATGAGCTCCCCCCGCGAACGCATCCTCTCCCGCGAAGTCGTCGCCACGCAAATTCCTTCCGGCGACCGCGCCCTGCTTACCTCGGGCGCTCGCGTCCTCATTCACCAGACACTCGGCGGCAGCTACACCGTCCAGACCGACACCGGCCTTTACCGGATCGATGGCAAGGACGGCGACGCGCTCGGTGAGGAGGTCGTCGACACCACGGTCAAGGCCGCAACGCTCGCGGGCGGCGCGCCCGACCCGGAGGCGATCTGGGCGCAGTTGCGTAAGGTGTTCGATCCCGAGATCCCGGTAAACATCGTCGATCTCGGACTCGTTTACTCGATGGATGTCGAGCAAGTGCCCGACGCCCAACCGGCCGCGTACAAGGCAAACGTCACCATGACGCTTACCGCTCCCGGCTGCGGCATGGGGCCCGCCATCGCCGAGGACGCGAAGTCCAAGATTCTGCTCGTGCCAGGAGTGTCTGATGCCGATGTCCGGATCACGTGGGATCCCCCGTGGAACCAGGCGATGATTTCCGAAGAAGGAAAGATGAAGCTCGGGCTGATCTAGTCGGTTCGGCGGACAGCTTGCCCGTCTGATCACGACGCCTTGGTGGCCTCCGGCGACGCGAAACCGCGTCGCTTGCGAAGTGCGTGACGGCACCGCGCCTCGGAGCGTGGCCCGTTCGGGGTGGTTTTCGCGTTTATGATCGAACGCCCCACCCAATGAATCGTCGCTCCTTTCTGTCTTCGCTCGCCCTCGCTACCACAGCCGCCGCCATCGCTCCTACCCGCCTTTTTGCCACCACGCCCTCCACGCGACCGCGGTTGGGACTCATCGGCTGCGGCTGGTTCGGTGGCCTCGATCTCGAAAGTTTCCTTCAGCTCGGCGCCGCGGAGGTGGTCTCTCTCTGCGATCCCAACGCTCACGCGCTTGCGAACACGCTTCAGCTCGTCGCCCGGTATCAGGCGACCGCCCCGCGCACCTTCGCCGACTACCGCGGCATGCTCGCGTCGGGTGACCACGATATCGTCATCGTCGCCACGCCGGATCACTGGCATGCACTCCCCGCAATCGACGCGATGCGTGCCGGCGCCGATGTTTACCTGGAAAAGCCGGTAGGAGTCGACGTCATGGAAGGCGAAGCCCTCGTGGCCGCAGCCCGCCAATACCGGCGCGTGGTGCAGGTCAACACGCAGCGGCGCAGCAACCCACATTTCGCCGTCGCCCGCGACCGCTTCATCCGCAGCGGGCGGCTCGGTGCCATCGGTCTCGTCGAAGGCTACTGCTATCTGCCGAACCGGCCGGCGGAGCCGATGCCGCCGGTCGAACCGCCCGCCCACCTCGACTTCAATCTCTGGTCCGGCCCCGCGCCGGTGCGACCTTTCGTCGCCGCCGTCGAATCCCGCGGCTGGCGCAATTTCACGGAATATGGCAACGGCGTGATCGGCGACATGGGCGTGCATGTGATCGATTTCGTGCGGTGGATGCTCGGGCTCGGCTGGCCGGAGTTGATCCACTCGACCGGGGGGATCTACGTCCACCGTGATGCGTCCGCGAACATCTCCGATACCCAGCGCAGTGTCTTTCGCTATCGTCACCTTGACGTCAGTTGGGAACACCGCACGTGGGGCGGCTCGCGCATCCCGTCGCGTCACTGGACCGACCAGTGGGGCGCGAGCTTCATCGGTGAGCATGGCACGCTTCACACGACGCTGTTCGGTTACGAGTTCGTTCCGGCGGACGGCAGTCCGCGCGAAGGCTTTCACCTGCTGTCCCGCACAGGCGATCTCGAGAACATCGATTTCGAGCCATGGATGGACCGATTCCTCGGGATCCAGGCCCTCCACGTCGCTGATTTCCTAAAGTGCCGCGAAACGCGTCAGCGGCCGGCGGGGGATATCGAGGAAGGCCATATCTCGAGCGCGTGCTGCGCCTTGGCGAATATCGCCCAAGACCTCGGCCGCCCGCTCCAGTATGATCCGAAGAACCGGAGCGTCCCCGGTGACGCTGAAGCTACCCGGCGACTCGCGCGCAGCTACCGCGCGCCGTGGGTACACCCGGTCCTCACGCACGTCTGAAGCGCCGCGATGCGCGAAACGAAATCATCCGCGGTTGGCCCGTTTGCGCCGGATTTCTCGTTTGTCTTCGGCATGTCCTCCCATTCCCACCCACTGCTCCGATTCGCCGTGCTCCTGTACGGCTTTGTTTCCTACGCGATTTTTCTCGCGACGTTTCTCTACGCGATCGGTTTCGTCGGCGACTTCCTCGTGCCCCGCTCGATCGACTCCGTTCCCGTCCGCGACACCTGGACCGCCCTGATGATTGACATTGTGCTGCTCGGTCTTTTCGCCCTCCAGCACAGCGTGATGGCGCGCCCGTGGTTCAAGCGCGCGCTCACGCGCTACTTGCCCGAGCCCGCTGAGCGCAGCACCTACGTGCTCATGTCATCGCTCGCCTTGATCCTTATGTTCTGGCGCTGGGAACCCATCGGCGGCGTGATCTGGAACGTGGAGAGCCCGCTCGGTCGCGTGTTGCTCCATAGTGGCTTTGCCTTCGGCTGGCTCACCGTGCTGGTCACCACATTTCTCATCAACCACTTCGACCTGTTTGGCTTGCGCCAGGTCTGGAAATTCTTCCGCCGACAGCGCTACGTCTCGCTGAAATTCGTCACGCCGGGCCCCTACAAGCTCGTGCGGCACCCGCTCTACGTCGGCTGGCTCTTCGCGTTCTGGTGCACGCCGCACATGACTGCCGCCCACCTCGTTTTTGCCGTGCTCACCACCGCTTACATCCTGGTGGCAATCCAGTTCGAGGAACGCGACCTGATCGCGCACCACGGCTCCGACTACACGGAGTATCGCCGGCGCACCCCGATGATGGTTCCGCGCCTCAGCCGGCCGGAAGCCGAACCGTCGCGCCAGCTCTGACTCGCGCCCTCGAGTCTCCGGACGCGCTACAGCGCCCGCTCCGCCCGATGCCTCTGACAGCCTCCAGCCTTTGCCCGATACGGCGCTCCTCGGTTTTTCGTTCACGGTCCGCCTCCGCGCGATTGCCGAGGAGCCCGAGGCCTGTCTGCATGCCGCCCGTGAGCGAGATCAGGAACATTCTCGATTCCGTCGACGACCCGAAGGCGGTCGAGAAACTGCTCCCTCTCGTTTATGACGAACTGCGGCGCCTTGCCGCGCATCGCATGGCCGCGCAACCGGCGGGCCATACGCTGCAGGCGACCGCCCTCGTGCACGAAGCGTACCTTCGGCTCCTCGGCAGCGGCGAACAGAGCTGGCAAAACCGCCGCCACTTTTTCGCCGCGGCTGCCGAGGCAATGCGGCACATTCTCGTTGATCGCGCCCGGCGCAAAGCCGCGGTCCGGCATGGCGGCGGCCAGGCGCGACTCAACCTCGACGACGTGCTGATCGCGTCCGAGGCGAGCGACGATGCCGTTGTCCTCGTCAACGATGCGCTGGAGAAGCTGGCCCGAGAAGACTCTGCCGCCGCCGAACTCGTGAAGCTGCGCTTTTTCGCCGGCTTCACACTCGCCCAAGCCGCCGAGCTGCTCGACTGTTCGGAACGGACCGCCAAACGCACGTGGGCTTATGCGCGCGCCTGGCTGTACGAGGAGCTTCAGCGCACGCAATAGCCGCCCGCGCCGACCCATTCAGGTTTGCGACGACGCGCCTGCTCCACCGCTCAATCTGCCATGTCCGAGCTCTCCAGCCGCGAACGCGAAATTTTTGCCGCGGCACTGGACTGTGTTACGCCGGTCGAGCGCGCAGCTTTTCTCGAAGCCACCTGCGGGGCCGACGGCGCTCTGCGCGCTCGCGTCGAGACCTTGCTGCGCGCGCACGATTCGGCCGGTCGCTTCATGGAAGCCGACGCGCACGCGTCGAGCACGCTCGAAGGCGAAGCGGCGATTCCCGAAGGCCCCGGCACGATCGTCGACCGTTATCGGCTGCTGGAAAAGATCGGCGAAGGCGGCTTTGGTATTGTCTACCGCGCAGAGCAGCAACAACCCGTCCGCCGCCTCGTCGCGCTGAAGATCATCAAGCTCGGCATGGATACACGCGCGGTGGTCGCCCGTTTCGAGGCGGAGCGGCAGGCGCTCGCCGTGATGGATCACCCGGCCATCGCCAAGGTCCTCGACGGCGGCGCGACGGCAAGTGGCCGCCCGTATTTCGTGATGGAACTGGTGTCCGGCGTTCCGATCACGACGTTTTGTACGGAACGCCGCCTGACCGTGATCGAGCGAATCGATCTTTTCGTGCGCGTGTGCGAAGCCATCCAGCATGCGCACCAAAAAGGCCTCATTCACCGCGATCTGAAACCGTCCAACGTACTGGTGGCGCTGCAAGACGGCCGGCCCGCGCCGAAAGTGATCGACTTCGGCATTGCCAAAGCCACTGAACAGCGACTGTCCGAGCACACCGTCTTCAGCCGACTGCATCCGTTCATCGGCACCCCGGCCTACATGAGTCCTGAACAGGCCGGCAGCGACAGTGTCGACGTCGATACCCGCAGCGACATCTACAGCCTCGGCGTGCTGCTCTACGAGTTGCTGACCGATCAGACGCCCTTCGACGCCCGCGCGTTGCTCCGGGCGGGCTATGCTGAGATTCAACGGAGGATCCGGGAACAGGAACCACCCGCGCCCTCGCGGCGACTCGCGACGCTCGACCAGCAGGAGCGGACCACGGCGGCACAACGCCGCCGGCTCGAGCCGGCCAAGCTCACCAGCCAGCTGCGCGGCGATCTCGATCGCATCGTGATGAAGTGCCTCGAGAAAAACCGCGCGCTCCGCTATGAGTCGAGCAGCGCGCTCGCGACCGATTTGACGCGGCATTTGCGCCATGAACCGATTCTCGCCCGCCCCGCGTCGCTACGCTACCGCTCGGGAAAATTCGTCCGGCGCCATGCCCACGGACTCGCCGCAGCCGCGTTGGCAGTCGCCGCATTCGGCGCGTTTGTCGTGTTTCACACGGTGCAACTCACCACCGAGCGCGACCGCGCACAGCACCAGGCGGCCAAGGCGACAGCCCTCGTGCGGCTGCTGACCGAGATGCTGACCGCAGCCGACCCCTACCAATTTCGCAATTCGGCCGAACCGACGGTACGTTCACTGCTGGATCGCGGCGCAGCGCAGGCGCGCACGCAACTCGCAGACCAGCCCGAACTGCAGGCGGAGATGCTCACGATCATCGGACGCGTCTATCAGCGTCTAGGCCGGCACAAGGAGGCGCGCCCGCTGCTTGAACATGCCCTGAAGCTTGGTCGCCCGTTGGCGAACCAACCCAACTTGCTCGCCGAAACGCTCAACGACCTCGGCGTACTTCTGGCGAAGCAGGCAAAATACGACGAGGCCGAAGCACTCTTAACCGAGTCACTGACGCTCCGGCGTCAGCAACGCGAGGCCTCAGCCGAGGTCGCCGTCACGCTCGTCGAACTCGGCCGCGTTCACATCGATCGCGGTTTTCCAACCCAGGCTGAGCCCTTGTTCCGCGAAGCGCTGGCCATCCGGCGCCGCGTGCTCGGTGCGAGGCATCGCGAAACCGCGACGAGCCTCAGCGACCTGGGCTTGCTGTTATGGCAAACTGGCGACGTGGCCGGCGCAGAGGCTCATCTGCGAGAATGCTGGGAGATCAGCAAGGAAGCGCTTGGCGACCATCATGCCGACGTGGGCACCGCGCTTGCCAACCTCGCGCTGCCCGTACTGTACCGCGGGGATCGTCCGCTTGCCGAACAAATGCTGCGGCAGGCGCTCGCACTGCGGCGCCGTGCACTCGGGGCCGAACATCCCCAGATCGCCAGTACGCTCGACAAGCTCGCGCACGCACTGCGCGAACAGGCGAAGTTCGACGAAGCTGAATCGTGTGCCACGGAGGCGATCACCATTGCCCGTAAAGGGTACGGCGAAGGGCACCCGAAAGCAGTCACGTGTATGATCAACCTCGCGCAGATTCTCCTTGAGCGGGGCGAGCCCGCGCGCGCGGAGCCGCTCGCCCGCACCGCGTTTGAACTGCGCCGACAGCAGTTTCCTGACGGCGACTGGCATGTCGCGGTGCCGCAGAGCGTACTTGGGGCCACGCTCACTGCGCTCGGTCGCTATAGCGAGGCAGAGCCTTTGCTCGTCGAGGCGGGCAACCGGCTGAAGGACATCCCCGGGCCGCAAGGCCGCGAAGCCGCCGCCAATCGTGCTCGGCTCGCCGCGCTGCGCCGGGCCTCACCGCGAACTACGACGTCCGAAACCTCTCCCTTGGCGCGCGAGTAAACCTCGGCCGCGGCCACGCCTTGGGCACACCGCGACAGCTGTCGCACCCGCGATAGCTGAAGGTGCCCGGAACAGGGGCGAGTCCACCGACGGGACCCGTTCGCGGGGTCAATGTTTTGCTCGCTGCTCCTGCGCCTGCTCGCGCTGGTGCGTGCGGCCGCGGTAACGCTCGGCGCGTTCGCGCATTTCCTGGCGCATCCCTTCGACCTTCTGCCGCTGCTCCGGCGTGAGTTCGGCGCCCACGGCCTCGTGCATCCGATCGATGATCGAGGTCATCGCACGCACGTTGTCCTCGCGCTGCTGGCGCCATTCCTTCTGCACCTGCAGCAGGATGGGCATGATCTTCTCCCGCTGCGCCGGAGTGATCTGCAGTTCGTGTTCGTAGTGCGCCATGGTCCGCTCAAGCCACGGCGGCCGCCGATCATCACGAAAGGCCTGCCACCGATTGAGCAACGGCCCCCCGGCAATCATGCCCGCCACGAACACGCCGGCGAACGCCACCATTACTTTCCATGGTTTGTTCATCAGCACTTCAATAAAGGTCGAACAGCTCCGTCACCACGACGTCATTCGCAAAAACATCGTCGTCGTTCGACGACGCCACGGCGGAATAGTTGGTGGCGACACTGATCAAGGCGAGCAATCCCGCGAGGCCGAGCGCGCGCCACGAGAACCGCTCGAAGAGCGCTTCCGCCGATATTTTCGGGCCGGCCATCGCTCGCGCCGCGACGCGAGTCGCAAAGCCGTAGGGCGCCGCCGTCTCGCGATCGTCCCGTACCTGCCGCGCGGCCGTGGTGAGCCGCAGCCAAGCTGTCTGTTCGGGTTTCATGATCGTTCCTTTCGTTTAAGATCCTGGAAGAGCTTCTGCAACTTCCGTCGTGCGCGAAATGCACGCACTTTCACCAGCGAGGTGTTCCACCCCGTGAGCGCGCTGATCTCGGCAATCGTCTTCTGCTCGAGATCCAGCAACTGCAGCACGAGACGATCCTGCGGTTTGAGCTGATCGAGCAGCTTGTGCACGAGCTCGTGCGCTGCCAGCGCATCGTCCGGCGCCGCCGCGTCCTCGTTCGTCAACACGGAGTCGAGCACCTTGGCCTCGTTTTCCGACAAGTCCGCCCAACGGAACTCCGGCCGCCGCTGCTGCGCGCGCAGGTGGTCGATGCAGGTCGTCACCGCGATCCGCGACACCCAATGGGTGAACGGCACGCTGCCGCCATACTGTTCCAGCCGGGAAAACATTTTCAGAAAAATTTCCTGGGCGAGGTCCTCCTCCGAGACACGTCGAGGCAGTCGTCCCCGCACGATGCGGATGACGAGCGGATAAAGATGTTCGACGAGTTCGCGCGCGGCGACCTGGTCGCGCTGCCGAACCCGGTCGAGGCAGCCGGCGAGATCGAAGGGCGCGTCGTCCGACATAGGCAAAGTGATGCAACCTCACGCATAACACGCAAGACGGAGCATCGGCGGCCTGGTTACCGAATCGTTACCTGCCGTTTCGCCGAACCATTCCCTGCCGCCAGTCAGCGACACCCCCGGCGGGCCAATCCGCCCGGCCGGCGTGGCCCAAGGCTTCCCTTGACTTCCGTCGGCGGATGCCGATATGCGTTCCTCACTTGATGCGAATTCTCGGCCAGGCCCTCCGACTTACGTCCGCGCACGATCTCTGAATCGCCGCCTAGCGGCCGATCGTGCGTTGTTGGTGCCTGTCCGCCTCCCGTGCCCGGGCTTGGCGTTTTTAGGTCTGTTCCTGTCCGTTCGCCCGTGTTTTAACCTATCTTCCTTCGCACCATGCAGTCAGCTCCTGTTACCAAATACCGTCCGTTCCCTCCGGTCGATTTGCCGAACCGGCAATGGCCCAATCGCACGATCACCCGCGCCCCGATCTGGTGCAGCGTCGATCTCCGCGACGGCAACCAGGCGCTCGCCCAACCGATGAGCGTCGAGGAGAAGCTCGAGTATTTCGAAATGCTGGTGAAAATCGGCTTCAAGGAAATCGAGGTCGGTTTCCCCTCCGCGTCGCAAATCGAGTTCGATTTCTGCCGTCGGCTGATCGAGGAGAACCGGATCCCCGCCGACGTTTGGATCCAGATCCTCTGCCAGTGCCGCGAGGACCTGATCACGCGCTCGCTCGAAGCACTGCATGGCGCCAAGCGGGTGATCTTCCATCTCTATAACTCCACCTCGCCCGCCCAACGCCGCTACGTCTTCAACGCCGAGCGGCCCGCCATCCGGGACATCGCCACGCACGCCGTGTCGTTCCTCAAGTCCCGCATGGCCCCGCTCGTCGCCCAGGGGACCCACATCCGGCTGGAGTACTCACCCGAAAGCTTCACCAGCACCGAGCTCGATTTCGCGCTCGAGGTCTGCGAAGCGGTCACCGACATCTGGCAGCCCACCACGGCGGAGAAGATCATCCTCAACCTGCCCGCGACCGTCGAATACGCCACGCCCAACGTCCACGCCGACCAGATCGAGTGGATGTGCACGCACCTGACGCGCCGCGATCGCACGATCATCTCGCTCCACACGCACAACGACCGTGGCACGGGCGTGGCCGCCACCGAGCTCGGCATGCTGGCCGGCGCCGACCGCGTCGAAGGCACGCTCTTCGGCAATGGCGAGCGGACCGGCAACCTGGATATCGTCACGGTCGCACTGAACCTCTACACGCACGGCATCCACCCGGACCTGGACTTTTCGGACATCAACGACATCCGCGAGGTCTACGAGCGCTGCACGCGGCTCGAGGTGCCGGCCCGGCAACCGTATGCCGGCGAACTCGTCTTCACGGCGTTCAGCGGCTCGCATCAGGACGCGATCAAGAAATCCTGGGACACCCGTAAGTCCACCGAGCCGTGGGATGTGCTCTACATTCCGATCGATCCCGCCGACGTCGGTCGCAGCTACAAGGCGATCATCCGGATCAACAGCCAGTCGGGCAAGGGCGGCGTCGCCTACGTGCTTGAGCACGAGTTCGGCTACCAGTTGCCGAAGCTCATGCACAAGGAGATCGGCCGGCTCATCAACGATCTGGCGGACGCGACCGGCCGCGAGCTCACCGCGCCGGAGATCCACGATGCCTTTCAGCAGGAATACCTGCAGCGCACCGCGCCCGTCGTCCTCGAGACCTTCAAGACCACTGAGCGCAACAGCACGGTGAAGTGCGACGCGAAGATCAGCATCGACGGCCAGGCCCGGAAGCTCACCGCCGAAGGTAACGGTCCGATCGATGCCTTTGTGCGTGCGCTCGCGGAAACCGCGCTGCCGAAGTTCGAGGTGTTGAGCTACGCCGAGCACTCGCTCGGCAAGGGCGCGGAAGCGCGCGCGGTCTCCTATATCCAGGTCAAGACCGAGCGCGGCCACACGCTCTTCGGCGCGGGCGTCGACACCAACATCGAGCTCGCCTCGATCAAGGCGATCGTCAGCGCGCTCAATCGCACTCTGGCGAAGCGGTAATGATTCGTTTGTAGGGCGGGGTCTCCCGGCCCCGCTCTACTTCCCCGGTGTTCTGCTCGCCCGCGCGGATCGGCGTCCGCGGCACGCCCAGGCAAAACGTCGGTCCAAGGCGTTCCCTTCCCCAATGAAAACGCCTTCGTTCTCCGTCTGGTTCACGAGCTTCGCCAAAATTACCGCCCGCGCCACCGGTCGACCTTCGGCCTTCGTGCTCGCGTTCGCCGTCATCCTCGCCTGGGCCGTCACCGGTCCGCTGTTCCACTACAGCGACACGTGGCAGCTCGTGATCAACACCGGCACGACGATCGTCACCTTCCTCATGGTGTTCCTGATCCAGAACACCCAAAACCGCGACACCCAGGCGATCCAAGTAAAGCTGGACGAACTGATCCGGGCCATGGAGGGGGCGCACAACGCGCTGCTCAATCTCGAGGATTTGACCGACGAGGAGCTCGAGCAAATCCGCGCCGATTACGCCAAGCTCGCCACCCAGGCCCGCAAGGACCTGCGCCACGGCCGCTCGGATACGGCGGTCCGCCGTGTGCAGCACGCCCGCTGAGCGCGCTTACCAGCCCGCGCCACGCGTGCTGGTTTTCACCCGCAGCAATCGGTTGTTCGCCGTGATGTAGAGCGTGCCGCCATCGTCGCCCCACGCGCAGTTTGCCGTCGGCACGCCGGTGTTGATCCGGCCGATCAATTTGCCCGCTGGCGTGATTACCAGAATGCCGCCGGGACCAGAGGTCCAAACGTTCCCATCGCGATCCACCTTCATGCCGTCGCACGAGCCCGGCGTCTCCGGCGTGCTGTGCGGCCGGCCGTCGAAGAACAATCGCTCATTCGCGAGCGTGCCGTCCGGCTGCACGTCAAACGCCTGGATGTGCGGATTGCGGTCTTCCGTCGAGCCCACGTAGAGCGTCTTCTCGTCCGGCGAGAACGCGATGCCGTTGGGATACGCGATCGTCTTCGTCAGCAGCGTGACCGTGCCGTCCTTCGCCACGCGATAGACGCCGTGCCACGCCAGCTCCTTCAGCGGCGAATCGTCCACCTCCTTGAAGCCATACGGCGGGTCCGTGAAATAGACCTCGCCGCTTCTCCGTACGGCGAGGTCGTTCGGCGTGTTCAGCCGTTTGCCATCGTAGCGATCGGCGAGTGTCGTGAACCGACCGTTTTCGTAGCGCGCCACGCGCCGCTCGCCGTGCTGGCAAAGCAGGAGCCGGCCTTCGCGATCGACGGCCAGCCCGTTGCTGCCCGGCTCGCGAAACGCCGGATTCGGCTGCAGCAGTCCACTCGGCTTCAGCAACACTTCCGCCTTCGTCATCCCCTCTGCCCAGCGATACACCACGTTCTCGGGCACGTCGGAAAACAGGACCGCGCCGTGATACCATACCGGTCCCTCCGACCAGCGGAAGCCTTCCGCGAGCCGTTCTACTTTGGCGTCATTGGCGACCAGCTTGTCGAAAGCCGGATCAAAGCGCTCGACGAACTCCTTGGCGCCGTCGGCAGCGGTGGCAACGGAGCTCAACAGCGGCAGGCTTAAGCCGATCAGCGGCAGCAGGTATTTCATAGGGTCTTGGCCGCCCTGACGCATTCGGCCGGGCGACGTTGCGCACGATGACACGCGGAATTGTTTTTGCGACTTCTTGCGCGTTTTCTGAGCCCCCCTCAACCTGCTCCGCCATTCATGAAATTCACGCCTGCCAAGCCGCCGCTTACCGGTGAGACGCTCGAGTCGCTCACCGCGCGGCTGCGCGAACGCGGCGAACCGGCCTTCCGCGCCAGCCAGATCCTCGACTGGGTCTACAAAAAGCGTGCCCGTTCCTGGGACGGGATGACCAACCTTCCCAAGCCGCTGCGGACGTGGCTGGACGACACGTTCGACCTCATGCCGGCCACGCTGGTGCTCAACAAGCAGTCCGCCGACGTCACCGACAAGCTCCTCCTCGAACTGCGCGACGGCTCGCTGATCGAGACGGTGATCATTCGTGCGCCGCAGGAAGGCGTCGGTCAGGACCACTCACGCAAGACGATCTGCATTTCCACCCAGGTCGGCTGCGCCATGGGCTGCGTCTTCTGCGCCAGCGGACTCGCCGGACTCAAACGCGATCTCTCTGCCGGCGAGATCGTCGCGCAGTTGCTGCAAGTCTGCTATCGCGAGGACGCGCTGACCCCGCGCGCCCACATGGAACTGGCGTCGTTCGACAACATCGTGGTGATGGGCATGGGCGAACCGCTCGCCAACTACGACGCGCTCATCCGTGCGCTCACCATCCTCAACGCCGACTGGGGCCTCGGGTTTGGCGCCCGCCGGATCACGGTTTCCACCAGCGGGCTCGTGCCGAAAATCCTCCAGCTCGCCGACGAGCCGCTCGGCTTCCGGCTCGCGATTTCGCTGCATGGCGCGACCGACGAGGTCCGCGAGAAAATCATGCCGGTCAACAAGGCCTTCCCCCTCGCGAAGCTGCTGCCGGCCGTGAAGGCATTTTCGGAAAAACACGGAAGGATGATCACGCTCGAGTTCATCCTGATCGACGGCGTGAACGATTCGCTCGAGCAGGCGGAAAAGCTGCGCGACATCGCGCTCGACCTCCACGCGCACGTAAACCTCATTCCCTACAACACCGTCGAGGGCCTCGCCTGGAAACGGCCGTCGATCACGCGTCAGGAGCGTTTTGCCGACGTGCTGCGCGCTCGCCGCGTGTCGGTGACGCTACGTCGCGAAAAGGGCCACGACATCGACGCCGCGTGCGGCCAGCTCCGGCTTAAGACAGAGAAGGAGCGCCAGGTTTTGGCTGCCGCCAAGACCTAGTCGCTACTGCAGCCATTCAGATGGCCTTAGGTTTTTGCGCCGCAAAAACCTTTTTTCTTGCACGCCGCAGCCGGCCTTTTTTAACCGCACACTCCCGGCGATACCGGCGGAACTTATTCCGCCGCGCCGGTCACACTGCCAATTCGTCTACCCGCTTCATCCCATGATTGAAGTCAAAGGCCTGGTCAAAACCTACGGCACCAAGCGCGCGGTCAATGGCGTGAGTTTCTCCGTTCGCCGCGGCGATATTCTCGGTTTTCTCGGGCCCAATGGCGCCGGCAAATCGACCACGATGAAGCTGATCACCGGCTTCCTGCGGCCCAATGCCGGCACCGCCATGGTCGATGGCATCGACGTCACCCTCGATCCCGTCGCGGTGAAATCGAAGCTCGGCTACCTGCCCGAAAGCGCGCCGGCTTATCCGGAAATGACCGTCGAGGAGTTCCTCGGCTTCATCGCGGAGGTGCGCGGATTTCGAGCGAAGGACGCGCGGCAAGCTGCCGTCGAGCGCGTGATCGCCCTCACCCACCTCGTCAGCGTCCGGAAGCAGACGATTGAAACGCTCTCGAAAGGCTACAAGCAACGCGTCGGCTTCGCGCAGGCCCTGCTGCACGATCCGCCGGTGCTGGTCCTCGACGAACCCACCGATGGTCTCGATCCGAATCAGAAGAACGAGGTCCGCGCGCTGATCAAAAAAATGGCTGCCGAAAAGGCCGTCATCCTCTCGACCCACATTCTCGAGGAGGTCGACGCCATCTGCAATCGGGTGATCATCATCTCGGAGGGCAGGATCGTCGTCGACGAAACGCCGGCGCAGCTTCGGGCCCGCCAGCCGGGCGCGCGGCTCGACGAGATCTTCCGCACCCTCACCAGCGTCGACGCCTGACTTTCCTGGGAGCACGGCCGCCCTCGGCCGCCGAATGATGCGACCGAGGGCGGTCGCGCTCCTACCCATCCACTTCGCCATGCGCCAGATTACTCCCGTCTTCAAACGCGAATTCCTCGGCTATTTCCGCTCGCCCGTCGCCTACGTGGTGCTGGTGGCGTTCCTCGTTCTCTCCGTCTCGCTCGCCTTCTCGCGGTTCGGCGGATTTTTCAAGGCCGGCACCGCCGGACTCGAGAGTTACTTCGTCTTTTTCCCGTGGCTGTTCCTGTTTGTTGTGCCCGCCGTCGGCATGCGGCTCTGGGCCGAGGAGCGTCGTTCGGGCAACGTGGAGCTGCTGTTCACGCTGCCGATTACCACGCTCGAAGCGGTGGTGGGAAAGTTTCTTGCCGGCTGGGCATTCCTCACCGTCGCGGTGCTGCTGAGTTTCCCAATGGCGATCACCGTCGCGTATCTCGGCGACCCCGACTGGGGCGTGATGATCAGCACCTATCTCGGCACGATCCTGATGGCCGGCGGTTACCTCGCCGTGTGCGCGCTGATGTCCTCCCTGACCAAGAATCAGGTGATCGCGTTCGTGCTCGGGCTGATCGTCTGCGCCGTGCTGCTGTTCCTGGGCTACAGTGGCTTCACCGAGGTGCTCCAGAGCGTGTTCCCGGTCGCGCTCGCCGATGCGTTCGCGAACTTCAGTTTCATCACCCATTTCGACGCCTTCACCAAGGGCATCGTTGATCCGCGTGACCTGATGTTC
This sequence comes from Opitutus terrae PB90-1, assembly GCF_000019965.1. GTDB lineage: Bacteria > Verrucomicrobiota > Verrucomicrobiia > Opitutales > Opitutaceae > Opitutus > Opitutus terrae. The sequence goes on from NC_010571.1 coordinate 5,409,296, forward strand.
TTCGTCTCGTTGATCGGCTTCACCCTCTTCCTCAACGTGGTCGCACTCGAGCGCTAGCTGACCGGCTCTCAACTCTCATCTCTCAACACTCATCTCAGCGATGAAACTCGGCCGCAAAGCCCTCACGATCGCCCTGCTTTTTGTCGGGCTCGTGCTCGTCAACTATCTCGCGTCGTCGATTCCCGCACGGCTCGATCTCACCGCCGAATCGGTCTACTCGCTCTCGCCCGGCACCAAGGCGATGCTCGGCAAGATCGAGGAGCCGGTCACGCTCGAGCTCTACTTCACGAAGAACGCGTCCGGCCTCCCGATCGCCTACAAAAACTACGCCACGCGCGTGCAGGAGATGCTCCGGCAATACGTGCGCGCCAGCGGCGGCAAGCTCCGGCTCGATGTCATCAACCCGCGGCCGGATACGCCCGAGGAGGAGCGCGCGACCGCCGCCGGACTCACGCCGCAGGTCGCGCAGACCGGAGGCGAACAGTTCTTCTTCGGACTCGTGGTGATCCAGGCGGATCAGCAGAAGACGATCCCGGCGTTCACGCCGCAGCGCGAACAGTTCCTCGAATACGATCTCTCCAAGCTGATCTACAGCGTGCAGCAGTTCGACAAGCCCAAGCTTGGCCTGCTCACCAGCCTGCCGCTGCTCGGCACCAGCCCGCAGGAGATGCAAATGATGATGATGATGCGCCGGCAGCCGCAGCCCGGCCAGTTCATCGCGGAGGAATGGCGCGAATCGTTCGAACTCGTCACCGTCGAGCCGACCGCGACCGAACTGCCCGGCAACCTCGACGCGCTCGCCGTCATTCACCCGCAGAATCTCTCGTCCAAGCTGCAGTTCGCGATCGACCAGTTCCTACTCGGCGGCAAGCCGGTGTTCCTCTGCCTTGATCCGTCCTCACAGTATTTCAAGCGCCAGAGCAATCCGCAGCAGATGATGATGGGCGGCGGCGCGGCCAACGTATCCAGCGATCTGCCCACCCTGCTCGGCGGCTGGGGACTCACCTACAACGCACAGAAAGTCGTCGGCGATCCCGTCAATGCCACGCAGGTTCAGACTCAGGGCGGCGGGCTCGCGCGTTACCCGATCTGGCTGAGCCTGCGGCAGGAAAACTTCAGCGCCACCTCGATGGCCACCGCGCAGCTCAAGTCGATGCTCTTCATCGAGCCCGGCAGCGTCGCATTGAAGGAAGGCGCCGGCGTGACGTTCACGCCGTTGGTGGAGACGTCCACGCAGGCCGGCGAGCTCGACGGAATGATGCTCCAGTTTGCGCAGCCCGACGATCTCGCCCGTCAGCTCACGCCCAGCGGCAAAAAGACCATCGCCGCGCTCGTCACTGGCAAGTTCAAGAGTGCGTTCCCCAACGGCGCGCCGAAGGACGAGCCCAAGCCGGACGACAAAAAGGACGCCGCCGCAAAATCTGATGTAGCCGGGGTCGCTGACCCCGGCCCGGGCTCAACGAGCCCGGCTACAACCCTGAAAGAGTCCAAAGGCACGTCGACGCTGCTCGTCGTCACCGATACCGACTGGCTGTTCGACGACTACAGCGTCCGCAAATTCAACTTCTTCGGCCAGACCGCCGCGGAACCATTCAACGACAATCTCGCGTTCGGCGCGAACGCTGTCGACTTCCTCGCCGGCTCGCAGGATCTCGTCTCGATTCGCGGCAAGGGTTCGTCAATCCGGCCGTTCACCGTCGTGCGACAGATGGAAGTCGAGGCAAACAAGAAGTACCAGGAAAAGCTCACCTCGCTCGAGGCGCAGTTGTCCTCAGTGCAAACCAAGCTCAGCGAACTGCAGGGCAAGAAGACCGAAGGCAATCGTCTCGTCGCCTCGCCCGAGGTCACGAAGGCAATCGAGGATTTCCAAAAGCAGTCCGCTGCGCTGCGCGGCGAGCGCCGGCAGATCCGGCGCGCCCTGCGCGAGGATATCGATGCGCTCGAAAACCGGCTGCTTGTGCTCAATCTCGTCGCATCCCCGCTGCTGGTGGTCGCCTTCGGCCTCTGGTTCTACCGCGCCCGCCGGAAATAAACCTTCCCTCCGCGATCATCAGGATTTCTCGCGATGAAACTCCGCACTTTGTCCATCGTAGTCCTCGTTCTCGCAGCGCTCGCCGTGCTCGCGTACGTGCTCCAGCGGCCCGCCGCGCCCGCCGCCGCCGACGCGCGCGTCGGCCAGCCCCTCGTCGGCTCCGGTGCGATCGAGAAGATGGCGACGCTGAAGCTCTCCGATCAGGGCAAATCCGTCAGTCTCGTCCACCAGCCCGATAATTCCTGGAAGGTCGCAAGCTACTACGATCTCCCCGCCGACTTCTCCAAGCTTTCGCGCTTCATCAGCGATCTCACCGAAGCCAAGGTGCAGCGGCTGGTCACGAGCAAACCGGAGCGGATCGCGCGGCTCGAGTTCAAGGACACGAAGCTCGAACTCCTCGACGCGGCGAACAAACCGCTCGTCTCCCTCACGCTCGGCAAAAACGCCGACACCGGCGGCCGGTATGTGCGGTATGACGACGAGACCAAGGCTTATCTCGCCAACCTGAATGCCTGGCTCGATGCCGAATCGAAGAACTGGGCGAACTCGCAGTTGATCGAGGTGAAACCAGAGGATTTGGCCAAGGTGGAGCTCACCTTTCCGGACGGCGCGACCGTCGTCGCGTCGCGCGCGAAGAAGGAGGACGCTTGGAAAGCCGAAGCCGCGCCCGAAGGCCAGCAGCTCAAGGCCGACCGAATCTCCTCGCTGCTCAGCTCGCTCTCAAACCTCCGCTTCTCGGACACGGCCGAGCCCAATGACCCGCGCGCCCAAGAAGCGAAGGCCCACCAGCGCACGGTCAAATTGACCACGTTTGATCAGAAAACCGTGACCATCGCGCTGGGTCGCAAGCCCGAGGAAAAGAAGCTGAAGCCCCCGGCGCCAGGTGCAGACGGCAAGAGCGGGCCCGCCGCGCTCGGCTCGGTGAGCGACCTCGCGAAAAAGGAACCCGCGACAGACTCGGCCAAATCCGATGAGGAAAAATCGCCCACCGAGCCGAAACCGCTCGCACCGGAATACGAAACCGTCCCCGCGGGTCCCGTCTTCGTCTCGGTGTCGAACAGCGATTCCACTGCGCCAGTCAACGCGCTGATGGCGAAACGCGCGTTTCAGATTTCCGATTATGTCTTCACCGGGCTCCCGCAAAAGCGCGAGGACTTGTTCGAGCCCGTTCCGCCGCCTGCGGCGACGACTGCTCCTGCAGCCGCGACACCCGACGCCGCGAAACCGCCGGCGCCGTCCTCGCTCCCCGAGCCCACGAAGAAGTAGGCTCGTCTGTAGGGGGCTCCCGCCCCCGCCGCCTGCGTTCCCCACCCGATCGCGGGTGTCATCCGCCACTCGCGCCTTTACACGCATCACGTCTTCCGTATGCGTTGATGCCTTATGTTGCCCGACCGGCCCATCGCCGAACTCTTCGCCACGCGCCGCCCGGTGCGCTCGCTGGAGTTTTATCCGCCCAAGGACGCGGCCGGCGTTGAGGCGCTGCGCGCCACCGCGCATGCGCTGCGGCGGATGCTGCCCGATTTTGTCTCGGTGACCTATGGCGCCGGCGGCAGCACCCAGGAGCGGACCGCGCAGGTGAGCTCAATCCTGCGCAAGGATTGCGGCTTCACCGTCATGCCGCACCTCACGTGCGTCGGACACTCGCAGCTGGAACTCGCCGCGCTTGCCGACGGTTTCCACGACCACGGTTTCCGGAACATCATGGCCTTGCGTGGCGACCCGCCCAAAGGCTCGGCGCAATTCACACCGCAGCCAGACGGACTCCGCTATGCCGCCGATCTGGTCACGCTGCTGAAATCGCGGCACACTGATTTTTGTCTCGGTGTCGCCGGCTATCCGGAAAAACATCCCGAAGCCGCTTCGCTCGACGTGGATCTCACCAACCTGAAACGCAAGGTCGATGCCGGGGCCGATTTCATCACCACGCAGCTCTTCTTTGACAACACGGTCTACTACCGCTTCGTCGAAAAATGTCGCGCCGTGGGGATCACAGTTCCGATCGTGCCCGGGATCATGCCCGTACTCTCCCTGCACCAGATCCAACGGTTCACGGCGATGTGCGGTGCCACGCTGCCGAAACAGCTCATCACCCGGCTCGAAGTCGCGGCGGAGAACACCGATGTGGTCGAGACGATCGGCATCGACTGGGCGTTGACACAGATCCGCGGTCTGCTCGCGAACGGTGCGCCGGGTTATCACCTCTACGTGCTGAACCGCGCGAAAGCCGCGCTCGCCCTCACCGCCGGGCTCGCCGCATAGGGTTCTCACCGTACGCCAACGCTTGTGTGGGAGCGCGGCCAGTTTACCCCGACGCGTCGGGGTCCCCGGCCGCCTCCCGCCCCGTTGCGGGCGAGACGCCCGCATCCCAGCACTATCCGCCCGCAAACACGGGCCGGAAACCGGCCTCGCTCAGGATCCGCGCCACGGTCTCGCGCTGATCGCCTTGGATTTCGATCTGGCCATCTTTCACCGTTCCCCCGCAGCCGCATGCCGCGCGCATCTTTTTCGCGAGTTGCTCTTTCTCGGGCAGGCCGATGCCTACAAATCCGCTGACGACGGTCACCGTCTTTCCGCCCCGCCCACCGGTCTCGCGCTTGATGTCGACGCGCCCGCGGTTTTTTGCCGGCTCAGCCGATTTTGTTGCAGCCGGGCTCGCTGAGCCCGGTCCGGGGCCAGCGGCCCCGGCTACAAGCCGGGCTGGATTCGCTGGCGCTAATCCAGCGCTGCTGAGCGCGGCGAACGGATTTTGGCCGAGCGCGCCGCCGCCATCGGTTGGAACTTTGTCCTTGGCCGCCATGGTCAGCTCCTCGCGGCCCGACCGCCGCATGCGCCGACGGGAATGTCACTCGCGCCACCGAGGAACATCAGCGCTTTCGCATAGCTCCGGTTTTGCAGAAAATGCACGAGTTGCGGATGCAAGCTGGCCCGCCCGCGCGCGAGGAGATCGTCCACTCGCTCCATCGCGACGGCGATCCGCGTTCCATCCCGCGCCTCGATGGCGTCGAGCAGTTGCTGCACCGAATTCTTGATGTCCCTTTCCATGGCTATGACGTGCGAAATCTAATTCCGCAGTTACTCTCGTTAAGCGCGATTGCAATCCCGACCTCTGTCGCCCCCAAGCTTGTGTCCCCGTAAATCTGATGTTGTTTTGTCCGACCTTCTTACAGTGATGCCTCGCACCTCCGTCCCCCGTCATTTGCACCACGGCCGCGAGTCTTCCCGCCATGAAACCGCTTAATGTCTCCGCCAACGCCAATACCGCTGTGATCGAAGCGGCGTATGAGGCATGGCTCAAGCAACCCGACTCCGTCGATCCGACGTGGCGCGCCTTTTTCCAAGGCTTCACGCTCGGCACGAGCGGCGGATCGCTCGGCACGGAGGGCGCGAATCTTCGGATCATCGACAGCTACAAGCAGGCGCAGGTCGGCCGGTTCATCAACGCGCACCGCGCCCACGGCCATCTCCAGGCGCACCTCGACCCCTTGGGCGAGCCACCGCCCGCGGACCCGAAACTGACGCTGTCGTATTTCGGGCTCGACGAAAACGACCTGGGCGAGTCCTTCACGCTCACCAACTTCAAGGGCGGCGGCCAGATGAAGCTGCGGGACATCGTCGACGCGTTGCGGCAGACCTACTGCGGCCACATCGGGGTCGAGTACATGCACGTGCAGGAACACGCCGCGCGCGAGTGGCTGCAGGTGCGGATGGAGCAGACGAACAACCAGCCGCGCTTCTCCCGCGCCGAGAAGATCCGGATCCTCCGCCGGCTCCACAAGGCCGAGCTGTTCGAAAAGTTTCTCCACACGAAATACGTCGGCCAGAAGCGCTTCTCGGGCGAAGGCGCGGAGACCTTCATCGCCGCGATCGATGCGATGCTCGAGAAATGCCCCGAGCTCGGCGTCGAGGAGATCGTCATGGGCATGGCGCACCGCGGCCGGCTCAACGTCCTCACCTCGATCATGCGCAAGCCCTTCGAGGTGCTGTTCGAGCAGTTTTCGGAAAACTACCTCCCCGAGTCCGTGGCCGGCGACGGCGACGTGAAATACCATCTCGGCTACGAGGCGATTCTCGACACGTCCTCGGGACAAAAGGTCGAGATCCGGCTCGCGGCCAATCCCTCGCACCTCGAGATCGTCGATCCTGTGGTCGAGGGCAAGGCCCGCGCCCGCCAGCGCGTGCGCCATGCCACCTCCGAGCGCCAGCGCGTCCTGCCGTTCCTCATCCACGGCGACGCCGCGTTCGCCGGCCAGGGGATCGTCGCCGAAACGCTCAACTTCTCGCAGCTGCCCGGCTACACCACCGGCGGCACCGTTCACCTCGTCATCAACAACCAGATCGGCTTCACCACGCTGCCGCACGAAGCGCGCTCGACGCGCTACTGCACCGACGTCGCGAAGATGGTCGAGGCGCCGATCTTCCATGTGAACGGTGACGATGCCGAAGCCGTGTGCCTGGTCGCGCAGCTCGCGCTCGAGTTCCGCGTGCGGTTCCAGCGCGACGTCGTCATCGACATGGTCTGCTACCGCAAGCACGGCCACAACGAGGCCGACGAGCCCGCGTTCACGCAGCCCGTGCTCTACCGCCAGATCGCCGCGCATCCGCTCGTCTCGTCCATTCTCACCGAGAAGCTCGTGCGCGAGGGCACGATCACGCCGGACGAAGCCGAAGCGATCAAGGCCGAGTATACCGCCGCGCTCGAGGCGAATTTCGAACGCGCCAAAGCCCGCGAAAAGGAAAAGGAAGGCGCGCGGAGCGTGCAGCAATCCCAGGCGATCGAACGCGAGAAGTTCAAGGGCTCCACCGCGTTCTTCCAACCCGCCTATCGCCACTCCACGATCGACACCGGCGCGGAGCCGGCGCTGATCAACCGCGTGGTCGCGGGGCTCACGACGATTCCGGGCAGCTTCAAGCTCAACCCGAAGATCCGCCGGTTCCTCGACAACCGCATCCGCGCGCATCGCGAAGGCGGGCCCATCGACTGGGGTTTCGGCGAAGCGCTGGCGTTCGGCACGCTGCTGCTCGACGGCACGCCGATCCGGCTGAGCGGCCAGGACTGCGAGCGCGGCACGTTCAGTCACCGCCACGCCGTGCTCTACGACGTCGACACGCGTGAGCAATACGTCCCGCTGAAAAACCTCGATCCGCAGCAGCCCGCGTTCTGCGTCTACAATTCGCTGCTCTCCGAAGCCGGCGTGCTCGGGTTCGACTACGGCTACTCGATGGACTACCCCCAGATGCTCTGCATCTGGGAGGCGCAGTTCGGCGATTTCGTCAACGGCGCGCAGGTCGTGATCGATCAGTTTATCGCGAGCAGCGAATCGAAGTGGCAGCGAGCCAGCGGCATCGTGCTGCTGCTGCCGCACGGCTACGAGGGCCAGGGGCCGGAGCATTCCTCCGCGCGGCTCGAGCGTTTCCTCGGGCTGTGCGCCGAGGACAACATCCAGGTGACCAACATCACCACCCCGGCCAACTTCTTCCACCTGCTCCGGCGACAGATGAAACGCGACTTCCGCAAGCCGCTCGTCGTCATGTCGCCCAAATCGCTGCTCCGGCACCCGGCGTGCGTTTCGCGACTCGACGAATTCACCTCCGGCCGGTTCCAGGAGGTGCTGGACGATCCGAAGCCGCCCGCCAAGGTCGAGCGGGTGATCTACTGCAGCGGCAAGGTGTATTACGATCTCTGTGACTTCCGCGATCGCCACCACCTCAACGACGTCGCGATCGTCCGGATCGAGCAGCTTTATCCGCTCCACCGCGACCGGCTCGCCGCGGTCGCCGACCGCTACAACGGCGCGCGCATCGTGTGGTGCCAGGAAGAGCCGCAGAACATGGGCGCGTGGACGTTCATCGCGCCGCGCCTCGCGGAGATCTACGGCTTTCCGCCAAAATACGCCGGCCGCGACGCCGCCGCCTCACCCGCGGTCGGGGCCCTCGCGCTGCACAAATTCGAACTCAACGCGCTGCTCCAGGACGCGTTCAATATCTAGCCGCCATCGTTCTCGTTCTTCATTCTCTTTCTCGTTCTCTCGCTACACACGCTCGTAAGAGAATGATTACGATTACGAGAAAGCGGACGATTCATCTCCCCCTCCCATGCCCAACCTCGAAGTCAAAATCCCCCCGATGGGCGAATCGATCATCTCCGGCGTGCTCGCCAAGTGGCACGTGAACAACGGCGACGTCGTGCAGAAGGATCAACCGCTGTTCGAGCTCGAGACCGACAAGATCACGTCCGAAGGCACCGCCGAGGCGGCCGGCCGGATCACGCTCTCGGTCGAGGCCGGGGCCGAGGTGAAGATCGGCCAGGTCGTCGCGACGATCGACACCGCCGCTGCTGGTGCCGCGACGCCCTCGTCGCGGCCGGCGCCGGGCGCGACTGCCACCGGCCAGGACGGCACGCCCACCTCCGCCCTGCCGAATCCCTACGCCCCGCCGGGCACCGCCCAAGCGGCGAGTGCCATTGCGAAATCGCCGGGTGCCGGCGCAGGTCAGCCAACCCCCGCGCCGAAATCGCTCGGCACGGAATCACCCGCCGTCCGGCGGCTCGCCGCGGAAACCGGCGTGGATCCCGCGAAGGTCTCCGGCACCGGCAAGGCCGGCCGCGTCACCAAGGGCGACATGCTCGCTGCTGCTGAGTCCAAATCAGCGGCCCCAACCATTGTAGCCGGGGTCGCCGACCCCGGACCGGGCTCACCGAGCCCGGCTACAACCGCTTCCTCGCGGGCCCAACGCCAGACCCGCCGCAAGATGTCGCCGCTCCGTCAGAAGATCGCGCAGCGACTCGTTGCCGCGCAGCAGGAGGCGGCCATGCTCACCACGTTCAACGAGGTCGACATGTCGCACGTCATGGTGCTGCGCGCGAAATATCAGGACGACTTCGTGAAACGCCACGGGATCAAGCTCGGGTTCATGTCGTTCTTCCTGAAAGCCGCCGTGCACGCGCTGCGCGAAGTGCCCGCGGTCAACGCCCAGATCGACGGCGACAGCATCGTCGAAAACCATTTCTACGACATCGGCGTTGCCGTCTCGACGGATCGCGGCCTGATGGTGCCGGTCATCCGCGACTGCGACACGATCGGCATGGCGGACATGGAAAAACAAATCGCGACCGCCGCGACCAAAGCCCGCGACGGCAAGATCACGCTCGCCGATCTCGAGGGCGGCGTGTTCACCATCACCAACGGCGGCATCTTCGGCTCGATGCTTTCGACGCCGATCATCAATCCGCCGCAGAGCGCCATCCTCGGCATGCACGCGATCAACGAGCGGCCGGTCGCGGTGAACGGTCAGGTCGTGATCCGGCCGATGATGTATCTCGCGCTCAGCTACGATCACCGGTTGGTCGACGGCAAACAGGCCGTCACCTTCCTCGTGAGAGTGAAACAAGCCATCGAGGATCCCACCCGGCTGGTCCTCGGCATCTGATCCTAACAGAAGCTAACGAAGGGAACGAAGAACCTCTCTCCTCCCTTCGTTTCCTCCGTTTCCTTCTGTAAAAATGTCTTCTGCATCCTTCGATCTCATCGTCATCGGCGCCGGCCCCGGCGGTTACGTGTGCGCGTTTCGCGCGGCGCAGCTCGGGATGAAAGTCGCGCTCGTCGACAAACGTCCGACGCTCGGCGGCACGTGCCTCAATGTCGGCTGCATTCCGTCCAAGGCGCTGTTGCATTCGAGCGAACACGTCACCTGGGCGCAGCACCACGCCGCCGAGCACGGGATCAAGCTCGGCCAGGTCGAGCTTGATCTCGAAGCGTTCATGAAGCGGAAGGACGAAGTGGTGGCCAAGCTCGTCGGTGGCGTCGCCCAGCTCGCGAAAGCCCGCAAGATCACCGTGGTCCACGGCGCCGCGTCTTTTCTCGACCGCAACACCGTCGCTGTAGCCGGGGTCGCCGACCCCGGCCAGCCGGGCTCAACGAGCCCGGCTACATCGCGTCAGACCCTCACGGCGCCGAACATCGTCATCGCCACCGGCTCCGCGCCGGTCGAGCTGCCGTTCCTCAAGTTCGACGGGAAAACGATCGTCTCGAGCGATCACGCGATCGCCTTCGCCTCCGTTCCGAAGAAGCTCGTCGTTGTGGGCGGCGGCGCGATCGGGCTCGAACTCGGCTCCGTCTGGTCCCGGCTTGGCAGCGATGTCACCGTCGTGGAATTCCTCCCCAAGATCGTCGCCAACTACGACGACGACATCGTGCGCAATTTCAGCCGGATCCTGACCAAGCAAGGCCTGAAGATCGAAACCGGCGCCAAGGTCACAGGTTTCCGCCCCTCGACGGCCGGCGCAACCGGCATCCTCACGGCTGAGCGTGACGGCAAGAAGCTCGAGTTCGAAGCGGACAAAGTTCTGGTCTCGGTCGGCCGCCATCCGTTCACCGACGGACTAGCGTTGGAGAAAGCCGGCGTGCAACTCGATGAAAAGAAACGCATCAAGGTCGACGATCACCTGCGCACGACGGCGCCCGGCATCTGGGCGATCGGCGACGTGATCGCCGGACCGATGCTCGCCCACAAGGCCGAGGAGGACGGCGTCGCCGTCGCCGAATGGATCGCGGGCAAAGCGGGCCACGTGAATTGGGATCTCGTTCCCGCCATCGTCTACACCTCTCCCGAAGTTGCGGCCGTCGGACTCGGCGAAGACGGCGCGAAGGCCAAAGGCCTCGCCGTCAAAGTGGGTAAGTTCAACCTCGCCGCGAACGGTCGCGCGATCGCCGCCAACGCAACCGACGGCTACGTAAAGATCATCGCCGACGCAAAGACGGATCGGATTCTCGGCTGCCAGATTCTGGGCAACAACGCCGGCGAGCTGATCAGCGAAGTCGTCACGCACATGGAATACGGTGGCAGTGCCGAGGACCTCGGCCGCACGATCCACGCGCATCCGACGATGAGCGAAGCCGTGAAGGAAGCCGGCCTCGCCGTGAGCAAGAGCGCGATCCACGCGCTGTGATCGGCAAGGACGGCTCTCCGGGCCGTCCCGCGTCGCGTCCGCCGGAGCGCGCCGTGCTGCGTCCACGCTTGCGTGGGAGCGCGGTCGCCCTCGGCCGCCTGCGAGCACGCGACACCACTTCGCCGTTTCCGCGCACCGCTGATCGCTCCCGCGCTCCGCCGGCATTGACGCGTCGCCCGCGTTCCGCCGCGCTGGTGGCGTGCCGGAATCCTCCCACCACGCACGCGGCGTCATGCTGATGCTGCTCTCGACCGTTTGCTTCACCGCGAACGTCCTGCTCATCCGCGCCCTCGGCGAATTCGCCACCGTCAACGTCTGGCTGATCAGCTGCACGCGCTTCGTCGTGGGCCTCGTGATGATCCTCGCCCTCTACCGACAGGAATTCCAGCCGCGCCACCTTTACCAGAATCGTCAGCTCATCAGTCGCGGACTCGCCGGCGGCATCGGCGTCTACGCCTATTACCTGACGGTGATCCACATCGGGCCCGGTCGGGCAACGTTCATCAACAATACCTACGTGATCTTCGGCGCCTTGCTCGCCGTCTGGATGCTGGGCGAACGCTTCACCGCTGCTCGCGCCACCGGCAGCACGATGGCACTCGGCGGACTTGCGCTGCTCACGAACCCCTTCGCCGCCGGCGCGGTTACCAGCATCTACGACCTGCTCGCGATTGGCGGCGCGTTCCTGTCGGCCTACATCGTCGTGACGATCCGTCAGCTTCACGCATCCGAGCACACTTCGACCATCTTCGCCGCCCAATGCGTTTACGGGCTCCTCGTGTGCTCGGTGCCCGCCGCGCTCCACCCGGAGCCGATCGCGCCGCTGGCATGGGCGGTGATGCTTGGCGCCGGGATCTGCGCCGGCGCGGGTCAGCTCGCGATGACCCGTGCGTTCCGCGAGTTGCCCGTCGCCGAAGGTTCGTTGCTGCAAATGATCGTGCCCGTCGGCATCGCCCTTGGCGGCTTCGCCTTGTTCGGCGAACATTTCACGCGGCACGAACTGCTGGGCGCCGCGCTGATCCTCGGCGGCACCACCTACACCTCACTGCGGCGGTGACACGGCACCCCGAACTTCGCTGATCTGCCCAGCACAGGTAGGGCGAAGCGTCCCCGCCGAGCCGTTTCGAAAAGCCGGTCTGCGGCTGTATGGAGAGCCGCGGCTCACCGGGACGGTTCGCCCTACCAGGATGGTGAAAAGGTTACGGTCAGCTAAAACGCCTACCGCTCCTGCTCGACCGAGACGACCTTGCCATCGCGGAAGACCACCTCGTCGTGCGAGCGCTCCCGGCGACCCGGCACCGTCAGGTAGTAGGGATAAAACGGGCTACCCCAACCGCGATGATACCAGCCGCGATAAAGCAGCATGCCGTCGTTGCTCTCGTAAGTGATGTAAGACCAGACCTCGCTGCGGCCGCTGGCGTCGATCCGCTCCCGGATGCGATCCGGATCTCCCAGCGCGAGTTTCACCATCTCCTGGTCGAATCCAAGTCCGACGCGACCTTCGCGAATGAGTTGTTGCTGCTCTGGCGTCAGTCGGTTGAAGAGCTCGGGCTGCTTCGCGATCCGCGTCTCCGGAGTCGAGCATCCGGCCAGCACCATCAGGCCGCCGACCAGGGCAAAAAGAGTGAACAAGGTTTTCATGAATCGAGAGTCTTGTGGTGGAAAAGTAGCGCCGCCGTCGCTTCCGGCAACTGCCGAAGAGGCTTGCCCGCGCACGTGACGCCGGACGTTCATAGCGGTTACGCGCGATGAAGACTCTCCTGCTCTGGGATATTGACGGCACGCTCATTCTCTCTGGCGGCGCCGGCGAACGCGCGCTCGTCCTCGCGCTCGAACGCGAGTTCGGCATCCTCGGCACGCTTGAGGACATCGAGGTCGCCGGCCGCACCGATCCGTGGATCGCGCGCCGCGTGCTGGCGAAATTCGCCGTGCCCGACACGCCGGAAAACGTGAGCCGTTATCTCGACGGCTACTTGCGCGCGCTGCCGCGGGAGCTCGCGAACCCTCACGCGCACACGCTGCCCGGCGTCCGCGAACTGCTCGGCGCACTCGCCTTGCGCAAGGACATCGCCCAAGGCCTGCTCACCGGCAACCTGCGGCGCGGCGCCGAGATCAAGCTATCGCATCACAAACTCTGGGGCCACTTCGCCTTCGGCGCCTTCGGCGACGACGGCGAAAACCGCGACGAACTCGGGCCGCACGCGCTGCGCCGCGCCTGCGCGCACCACTCGGTTGAGTTCACCGCGGAGCGCGTGTTCGTGATCGGCGACACGCCCCATGACATCACCTGCGGCAAGGCCTTCGGCGCGCGAACGATCGGCGTCGCGACGGGTCGCTACACGGTCGAGCAACTTCGCGCCTTCTCGCCCACCGCCGTGTTCCCCACCTTGGCCGACACCGCCGCGGTGCTCGCGGTCATCGATGGCGTCCCCGCCGGCGCACGCTCCACCTGACCGGCATTTCACGATGCGACGCTGCGCCATCGCTTTGTTCGCACTGGGTTTTAGTTGCGCGGTTCAGCTCCGCGCCGCTGATGAGTCGCCCTACGCCGTGGCCGCGGATCTTTTCGCGCCGAACTCCGCCGACCTGGGCCTGCAACCGATCCCCGGGGCGCGCACGTTCACCGTCTTCCGCCCGGACGAGAATACGGATCACTACAGCAACGGCGCGGTGCTGATCGCATTCAAGGAACGACTCTACGTGCAGTGGCAGAGTTCACGGCAGGACGAGGATTCGCCCGACACGTGGGTCGCCTACAGCTCCAGCACGGACGGCGAGCGCTGGACCGCGCCGCGTCCGCTCAGCCCGCCGAACTCCGGCGTGACGATGCACTCGAGCGGCGGCTGGTGGACGGACGGCACCACGCTCGTCGCATTCGTCAACGTATGGCCCACGGGCTTCCAGTCGCGTACCGGGGGCCACGCCGTTTACCGACTCTCCACCGACGGCGAAACGTGGAGCGCCCCGCACCGCCTGCTCGCGCACGACGGTCAACCGCTCGAAGGCATCATCGAACAAGACCCGCACGCCTACGACGGCCGGCTTCACACCGCTTTCCACGTCGCACCGGGTCTGACCGCGCAGCCGCACTACACCGACGATCCACTCGGCCTCCGCAGCTGGGTGCGCGGTTCGATGCCGCACCTGCCGCGCGATGGCGCGACGAGCCGCGAGCTCGAGCCGAGCCTTTTTCAACGCGGCGCCGAGCTCGTGATGGTTTTCCGCGACCAAGCGTCGACTTTTCGGCAACTCGCCTCGGTAAGCCGCGATCGCGGCGAAACGTGGTCACTTCCCGCCGTCACCAACATGCCCGACTCCCGTGCCAAACAGAGCGCTGGCAATCTTCCCGACGGCACCGTTTTTCTCGTCAATGCGCCGCACGCCGGCCGCGAGCGCATTCCGCTCGCCGCCACGGTGAGCCACGATGGCCGGCTCTTTGACCGCAGCTTCCTGCTCCGCAGCGCGCGCGACCTCCAGCCGTTGCGCTATCCGGGGAAATTCAAACGGCCCGGCTACCACTATCCCAAAAGCTTCGTCGCGAATGGCTACCTTTACGTCGTCTACACGACGAACAAGGAGGACGTGGAGCTGACGCGCGCTCCCCTCGCCGCGCTCGAAAATAGCCCGCGTTGAAGCGCCGTCATTGTAGCCGGGGTCGCTGACCCCGGCCGCCGGGCTCACCGAGCCCGGCTACATCGAACCCGTCTCTCTCGCGCCCTCGTTCCGCTTCTGCCGCCGCGTGTGATCCCACATTTTTCCCAGGCCGCACAATCACACGAAGGACCGGCCGGCCGAGAGCAACACGTCTCCCATCTGAGGGCGCTGCGCGGCCACGTCCTCGCCTTAAGCTTCAACTTTCAACTTCAACTCTATTTGCTCTTCCGCGTCTCGATCGCGCTGACCTTGCCGCCTTCGAAGATCACCCGCAGCACTTCCTCGTCGCGCCAGTCGTCGCCGAGCGTCACGCCCCCGGCGTATGCGCTCGAGCCACGCATCGTGCCCATCCCGAGCCCGAAGGAAAACTTTGGCCCCTTGTCCATGTAGACCCAGCCCTCCGCCTGTCCGCGGTCGGTCGTGCGCGACATGACGCGGTCCGGTTCGCCGAGCGCGACCCGCACCATGTCGGGCGTGAACCCGACGTCGACCTTGCCCGCGCGGACCTTCTGCTGCACGTCGGCGGGCCAGCTGTCGAAGGCCGCCTGTTGCTTCTGGATCCGCGAATCGGGTGTCGCGCAACCGGCGCCGAACAACAGCAAGGACGCGAGGAAGAGCCAACCGAAGTTTTTCATGAGAGGAATTTTGTTTGCTGGCGACAGCCGCGGCGCAAATAAGGACACCTTTCCCGACGGCCGGTTCACCCGGCCGAGGGGTCAACTCGTTCTGTCGCATGAAAACTTTCACGATCGCCATCGGCTCGGATCACGCCGGCTTCGCCTACAAGGAAGCCCTCAGAGCGGCTTTGACCGCGGACGGACACAAGGTCCGCGACTTCGGCACGTATTCGGATGCCGCGTGCGACTATCCGGATTTCATCCGGCCCGTCGCGGAGGCGGTGGCGCGCGGCGAGTTCGAGCGCGGCATCGTGCTCGGCGGCTCGGGCAACGGCGAGGCGATCGTCGCCAACCGCGTTCGCGGCGTGCGCTGCGGGCTCTGCTGGAACGAGCAGGTCGCGAAATGGAACCGCTCGCACAACGACGGGAACGTCCTCTCCATCGGCCAGCGCACGATCAGCGAGGCCGAGGCGATTCAAATCGCCCGCGTCTGGTTGGCGACCGAGTTCGAAGGCGGCCGTCACGCCGCGCGGATCGCGAAGATCGACCGGTAGCGGAACGCTTCCGCGTTTCGTCAAACCGCGCCGCCGCCTGGGAGCGCGGCCAGTTTACCCCGACGCGTCGGGGCCCTCGGCCCCAAGCTTCCGCCCCATTTCTCCGCGTCGTCGACGCGTGCGTGGGAGCGCGGACGCCCCGCCCGCTCCGTCCTTTTTTGGCTGCAGCAATCGTCGTTCCGGCCCGCTTGCGGCGAGCGCCGCTTCGCCCATGTTCGCGCATGCCCCTTTCCTTCAAGCACGTCTTCGAGCCCGGCCAGAATCCGTCCGCGCCGCCGTTGCTCCTGCTGCATGCCACTGGCGGGACCGAGCGTGATTTGCTCTCGCTCGGCCACGTGCTCTCGCCGGGGTCCGCACTGCTGGCGCCCCGCGGCCAGGTGAGCGAACGCGGCGCGGCGCGCTTTTTCGCTCGGCTCGCCGAGGGCGTGTTCGATTCCGAAGAGGTGGCCCGGCGCACGCACGAGCTGGCTGACTTCCTCGCCGCCGCGGCGCGCGAGTATCACTTCGATCCTGCGCGGCTGGTCGCGGTCGGCTACTCCAACGGCGCAAATGTCGCCGCGACGCTGCTGCAACTGCGCCCCGTCGTGCTCGGCGCCGCCGTGCTGTTCCGCCCCATGGTCGTGCTCGACGTGCCGGCGGCGCCCGGATCGCTCGACGGCAAATCGGTTTTCATCGCCAGCGGCACTGACGATCCGCTCGTGCCCAATGACCACCCGCTGCGGCTCGCCGCGCACCTTCGCGCCGGCGGCGCGGATGTCACGCTGCACTCCCAGCCAGCCGATCACGGGCTCACCCCAGCCGACGTCAGTGCCGCCCACGGCTGGTTTGTTCGCAACCTCGCGCCCGCCGGCACAACTTAATCTCTTAGCTCTAGACTCTCAGCTCTGGACTCTGCGCTCTCAGCTCTGGACTCTCAGCTCTCAGCTCCTCTTCCCCATGCACTATCGGCAACTCGGCCCTTCCGGCCTCAAAATCTCCGCGCTGTCCTTCGGCGCGTGGGTCACCTTCGGCAAGCAGATCGGCGACGCCGTCGCCACCAAGCTACTTCATACCGCCTACGATGCCGGCGTGAACTTTTTCGACAACGCCGAAGCCTACGCCGACGGCCAGGCCGAACTCGTCATGGGCACGATCCTCAAGAAGAGCGGCTGGCGACGCAGCAGCTATCTCGTTTCCAGCAAGGTGTACTTCGGTTGGGAGGACGACAAACCCAACCAATCCGGACTGTCGCGTAAGCACGTCGTCGACGCGTGTCACGACGCGCTGCGCCGGCTGCAGGTCGACTACCTCGATCTTTATTACTGTCACCGCCCGGACCCAAGCGTGCCGATCTACGAAACGGCGCGGGCGATGCACGATCTGATCGTGCAGGGCAAAGTCCTTTACTGGGGCACGAGTGAATGGAGCGCCACCGAGCTCCGCGAAGCGCACCGCGTCTGCGCCGCGCACGACCTGCACGCGCCGGTCGTCGAGCAGCCGCAATACAACCTGTTTCACCGCGCCCGCGTGGAAAAGGAATACGGCCCGCTCTATAAATCGCCCGGACTCGGCACCACGATCTGGTCGCCGCTCGCCTCCGGCATTCTCACGGGCAAGTACACTTCCGGTGTCCCCAAGAACAGCCGGCTCGATGCGCCTGGCATGGAGTGGTTGCGTGACATGATCCTCAACGATCCCGCCGCGAAAGCAAAGATCGCCGCCGTGCCGCGGCTCGCCGCGATCGCCGACGGCCTCGGCACCTCGCTGCCGAAGCTCGCCATTGCGTGGTGCCTCAAGAATCCGCACGTGAGCTCGGTCATCCTGGGCGCCTCGCGGGTCGAACAACTGCAGGAAAACCTCGGGGCGCTCGCCGTCGTCGACCAGCTCACGCCCGCGGTGATGCGCCAGCTCAACGCAATCGCGAAACCCGTCGCGACCTGATCGTAGCGGAACGCGCGCGAGCGTTTCGGTTCGCGTGCCGCCTGCGCTTGCGTGGGAGCGCGGCCGCCCTCGGCCGCACCGTGTCCCGATCTCCGCCCTCCCCTTCCCCGCTTGAGCCTGCGCCGTTTCCGGCTTAGGGCCTCAAGGCAACCGCTTTCGCTTCCGCGCCATGCGCCTGACCTATTTCGGACACTCGGCTTTTCTGCTCGAACTCGCCCGCACCCGGCTGCTGTTCGATCCTTACCTGCGCGAAAATCCACACGGTTCCGTCGACCCAAAATCCGTGCCGTGCGATCTGGTTTTTTGCTCGCACGCTCACTCCGACCACGTTGGCGACGCGCTGGAGCTGGCGCGGCTGCATCACGCCAAGATCGTCGCGCCCTACGAACTCGCCGAGCACTTCGCGGCGCAAGGCGCCGAAACCATCGATCTGATGCCCGGCGGCGGCGTCACGCTTCCGTGGGGACGGATCGACATGACGCCCGCGATCCACGGCTCCGCGCTCGAACTCGGCGACGGGAAAACCCTCTCGATGGGCCCGCCGAGCGGCTTCGTGGTCCGCGCCGACGGCCAGTCGCTGTACCACGCGGGCGACACCGCGCTCTTCGGCGACATGCGGCTGATCGGCCGTCACGGGATCGACGTCGCACTCCTGCCGATCGGCGATTTCTACACGATGGGCCCGGCCGACGCCGTCGAAGCGCTGCACCTGCTCCGGCCGCGGCTCGCGATTCCAATGCATTTCAACAGCAACCCAAAGATCCGCGTCGATCCGCACCGGTTCGCCGCCGAGGCCCGCCGCACGGGTCATCCGGTCCGCGTGATGTCCCCCGGCGAAACGATCGAGGTGTGACAGCCGGCTGAAAAAGGTTGCGCCCGACCGCCACGCGGGCCGTTAGGCTGAGCGAGCATCCAAGGAAATCTCGGCCGGCCCCGTCCGACTCCACCTTCCGAGCGTTTCTTGCTAACCAAGCCGCTGGTGGGGCGCGTTGTCCTCAACGCGCTCGGCTGATTTGTAGGGCGCAGGCTTGCTGCGCCCAAGCATCTGTCTCGCCGTAGTCGCGCGCTCGCCCACCTCCGCAATTTCGTCGCCGTCAGATTCTTTGTCCGCTTTCTGATTCGGCGGCAGCCATGGAGACGAAACCCACCATGAACGACGACGACGCCCTGCTTCGCTCCCACGTCGAACATCGGTCCGAACAGGCCTTCACGGAACTCGTCCAGCGCCACATCGGACTCGTCTACGCCACCGCGCTGCGCCAGCTCGGCCAGGACACGCATCTGGCCGAGGACGTCACGCAAAGCGTGTTCACCGATCTCGCCCGCAAAGCCGCCGGATTGTGCGGCCACGCCACGGTCGCCGGTTGGCTCTACGTCAGCACGCGCAAAGCTGCCGCCGCGGTCGTCCGGCGCGAGCAGCGGCGCAAGCGTCGCGAACAGGTCGCCCACTCCATGCACCTCACCGATTCGCCCGATGCGCCCAACGCCGATTTCGCCCGGCTCCGCTCGGTGCTCGACGATGCGCTCGTCGAACTGAAGCCCGATGAGCAGGAAGCGATCGTCCTGCGCTTCTTCGAAAAACACACGCTCGCCGAGGTCGGCGCCGTCCTGCGCGTCACCGAGGAAGCCGCCCGCAAGCGCGTGGACCGCGCTCTGGAAAAACTGCACGGTGTGCTGACGCGCCGCGGCATCACGTCCACCAGCGTTGCCCTCGGCGCTGCGCTGTCGCAAGCCGGTGCCGCCAGCGTGCCCGCCGGGCTCGCCGCCAAGGTCGCCGGCGTCGCCGTGGCGCAGGTCGGCGCCGCCAGCGCCTTCAGCTTCGCCTCGCTCGCCGCGACCTTGATCCCTCCCACCGCTGCCGCGCTGGTGGGCGCGCTCGGGCTGATTCCGCAGCACCGGACCAATCACGCAGCGGCCGCCGAACTCGCCGAGCTCACCGCCGCGAATTCGGCTCTGCCCGCGCTGCGCACGGAGGTCACACAACTCGCCCGCACGCTCGCCGACGCCCGTGAACTCGAGCGGGCAGCCGCCGAGCTGCCCGACCTGCGCGCCACTCTGGCGGCCTTGCCTCCGCCGCCGCCGCTCGTCACGACGAGCAACGCCGTCACGATCACGCCGCAGGGCACGATCTCCTGGGAGGGCGAACACATCACGCTCGACCACTTCGAGTCCAATCTCACCGCGCTTCATCTCGCCGCGAGCAACGGTGAATCCAAGCTGCTGATCCACGCGCGCGGAGTGCAATATCCCCAGATGATCTACGCCCTCGACGAGGCCCGGAAGGCCGGCGTCCGGCACATCGTGGTCGACAGCGACGCGATGCCCGACCCGAAATTCCCCTTCAGCTGGTTCTAGACGAGACCCCATGCGCACCAGCATTCTTCTTTCCCTCGTGATCGTTCTCGGCGCCGCGACCGGCCAGGTCCTGTTGCGCGCCCGCGCCATGCGCTTGGACGCCGAACTCGCATTGGCGCGTTCTGACCAACGCGAACACTCACGTTTGGCGGCCGAGCGGAATCGGCTTCGCGCCGCGCAACTCCCGCCCGCCCGCTATAACGAACTCCAACGCCTGCTGGCGGAACATACGCAGCTGAGCGGCGAGATCGCCGCCCGGAAGCAGCCCGCGCTACCCGCCCCGCTGTCCCCAGGCGAATGGACGCCGTGCAGCGCCTGGGCCAACCGTGGCCGGGCCACTCCGCACGCAGCGGTGGAGACCGCGTTGTGGGCGGCCGCGGGCGGCGACCTCGCGACATTCGAAGCCACGCTCGAACTCGATGAATCCGCCCGCGCGCCAGCCCAGGATCTTCTGGCGCGATTGCCCGCTTCGGTCCGCAGCACCTATCCCACGCCCGAAGCCCTCGTCGCCAGCGTCACGATGAAGAACATCCCGCTGGCCGAGGCTCAGATCGTGTGGTCTCACGAACCGGACAGCGATCGAGCGGCCATCGGCGTGTTGCTCCACCATCCCGAAGGTGCGCAGGCCAAGCCGGATCCGAACGTCTCGGGCAGCAGCCCACCACCCGCCCTGGCCGACAATCCTCGGCTGAGCCTGGCGACGCTCATGCTGCACCGCTCCGCCTCCGGCTGGCGATTGGTTGTCCCTGCGAGCGCAATCGAACGCATGGCGCGCGAGTTGACCGCTCCGCCTCCCTAGTTCGACGGCCGCGTCGCCCGCCCCGGCGATGCGCCCGACCGGCCCGAAATCTCTCGCTTGCCCGGGCCGGACCGGTTGCTCAGCGTCTCGGCTTGGACATGGCATTTCCCAACCCTCCCCCGATGCTCGCGGCCCGCGATCTTCGCGCCGTAGAACTCGAGTCCCCTTCCTCTGAAACCCTGCTGCAAATCTACGCCTGGATGCAGCTCGCGCGCACCGGCGACAACCGCATCCTCGATCTCTTCCGCCAGGGCTTGATCAAGGGCACCGTCACCGGCGGCCAGGGCAACGAGGGTCTGATCGTCCCGCTCGCGCTGCTGGCCGACAAGGCGATCGACGTCACCTGTTTCACGCACCGCGATCTCGGCGGACACCTGATCTGGAGCGGACACCTCTGCCAGCATCTCAACCAATACTTCGCCAACGCCGGCAGTCCGACCAAGGCTCGCGAGGGGAACGTGCACCGCGGCGATCCGAAGAACCGCTCGCTGCCGATGATCAGCCACCTCGGCGCGATGCTCGGCCCGGTGCTCGGGATGACCGATTCGCAACGCCGGCGCGGTCATCGCGCGGTCGGTTTCGCGTTTTTCGGCGACGGCTCCTCCAGCACCGGCGACGTCCACGAATCGCTCAACCTCGCCTCGCTGCTGAACCTCCCGATCCTGTTCGTGATCGAGAACAACTGCTACGCCTACTCGACGCCCATGTCGGAGCAGTTCTGCGAGGGCACCGCTCTTTGGCGACGCGCCGCGGGCTACGGGATTGAAGGTCTCGCGCTCGACGCAACCACGGACGTGGCCGCCACGGCCCGCACGCTCGCCGCTGCGATCGAAAAGGTTCGCTCCACCTCGCGACCGATGCTCATCGAGGCCCAGACGCTGCGGCTCCGCGGTCACGCGGCCTACGACACGTGCGACTACCTGAAGCCCGGCGAAAGCGAGGGCTTCTTTGCGCGCGATCCGCTGCCAAAATTCCGTCAGCAGCTCGCCGCCGCCGGCCACGGCGCGCGGCTCGACGCCATCGACGCGGAACTGTCTGCTTTCATCGAAGCGTGCATCAAGGTTTCGCTCGCCGTCGAGCGGCCTGCGGTTGATGTCGCCGCCCTGCAGGCCGACGTGTTCGCTCCTGGCGCCGCTCCGCTGCCGTGGAAACCGGCCGTGCCGCCGCTGCCGACGCTGCACGTCATCGCGCCTTCCGCGCCCTCGCAGCCGCCCGTGGCGCACGTCGAGTCCGGCACCACGCTCACGTTCGCCCAAGCCATCACCGCCGCGCTGCGGAAAATTCTCGCCGAGCAGCCCGATGCGTTCGTGCTCGGCCAGGACATCGGTACCTACGGCGGTGCGTTCAAGGTCACGGAAGGCTTGCTCAAGGAATTCGGCCGCAGCCGCGTGTTCAACACGCCGCTCGCGGAGAGCGCGTGCACCGGCTACGCGGTCGGGATGGCGCTGAACGGCCATCGGCCAGTCGAGGAATTTCAGTTCGCCGACTTCGCCACCGAGGCGATCACGCAGATCACGCTCAACGCTGCCACGCTGCATTTCCGTTCCGGCGCCGCCTGCCCGCTCGTGCTGCGGCTGCCCTGCGGCGGCGGCGTGACCCTCGGCTCGTTCCACTCGCAGGAGCTCGAGTCGTTCCTCCTCGCGATGCCCGGACTCAAGGCGCTCTACCCAAGCAATCCGCAGGACGCCTTCGACGCGATGCTCGCGGCCTACGAGGATCCCAATCCCGTGCTGTTCTTCGAGCACAAGGGCCTCTACCGCCGGCTCAAGCAAGCGGTCGTCTGGAACCCCAACTACCGCGATGTCTGGCAGCCGAAACAGCTCCGCACCGGCGACTACGCCACGGTCGTGAGCTACGGCGAGATGGTGCACCTCGCGACCGAGGTGTGCGATTACCTCGCCGCGGAATACGAGCACACGCTCGATCTGTTCGATCTGCGCTGTCTCTCGCCGTTGCGGCTCGATGCGATCCACGCCTCCGTCGCGCGCACCGGCCGGCTGGTCGTGCTGCACGAGGGCCGGCGGACGCACGGCTTCGGCGCTGAGCTCGTCGCCCGGCTCACCGAGCAAAACTTCGCCACGCTCAAAGCCGCCCCGCTCCGGATCGGCTCGCTCGATATCCCGGTGCCGTTCGCGCCGGAACTCGAACAGCGCTTCCGCCCAACGCTCGACTCGGTCATTGAGCAGGTGACCGCCTGGATGGGGTGAGAAATTTTGGATTTTGGATTTTCGAATCTAGATTTCCGGCCCAATCCATTCCCAGCCCCATCGCGCATGGCCCAATCGAAAATCAAAATTCGGAAATCGAAAATTCCCCGCGCCGCTTGGCGCGCCGTCCGCCTTTTCGCCATGGACGTCGACGGCGTGCTGACCGATGGCACGGTGCAGATCTCGTCCGACGGCAGTGAGGCGAAATCGTTTTCGATCCTCGATGGCATGGGCCTGCGCCGGCTCGACCAGGCCGGCGTGCTCACCGCGTGGATCAGCGGTCGCGCCTCGGCCGCCACGTCGGTGCGCGCGGCCGAGTTGAAAATCCCGCACGTCGTCCAGGGCCGCACCGACAAGCTCCGGGCGCTGCAGGAACTCGCCGCGAAGCTCGGCCTGCAACCGGGCCAATGCGTCTACATGGGCGATGATCACATCGACGCTCCCGCCATGAGCTGGGCCGGCATCGGCGTCAGCGTGCCCGCCGCGATGCCCGCCGCGCTGACCGCGGCCGACTACGTCACAACGCGTCCCGCCGGCCTGGGCGCCGTGCGTGAAGTGTGCGAGTTGATCCTCACCGCGCGCCGATGAAACGGTTTGCCATCAACCGTGCGGATCCCGGTAGCCGGGGGCGCCGACCCCGGTCCGGCCTCACCGAGGCCGGCTACATAAGAAAGCTGGTTGGAATCATCGCGCTCGGCGTTTTCGCGCTTCTGGCGCTGCCGGCCTTCGCCCAGATCAACGCCCCCGCGAAAAACTGGGCGCTGCCGCTCTTCACGCCGGAAGGTTACCGCTCAGTCACCGCGCGCGGCAGCGAAGCGCGCGCGCTCAGCGAGCGGCAATTCGAGGTCGCCGATCTCAACCTCACCTTCTTCAGCGGCGACGCCACGACTCGCGTCGACGCGGTGATTCTCAGCCCGCTCGCCGCCTTCCAGCCGGACGAACAGATCGCGCACGGCGAAAAACGCGTCCGCTACATCCGCGACGACGTCGAAGCCGCCGGCATCCGCTGGACCTATTGGCATGCCGACAAAAAGATCTCGTTGGACGGCGACGTTCGCGTAGTCTTCCGCGCCGAAATCAAAGACCTGCTCCGATGAGACCCCGCTTCCTCCTCCTGCTCCTCTGCCTCGCGACCGCGGGCCCCTTGGCCCGCGCGGCGCTCGAGCCGCAGGAAACCACGCTCACCTGCGACCACATGGACATGTGGAGCGAGGGCGAGGAAACCAAGGCCATCTGCACGGGCAAGGTCACCGTCACCGGCACCAACCTCCGTATCCTCTGCGACCGGCTCGAACTGACCGCCTCGCGCTTGACCGGCGGCGACAAAGCGTCCGTGCCGACGCTGGAAAAATTCCGCTACCTGCTCGCCACCGGCAACGTTTCCATCACGCAAGGTTCGCGCACCGCCACCTGCGGCCGTGCGGAGGTCCTGCCACGCGAGGAAAAGCTGATCCTCACCGACCAGCCTGTGGTGATCGACCGCGCCACCAACTTCGTCAGCGCCGGTGAGAAGATCACGATGCTCCGTGGCCAGGAACGCGTCGAGGTGGAGAAGCCGCGGCTCACCGGCCCGCCCATTCGGGATCTCGGTTTCGATCGCAACAGCACGCCGCCCGCCACCGGCCACGAGCCGGCGCCCACGCCCAAGCCATGAGCGATTCTCCTGCTGCCGTCACCGCAGCCGCGCCCGCGCCCTCTGCCTTCAGCGGATCCGAGATCCGCACCGAGGCGCTCGTCAAGGTCTACGGCGAGCGCCGGGTCGTGGACGGCGTGAACATGCGCTTCTGCGGCGGCGAGGTCGTCGGCCTGCTCGGTCCCAACGGTGCCGGCAAGACCACGACCTTCTACATGATCGTCGGGCTCATCGCCGCGACCGATGGCCGCGTCTGTCTCGACGGCGCCGACCTCACCAAAATGCGGATGCACCAGCGCGCCCGCCACGGGATCGGCTATCTGCCGCAGGAGCCTTCTGTTTTTCGCAAGCTCACCGTCGAGCAAAACATCCTGGCGATCCTCGAATCGATCGGCGTGCCGCGACGCGAGCGCGCTGCGCGCGTCAAGGCCCACATCGAGGAGCTCCACCTCACGCACGTCGCGAAACAGAAAGCCTACACGCTCTCCGGCGGCGAGCGGCGCCGCCTCGAAATCGCCCGCGCCCTCGTGACGCGCCCGAAATTCCTGCTGATGGACGAGCCGTTCGCCGCGATCGATCCCATCTCCGTCGCCGAGGTCCAGCGCATCGTGCTGCAGCTGAAATCGCGCGGCATCGGCATCGTCATCACCGACCACAACGTCCGCGAGACGCTGCGTGTCGTCGATCGTGCCTACCTGATCCACAAGGGCCGCGTGCTCGCCGAGGGCACCGGCGAGTTCCTGATCCAGGACGAACAGGCGCGGAAATTCTACCTCGGCGAGGATTTCGATCTGTGAGCACGTGCGTTGAGAGTTGAGGGCTGCGAGTTGGGAGACAGCATCTCTTTCACGGTCGCCGTTCTCACTGGCTCGGTTTCGCCCCTCTCAACTCTCAGCCCTCAACTCTCAACCGTTCCGGCCCATGCAAAAAGCGATCCACGGCATCACCGTCGCCCACTTCTTCGATACCTACCGCACGAAGCTGAAGATGGAGCTCATCACGGGCGAAGCCGGGCTGCACCGGCTCATCCGCGAGGGCAGCATCAACCGTCCGTCGCTGGCGCTCACCGGTTTCTTCCGCTACTTCGCGAACAAGCGCATCCAGGTGCTCGGCGCGGCCGAGATGACCTTCCTGCGCACGCTGACGCCGGAGAAGCAGATCGAGATTTTCCGCGGGATGGTGAAGCAGCACATCCCCTGCATCATCCTCACGCGCAATTTCCATCCGTTTCCCACCATGCTGAAGGTGGCGACGGAGATGAAACTTCCGCTGATCCGCACGCCGATGATCACGATGAACTTCGTGAACCTGGCGACGCTGTGCATCGACAACGAGTTCGCGCCCGGCTGCACCGAGCACGCCACCACGCTCGATGTGCGCGGCATCGGCGTGATGCTGCGCGGCAGCAGCGGCGTCGGCAAAAGCGAATGCGCGCTCGCGCTGATCGAACGCGGACACTCGCTCGTCGCGGACGATCTCACCGTCATCAAGCTGCTCGACGAGCGCGAGCTCATCGCCTCGTCGCGACCGCTCAACCGCGGCTACATGGAGTGTCGCGGCATCGGCATCATCAACATCGCCGAAATGTTCGGCGTGAAATCCATCCGGCTCGACAAGCGCATCGACCTCGTGATCTCGCTGCAGGAGTGGACGCCGGCGGCGGTCGAGGAGCGCACCGGGCTGGAGGAAAATTATTACGAAATCCTCGGCCAGCGCGTGCCGCACATCGAGCTCTTCGTCCGCCCCGGCCGCGACATGGCACGGCTGGTCGAAGTCGCCGCGCTCACGCAGGCGCTGAAGAAAATGGGCCACGATCCCGCGAAGGATTTCAACGACCGGCTGATCGCGTTCATGGCCACCGAGCGCAACTACGAATCGACCATGATCCGACCCGTCGCGGCGAAAAAACGCGCCGAGTCCAAGCCCGAGTCCGACGCCTGAGCAGCGGACGTGGCACGGGCGTCCCGCCCGTGTCGCCCATCTCCCCACCTCACGGGCGAGACGCCCGTGCCACCGCCGGACTATCGCGCGATTTTCGGGATGGCCCTCGCCCGTGTCGCCGCTACGGTCGGCCCCATGCCTTCCCCGCGCTCCGACGGTCGCCATCCCGATCAGCTTCGCCCCATCACGTTCGAAGCGAACATCGCGCCCTACGCCACCGGCTCGGTGCTGGTGTCCTTCGGCTCCACGCGCGTGATCTGCGCCGCAATGATCGAGCCCAAGGTCCCGCTGTGGATGCGTCAGCAGGGCGTCCGGGGCGGCTGGCTCACCGCCGAGTATTCGATGCTCCCGTACTCGACCCTCGACCGCAAACCGCGCGACATCAGCAAGGGCAAGCTCGACGGGCGCACCGTCGAAATCCAGCGGCTCATCGGTCGTTCGCTGCGCGCCGTGGTCGATCTGATGAAGCTCGGCGAAAACACGCTGTGGATCGACTGCGACGTGCTGCAGGCCGACGGCGGCACGCGCACCGCTTCCATCACCGGCGCCTACCTCGCCACCCGGCTCGCGGTCCAGCGGCTCGTCGACGCCGGCAAGCTCGCGGAAAATCCCGTGCTCGATTCCGTCGCCGCCGTTTCTGCCGGGGTCTGCGGCGGACAGGAGCTGCTCGATTTGAACTACGTCGAGGACAAGGACGCGGAGGTCGACGCTAACATCGTGATGACCGGCCGCGGTCAGTTTGTGGAGATGCAGAGCTCGGGCGAGGAAGCGACGTTCACCCACGAGCAGCTGCTCAGCCTCACTGCGCTCGCCCAAAAAGGCCTGAAGGAAATCGCCGCGCTGCAGACCGCGTTCCTGACCAAGTGCCTGCTCGCGCGGTAGCCCGCGGTCGCGCACTCTGCGGCGCCTCACGCTGGCCCGGGACCTGCTGAAACTCGGCGCATGCACTCATCCCTGCGCCCGTTCGTCGGCGGCGTGCTCCTCGCCGCGCTGCCTGCCCTCGCCCACGCTCATCCCGGCCACGACGATCCCGAGATCACCTGGGATTTCTCGCATCTCGTCGCACACCCGCTCGCCACGATCGGCTGCCTGTTGGTCATCGCCGGCGGGATTTGGCTGGCTTGGCATTTCGCCCGCCGTTCCGCCAAGCCTCCGCGGCCGCGGACCGATTCGCGCTAGGGCGGATTCCGCTGAACTGTAGCCGCCGAAAGGTAGGGCGAACCGTCCTCGGTGAGCCGGGGCTCGGCGGGGACGCCTCGACCTACCAGGTGCCGGGTTTCCGGACAGCCTCTAGCCATCGCGGGCGTCCGGTTCAAAGCCTCCGCGGATCGCATCGCATCCGCGGAAACGCCTCCGCCAGCACGGCGCGGATCGCTCGCAACGTCTCACGCAAGTACGCGCCATCGGGCGCGATGACTTTGATGCTCCAGCCGGCTTCGCGCAGCGCGCTGACTCCGACCCAGGCCCCGTCGCGGTGCAGCCCCTCCACCGCCGCGCGCCAGTCCTCGTCGGCCTCCGCACCCGGGATCAGAATGGCGTTCGCGAAGCACGCCGCTGCTCCGCTGCCGGCCAGCTCCGCGAGCGCGCGCAATTCCTCGCCGCTCTGGTCAACCCGTTCGCGCACCAGCAGCCGTCCGTCGAGCCGGCACTCGAACTCGAGGCAGAGCCGCCGCCACGCCCACGCCTCGCCATGCGCCGCACGGCCGGGCATCAGTTGATCGACAAAAAATCCGCCCGCGCCCCGCGTGAGCTCCACGATCGTGCTCTGCCGGTAATCGGATCCTCGATGCGGCACCAACGGCCCCGGCATGACCTCCAGCCACGCGCCCGCCGCCACCGTGAAATGCTGCCGGCAGGTCGCGACGCCGGCGTCCATCCGAAAGACCCGGCTCGCACTGGGCGTGGTGATGAGCAGCGCGGCTCCGGCGTCCACCGTGATCTCGGATTCGATCCGGTCGCCCGCGAGGATGCCGGCGGTTGGATTCACCACCTGTACCAGCAGCACGCGGCTGTCGTAGTCCCAATATGGTTTGCTCAGGTGAAACGGCGCGCGAAACGACTGCAAGGTCAGCGCCGTGTGCCCGAACGCGCGCGGCGCCGCGCGCAGATGAAGATGGCCGGCGAAGTCCATGCGCCAGAACTCAGCCCACGGGCGCCGCCGTGCGCGCGAACAGCACCTCGCGCTCGAGCCAGCCGATCACCGCGTCGAGATTGTGCTCCCGCTTGAGGTCGCAGAGGAGAAATGGCCGCCCGCCGCGCTGCGCCGTGGCATCGCGCGCCATCACCTCGAGATCCGCGCCGACCAGCGGCGCCAGGTCGACTTTGTTGATGATCAGCAGATCGCTGAACCGGATTGCCGGCCCGCCTTTGCGCGGAATTTTGTCCCCTTCCGCCACGTCGATCACGTAGATGAACGCATCGACCAGCTCCGGCGAAAACGTCGCCGTGAGATTGTCCCCGCCGCTCTCCACCAGCAGCAGGTCGAGTTCGGGAAACGTCGCCTCGAGCGCGCGACACGCCTGCTCGTTCATCGTGGTGTCGTCGCGAATCGCCGTGTGCGGGCAGCCGCCCGTCTCCACGCCGGCGATGCGCGCGGCGGGCAGCGCGCTCTGCCGGATCAGGAACTGCGCATCCTCGGAGCAATAGATGTCGTTCGTCACGACCGCCATCGAGAGCCGCTCGCGCAGCCGCTGGCAAAGCTTCAGGCAGAGCATCGTTTTGCCCGATCCCACCGGGCCGCCGATGCCCACCCGCGGCGCGCGCCTCGTTGTTGTTCTCATGGGTCCCATAGATCTCACTCGTTCCGTTCAGCTGATGAACATCCGCGTCTCCGCCCGCTCGTGCCGCGCCGCCGCGACATCGAGCCATGGGTTGAACCAGCCGATCTCGCCGAGCGGAATCCGGCGCGCCGCCGCCACACGCACCGGCGCCTCGCGCAGCATGTCCGTGAGCAGCGTCTGGCAGCCATTCTGGCCGAGCCGGAGCAGCTTCATCGCCGCCGACAGCACCGCGGCCAGCGCCGAATAGACGAGGCCGATCAGCATCGCCTCACAGGGCGCGCCCAACACGCGCGCCTCGAGCGCCGCCGTGATCGCCGGCGAACATGGCCATCGTGCCGCGGCTGCTCGCGCCAGATACTCGCGCGCCAGCGGCGCAGCGTGCAACGCGACCAGCAACTCCGCGCGTTGCCGGCCGATCGCCTCGGCCGCCGTTCTCGCTTCGCGTGCCGTCTTCAGCGCAGACGACAACTCGGAAAGTTGTGCGACGCGCTCCCAATTCTCCGCGCCCAATGCGTCCCACGCATGGGCGGCCAGGGGCAACTCGGACCGATGCAACGCCGGCCACACCGCGTGAAGAAGAAACGCGCGCAGCGTCGCCCGGTCTTTGACGACGCCCGCCAGCACCAGGCCTTCGAGTCCGAACGAGTGCGCATAGCTGCCCGTCGGATAAAACGAATCGCCCGTTTGCAGCAGCGCGCCCAGCCAGCCAAGCGGGGCCGCCGCGTAATCGCTCGCCGGCGGCTCAGTGTCGATGGCTGGGACCGAGCTCATGGGGGGATTGGTGGCCACGCGCAAAGCGCCCTGGCCGAAACACGGCACACGTCGCGCGAAACGGAACTCGCAGGCGCTCCAGCAGTGCTCGCGTTGCCGGTTCGTCAGCGGTGAGGAGGCGCTCCGGCTCGGCCGCGAGGCTCAGATGCAAATTGCCGATCGCCCATCCCACGCCGGCCGCGGCCGAGGGCGGCAGGTCGAGCGGGATTTCCAGCACGGGCTCGGGATCCTGGCGCAAGACATACCGCGCGGTTGCCGACTGGAACACCGTCGCGCCGTCCGCGAGCGGCGCGGCCAGCTCAAAGCCAAACTCCGCTCCGTCCTCCGCGCGACCGCGCCAGATTCGTTTGACGACCGCGCCGCGCTCCGCGCGCAAGGCAATCTCGGGCAGCGTCTCGTCGGGCGCGGCCACAGGACCGTGGATCAGGGTGAGCATCGGCCTCCCAACGGCCCGCCGCAGCCAGTCCGTTCGTGCCCGAATCCGGCGTGTCTCCGAAAGGGAATGTCCCCTGGAGCGAATCTCCCCACGAAGTAACGGAAAGATGCCTCGATGGTAACGCGCGACCGCCGGTCGCGCCGATCGGCAAGCGGCGGGCCGACCGGTCCCGCTTGAGTCGACGCGGCGTCACTGCTTCGGGCAAGTCTCCGCGAGAGATGACATCCGCCGTCGCCAAGTTTCGTTGAGAGCATGACGGCATGCCTTAGCAGCCGGCATGCCTGATCCGCTCATCCGTGCGCGCCGGTCACGCGGCGCCGCAGCACTTCTTGTATTTCTTGCCACTGCCGCAGGGACACGGGTCGTTGCGACCGATCTTCGGCGTTTCCCGCCGCACCGTGTGGCCGACTTCCGGCTGCTGGCCGGTATAAACCCAGTTGCCGCCCTCCCGGCTGAAGAGCGCCGTCTCGAGATGCTCGTGCTCCTGGCCGTCGGACTTGAACCGCGCCGAGAACCGGACCAGCCCCTCGGTGTCCGCCGGCCCGCCTTTCTCGGTGTGCAGGATGCTCAGGCCCAACCACTCCGATTGCTCCGACCAGCGTTTCGCATCGTCGGCGGAATAGTCTTTCCGCTGCGCAGCGGACAGCGACCGCTCCAGGTGTTCGAACGCGTGCCGCGCGTAAGCGGTATAACGCGAGCGCATCAACGCTTCCGCCGTCGGGGCCGGCGCGCCCGCGATGATCGGGCCGCAACACGCTTCGAAACTCAGACCGGAGCCACAAGGACAGTCACTCATGCCGCTGCTTATCGAAGGACAGCCCCCACTCTGCAACACCGGAAGCGCCCAGCTCTTCTTCCCCTCCCCCCCGCTTCCTCTCTCCCTTGCTCAACCCGCCCGCGCCCCCCTGTTCACGCTCCATCGCTAATTTCACGTATTACGTGAAATTAGCCGGATCCTGATCCATCCCGGTGGTCACCGTCGTCCTTAGGCTGTCGCCGGCCACGCCCGATGCAATTTTCACGTAATACGTGAAAATGGTTCCCCCTTGGCGCGGACGGGGGCACGAGTTCATGCCGGGGGATCCAGGGACGCGCTGCGCCGGCTTGCGTCCGCGACGGCGGCGCGTTCCCCTCGGGGCGATGATCGGCGTGTTCGATTCCGGTTTCGGCGGCCTGACGGTACTCGCGTCCTTGCTGAAGACGCTGCCGCGCTACGACTATCTGTTTCTCGCCGACAGCGCCCGCGCGCCCTATGGAGCGCGCAGCGCCGACGTGATCAACGAGTTCACCCTCGAAGCAGTGGAATGGCTGTTCGACCAAGGCTGCCCGCTGGTCGTGCTGGCCTGCAACACGGCCTCCGCGCGCGCACTCCGCAACCTCCAGCAACTCCACCTGCCAGCGCATCGCCCGGACCGCCGCGTCCTGGGCGTGGTCCGTCCCTCGGTCGAGGCGCTCGCCGGATTGCCGCCAGGCGCCATTCCCGGCGAAACCGCGCCGTCCCTCGCCACAGGCACCGTGGCAGTTCTCGGCACCGCCAGCACGATCGCCTCCGACTCCTACGCGATCGAGCTGCAGAAACTCGCCCCCGGGCTCACCTTGATCCAACAGCCCTGTCCGATGTGGGTACCGCTGGTGGAAGCCGGAGAATTGGACGGTCCCGGCGCCGAGTATTTCCTCCGGCGTTCTCTCGAACCCGTGCTGAACCGCGCGCCGCTTCCGCAGCGATTGCTCCTCGGCTGCACGCACTATCCCCTGCTGCTGCCGGCGATCCGCCGGCTGGTTCCCGCTTCGGTCGAAATTCTCGACCAAGGGGAAATCGTCGCCACGCGGCTCGCCGACTGGCTGCAGCGCCATCGTGATCACGAGGCGCGGTTGACGCGGAATGGCACCCGGCGGTTTGTGACGACCGATGATCCCGCCTGGTTCGCCCAGCGCGGCGAAAAACTGCTCGGTCGCCCGCTGCACGCCGAGCGCGTACACCTGCGCGCGCGCGGATGAGGTGCCCGCGGTCGACACGGAACACGTTTTCGCGTCCCGCAGTGGCGAAGCCCCAGGCCTTGGTTATGCTCGACGGGCCGGCCGTTTCTCCCCGTTTGTTTCCTTCCCGACGCTCCGTCATGGCCCTCCCTCCGCTGCAGACTGTAACGGCCACCTCCGAGGCGTGCGGACGCCGCGATGTTCGGAAAGTGCTCCCCGTGTTCCCTCCCGAAATCGAAACCGTGCAGTCGACGGAGCTCCCGCGGAGCGACCAACGCACTATGCTCCCGGCGAAACCGGCGACGCACCACGTGCCGGCGTGAGACTCATCCTGCCCGCGCCATGCCGCCGCTCGCAGCTCAGCGCCCGGACCGTTTCGCCACTGCGGCTGCCAGCGGATTCGGATTGGTCGAGCTGCGCACCCACTCGCCGCTGATCGCGCAGGTGTTGCCGAGCGGGGCGCTCTTCGCGTTCCGCCACGACACGCTGCTGCTGAATCAACTGCTGCCCGGACCCGCGGAGGACGGACTGGCTCGGCTCCTCCTGCGGTGGCGCGCCGCAGGTGACGAAACCGGCAGCGCGCGGAGCGACGGCGCGGCGCGCCAACCCGCCTGCTGGGCTCCTTTGATCGGAAGCGGCGTGAGTTTCGCACGACTCGATGACACCACGGCCGTGTGGCAGACCGAACCGCTGCCGGGCCTCGCCTGTGAGACGCGGCTGACGCTGCATCCATCGCTGCCCGCCTGGGCCTGGCGGATCCGCCTGCGCAATCAGACGCCGCACGCGCTGCGCTTGGACGCACTTCACGCGCAGGATCTCGGGCTCGCCGACGAGGCTGCGGTCCGCAACAACGAAGCTTACACCTCGCAGTATATCGACCTCCTGCCGATCGCCGACGAACAACTGGGGTGGGTGGTTCTCGCCCGGCAAAATCAGCCGGCATCGGGCGGGCGTCAGCCCTGGTTGGCTTTGGGCTGCCTGCAGGGTGGAAGCGCGTTCTGCACCGATGGATGGCAGTTCTTTGGCGCGGACCACCGCTTGACGGGTGAACCGGCCGCGCTCCGCATGGCCCAGCTGCCGTCACGCCGGCTCCAATACGAGGGCGCGCTCGCCGGCCTGCAAAGCCGGGGCGAGGTCGTGCCGGCCGGAGCGACCCAGGAGATCGTCTTTGTGGCCCGCTTCGTCGCGGATCACCCGGCCGCCTCCACCGCCGCAGACGTGACGTTGCTGCGTGAAGCGCTGCCCGGATTCGCCGATCGGCCCACGGCGGCAGGTCCGCGGGAAGTGTCCCGCCCCGTGCCCACGCTTTTCTGCACGGCCCCGTGGTGGCACGGCGATGAGCCGGGCCGCTCCGAGCTGGCGAAGTGGTTTCCCGAATCGCATCGCCACGTCGAGAGGGACCAGGACGGGCGCATCCTGTCGTTTTTTTCCGGCGAACACACCCACGTCGTGACGCGCACGAAGGAAGCGGGTGTGCTACGCCCGCACGGCCATGTGCTGCGGTCCGGTGATCCGTCATGGAACGACGAGCAGCAGTTTGGCGTCACCGCCTACGCCGCGGGGATTTTCGCCGCCCAGACCTACCTCGGAAACTCAAGCCTAACGCGATTGCTGCCCGTCGTCCGCAACGCCTTGGGACTCGTGCGCGGATCCGGCCAGCGCGTTTTTGTGCGTCACGCCGACGGATGGCGGCAACTCGGGCTCCCGTCGGTTTTCGCCCTGACGCCGCAAGAGGTGCGGTGGATCTACCAATTCGGGTCGGACCGCATCGAAGCGCGGCTGTGGTGCTCGCGCGAATCGCCGGCCGTGTTCCTCGAACTGCAGGTGCACGAGGGCCGTCCGCGCGAGTTTCTCGTCACGCACCAACTCGCGCTCGGCGCGAACGAATTCGAGCACCCGGGAGACGTCGTGTTGCATCGCGCCGGGAGCTGGATCCAATGCCGCCCGTCAAGCGCAAGCCTGGCGTACCAGCAGGTCCCCGGCACCTGCTTCGCCATCGCCGCCGCGGAGCCAGCGAGCGGCATCGTGCTCGGCGGCGACGAGCTGATCTGGGCCGATGCGACGCCGCGCAACAGCCCCTATGTGGCGCTGCGCACGCCGGCGGTGAGCCGCTGCGGAATCATCCAAGCGGGCACGACGCAGGGCAGCCTCGCGCTGCCCGCGCTCGTGGCCAGTGTTCGCGCGGAATTCGCGCGACGACGCGATCATTCGGACGACTACGCTTTCGGCCTCAAACTCAGCCACGGCGGCGACGTCCGCGTGGCGCGAATGAACGAGGTGCTGCCCTGGTTCGACCAGAACGCGTCGATCCATTTTTCCGCGCCGCGCGGGTTGGAGCAATACGGCGGCGCCGCCTGGGGCGTGCGCGACGTCTGCCAGGGTTCGATCGAATGGCTCCTCGCCAGCGGCCGGCTCGCGATCGCGCGACGCACGCTGATCACGGTGTTTGGCCAACAGTATTTCGGCGCCGGTGCCGAGGCGGATCTCACCGGGACGTGGCCGCAGTGGTTCATGTTTCCTCCGTTCCAGTTCATCCAGCACGCGCACAGCCACGGCGACGTCTGTTTCTGGCCGGTCAAGGCGCTGTGCGACTACGTCGAGGCGAGCAACGATCTCGCGGTGCTCAACGAGCACGCCGATTACACGAGCCCGAAGGATTTCGCGCCCGCCGATCGTCCCGAAACGATCTGGGCTCACTGCGATCGCGTCATCGCGCACGCGGAGTCGCGCTTCGTCGCGGGCACGGCGCTCGTCAACTATGGCGATGGCGATTGGGACGATACCCTGCAGCCGGCTGATCCGGCGATGCGGTCGCGAATGATCAGCGCGTGGACCGTGGCGCTATCCTACCAGACGTGGCTTCAGCTTCACCGCGTCGCCGTGCGGGTGGGCGACGCCGCACGCGCGTCCCGACTCGCGGCCCTGCTCGAGCGAATCAGGGCCGACTTTTCCCGGTATCTCATGCCCGCCGGTATCGTCGCCGGGTTTCTCGTCACCGACTCCGAGGTGGGAGCCCGCGGGCGACCGCTGTTGCATCCGGAGGACCAGCGCACGGGCATCCGTTACCGGCTCCTGCCGATGACGCGCTCGATCCTGGCCGAGCTCTTCACGCCCGCGGAAGCAGCGCAACACCTGAGCCTCATCGAAAAGGAGCTTCGCTATCCCGACGGCGTGCGACTGATGAGTGAACCGGCCACCTACCACGGCGGACGCGAGACGCTGTTCAAGCGCGCCGACACGGCGGCCAATGTCGGCCGCGAAATCGGACTCCAGTATGTGCACGCTCATCTCCGCTACGCCGAGGCGCTCGCCAAACTCGGCGAAGCCGAGCGGTTCTGGTGGGCCTTGCAGGTGGTGAATCCGGTCGCGCTCGCCGCGTCGGTTCCCCATGCCGCGCCGCGGCAGAGCAATGTCTATTTCTCCAGCTCCGACGCCGATTTCGCCGACCGCTATGAGGCGGCCGCGCGCTGGACGGAGTTGCGCGAGGGACGCGTCGCGGTGCGCGGCGGCTGGCGCCTCTACTCCAGCGGGCCGGGCTTGTTTCTCCACAAGGTGCGCACGTGCCTGCTCGGGCTCCGCGAATCCTTCGACACGTTCCTGTTCGATCCGGTGCTGCCGCGCGAACTCGATGGTCTTGTGGCACACGCGCGCGTGCTGGACCGGCCGGCGGAGTTGCACTACCGCGTCCGAGCCCGCGGCTTCGGGCCGAAACGAATTTCCCTCAACGGCGACGCGCTCCCGAGTCTCGGGCGGGAGACGAACCGTTACCGTGACGGCGGTCTGCGCGTCGACCGTGCCTTGCTGTTGGCGCGGCTCACCGCTCCGCTGAATCGAGTCGAAATCGAACTCTAGTCGCGACCGCTCTCCCCGTCCCCACGCTCATGATCGCGCCACCCCGCCATACGACCGCGCCCGCCGATCGGGTCCCCGTCCAGCAGAAGATCGCCTACGGGCTGGGCGCGATCGTCACGATCGTCGCGGTCAACTCCGTCGTTCAACTCACCAGCCTGGTTTATGTGGTGGGCTTGGGCATCAGCGCCATCTGGATCGGCTATGCGCAGGCGTTCCCGCGCTTGTGGGACGCCTTGGTGGATCCGTTTCTGGGCAACCTCTCCGACAACTCCCGCTCGCGCTTTGGCCGGCGCATCCCGTTCCTCGTCGTCGGCGGCGTGTTGATCGGCGTCGCGTTCTGGCTGCTGTGGACGGTGCCGCGCGATTGGAGCAAGCCCGCGATGTTCACCTATTTCGTCGTCGCGTCCTTGTTCTTCTACACGGTCGTCCCGATCTATGCGATTCCGCACGGCGCGCTCGGGATGGAGATGACCGACGACTACCACGAGAAGACGAGCATCTTCGCCTACGCCAGTTTCATCGGCAACGTCGGCGCCATCGCACTCCCGTGGATCTATTTCCTCGCCAATCGCCCCGTCTTCGGCGGCGACACGGTGAACGGCATCAAATGGGTCTGCATGGGCATGAGCGTGATCCTCACCATCGCCGCGATGGTGTGCGCCTTCGTCTGCAAGGAGCGGAAGTTTCAACAGGCGAGCACGCAACAACGCGTGCCCATCATCGAGAGCTTCAAGACAACCTACCGCAACGGAACGTTCGTCCGGCTCGTGACCGCGTTCGTGCTGCTCATCGTGGCCTTCCAGCTGGTGATGGGCTTCAACAACTACATCACGATTTTCTACCTCTACGGCGGCAACACCGACGCGGCGTCGCGGCTCATGGCGCACAACGGCACCTTGTGGGCGGCGATCGGCATCGCGGGCGTTTTTCCGATGACGTGGATCGCGAAACGTTTCGGCAAGCGCCACGCGGTCCTTTTCGCGCTGGCCCTGATCATCGGCGGCAACCTCGTCAAAATCGTCTGCTACAACCGCGACTATCCGTATCTCACGATGATCCCGACGATGTGCCTCTCGCTCGGTATGGTCATCGCGTTCTCGCTCGTGAACGCGATGATCGCCGACATCTGCGACGAGGACGAACTTGCCTCCGGCCTGCGCCGCGAAGGCATCTACTTCGCGGTCTACAACTGGTGGTGGAAGGTGGCGGTCTCGATCGCCACCGTACTCAGCGGTTATCTGCAGCGCCTGACGGGCTTCGTCGAAGGCGCGCCGACGCAGACCGAGGCCACGCTGTTTTCGCTGCGCGCCTGGGAAATCGGCCTGCCGCCGGCGCTTTGCCTCCTCAGCGTCTGGCTGCTGCTCAAGTATCCTCTCACGGAAGCGCGCGCCTACGAGATCAAGGCGATCCTCGAGCAGCGGAAGGCGACCGACCCCGCCGGCGCGTAGGCGGACCGGCATGAGCCGCGGAGCCACCCGATCTGGGCGGCGATCGAATCGCGTGGCGCTGGCGCGTCAGAAAAGGAAATACCGCTGCGCCATCGGCAGTTCGCGCGCCGGCTCACAGGTGAGCACGCGTCCGTCGGCTTTCACGGTGTACGTTTCCGGGTCCACCTCGATGTGCGGCAGCGCGTCGTTGAGCACCATGTCACGCTTGCCGATCCGCCGGCAGTGTTTCACCGGCTCGAGCCTGCGCGCCAGTCCCGCATCGCGAAAGGTGCCGTGATCCAGCGCCGCCTGGCTCACGAAGGTCAGGCTCGTGCTCGTGAGCGCACGGCCGGCGGCGCCGAACTGCGGCCGGTAAAAGGTCGGCTGCGGCGTGGGAATCGACGCGTTCGGGTCGCCCATGTTCGCCCAGGCGATGAATCCGCCCTTCAACACGAGCTCGGGTTTCACGCCGAACAGCGCCGGCTTGAAGAGCACCAGATCGGCGAGCTTGCCGACCTCGAGCGAGCCGACTACGTGCGCGATGCCCTGCGCGATCGCGGGATTGATCGTGTATTTCGCGAGATAACGCAGCGCGCGGAAATTGTCGGCCGCCGGATGTGCGCCGCCGGCCAGCGCACCGAATTGCTGCTTCATCTTGTGCGCGGTCTGCCACGTCCGGATGATCACCTCGCCCACCCGGCCCATCGCCTGCGAATCCGACGACATGATCGAAATCGCGCCGAGATCGTGCAGGCAGTCCTCCGCCGCGATGGTTTCCGGTCGGATCCGCGACTCGGCGAATGCCACGTCCTCCGGGATTTTTGTGTCGAGGTGGTGACACACCATCAGCATGTCGAGGTGCTCGTCGATGGTGTTGACGGTGAATGGACGGGTCGGATTCGTCGACGAGGGCAGTACGTTCGGTTCGCCGCAAACGCGGATGATGTCCGGCGCGTGCCCGCCGCCGGCGCCTTCGGAGTGGAACGTGTGAATCGTCCGGCCCTTGAACGCGCGGATCGTCGCCTCGACGAAACCCGCTTCGTTCAGCGTGTCGGTGTGAATCGCCACCTGCACGTCGAACTCGTCCGCCACGCCGAGGCAAACATCGATCGCCGCGGGGGTCGTCCCCCAATCCTCGTGCAGCTTCAGCCCGATGGCGCCGGCCAGCACCTGTTCGCGCAGCGGCGCCGGCGTGCCGCAGTTGCCCTTGGCGAGAAAGCCGAGGTTCATCGGATACGCCTCCGCCGCCTCGATCATCCGGCGCAGATTCCAGGCGCCCGGCGTGCACGTGGTCGCAAACGTGCCCGTCGCCGGCCCGGTGCCGCCCCCGAGCATCGTGGTGATGCCCGACGAAATCGCCTCCTCGATCTGCTGCGGACAAATGAAATGAATGTGGGTGTCGATCCCCCCGGCGGTCACGATGCAGCCCTCGCCGGCGATCACCTCGGTCGCCGCGCCCACGATCATCGGGTTCTTTTTTCCGGTGCGCGGATCCACGAACGTCGAACCGAGCCCGCTCTGAATGCCGGGGTTTCCGCCGTGGCCGATCCCGACGATCAGTCCGTGCTTGATGCCGAGGTCCGCCTTGATCACGCCCAGCCGTGAATCGAGGATGAGCGCGTTGGTGATGATGAGGTCGAGTGAATCGGCATCGCGCGCCGTGGGCGACTGGCCCATGCCATCGCGAATCACCTTCCCGCCGCCGAATTTGATCTCGTTCCCGTAACCCCCGCCCTCGGCGATGAGATCGCGCTCCACCTCGACCAACAGATCCGTGTCCGCCAGTCGGACGCGATCACCGACGGTCGGACCGAACATCTCCGCGTATTGGCGGCGGGTGAGTTTCAGGGGCATGGGAAAGATCAGCCGCGAAGTCTGAACAAGGTATGGATCAGAGCTTTCCGTTCACCCGGGCGTTGAGTCCGTAAACCTCGCGGGCGCCGGCGAGCGCGACGAGTTCCACGCGCTTCGTGTCGCCGGCTTCGAACCGCACGGCCGTGCCGGCCGGAATGTTGAGCCGGAATCCGCGCGTCGCGTCGCGATCGAACTCCAGCGCCTCGTTGGTCT
Source organism: Opitutus terrae PB90-1 (assembly GCF_000019965.1). Lineage (GTDB taxonomy): Bacteria > Verrucomicrobiota > Verrucomicrobiia > Opitutales > Opitutaceae > Opitutus > Opitutus terrae. Next base: position 5,449,262 of record NC_010571.1, read on the forward strand.
CGAAGAAGTGATAGTGCGACCCGACCTGGATCGGGCGGTCGCCCGTGTTTGCCACGGTCAGCACCTTGGTCTCCAGGCCGGTGTTCGCGTCGAGCGGCAAGCCGGCGGCGGGAATGATTTCTCCAGGAATCATGGGACTTTCGATTTTGGATTTTCGATTTTCGATTGGCCGATCAGCGGCACGGGAGCAGGTGCGGCGGTTTTTGCCCGCCAAGGTTCCAACCGGATCGGCAATCGGAAATCGAAAGTCCAAAATCGAAATTCATCGGATCGGATGGTGCACCGTCACGAGCTTGGTGCCGTCGGGAAACGTGGCCTCGACCTGCACCTCGGGGATCATTTCGGCCACGCCGGCCATCACCTGTTCGCGTTGCAGGATCGTCGTGCCGTAGCTCATCAGTTCCGCCACGGACCGCCCGTCGCGCGCGCCTTCGATGATCTCGTAGGTGATGATCGCGACCGCCTCGGGATAGTTCAGCTTCAGTCCGCGCGCCTGCCGGCGCCGCGCGAGGTCCGCCGCCGTCACGATCAAAAGTTTTTCGCGTTCGCGCGGAGTCAGGTGCATGAGGGTGAGGGTTGAGAGCTGAGAGTTGAGGGATGAGAGCCGGAAAACCCCAGTCGATGCGTTTCGGTCGAATGCGCGGGAGCCATCCGCGTCGATCCGAAGGCTCGGGCTCTCAACTCTGAACCCTCAACTCTCAACTCCCCTTTCATACCTGCAGATGCTGCTTCACCACAGCGTCGCTCAGCGCGGCAATCGGACCGCGCGCCACCACCGCGCCGCGATCCATCGCGTAGAAACGGTCCGCGACGTCCCGGCAGAAATCGACGTATTGCTCGACGAGCAGGATCGCGAGCGAGCCCTCCCGCTTGAGTTCCTTGATCGCATGCTGGATCTCCGCGACCGGATTTTCGTGCAGCCCCTCCGTCTTGAGTTTCTTCAGCGTGTCCCCGATGTGATCGATCACGGACGGTTGGATTCCTTCAGTCGGCTCGTCGAGCATCAACAGCCGCGGATTCGTCAATAGCGCCCGCCCGATCGCGAGCTGCTGCTGCTGACCGCCGGACAGCACCCCGCCCTTTCGGCCCAGCATTTCCTTCAATACCGGAAACAGGTTGAACACGCGCTCGCGCGCCGCCGCAGCGGCCGCGCGGCTGCGCGGATGCACGACCAGACCGATCTCCAAATTTTCGGCGACCGTGAGGTGCGGGAAAATATCGCGCCCCTGGGGCACGTAGGCCACGCCCATCCGCGCCCGGACGTCCGGCGGCGTTTTGTGCAGGGCGCGGCCGTCGAACACGATCGTCCCGCTGCGCACCGGCAGCAGGCCGGCGATCCCCCGCAGCGTCGTGGTCTTGCCCACGCCGTTGCGACCCATCAATGCGACGACCTCGCCCGTGTTCACGTTAAGCTCCACCCCCCGCAGGATCCGCGAGCCGGCGATGTCGGCTTCGACCGAAGAGAGTTGAAGCAGCGAACTCATTTTTGAACCGCCTGGATCGCGCCGGACGTGGAAACATCCACGCCTCCGCGTTCTCCGCGCCCTTCGCGTTTCAACACAACGTTGCCGTCCATTTCAGTGTTTTCCCCGCCCGAGGTAAACCTCGCGCACGCGTTCGTCGGCCTGCACCTCGTCGAACCGGCCTTCGCACAGCACGGTGCCCTGATGCAGCACGGTGACCTTGCCGTCGCGGGCAATCTGCCGCACGAAGGTCATGTCGTGCTCGACGACGATGATGCTGTGCTTCTCCGCGAGGCTGATCAGCAGGTCGCCGGTGCGCGCCGTTTCATCATCGGTCATCCCCGCGGCCGGTTCGTCCACCAGCAGCAATTGCGGATCCTGCGCCAGCAGCATGCCGAGCTCGAGCCACTGCTTCTCGCCGTGCGCCAGCCGGCCCGCCGGTACCGCGCGCTTCGCCTCGAGCCGGACCGTACGCAGCAGCGCGTCGATCCGGTCGCGCTCGGTCGACGTGGGGCGATGCCACAGCGTCGCGAACACGCCGCGCGGACCCTGCAGCGACAGCAGCAGGTTCTCGAACACGGTGTGCTCGGCGTACACCGAGGGCGTTTGAAACTTCCGCCCGATCCCGAGCCGGTTGATCTGATACTCGTTCATCCCGGTGAGATCGGTGTTCCAGCCAAACTCAATCCGACCAGTATCCGGCTTCGCCCGGCCGGTGATCAGATCGAAGAACGTCGACTTGCCCGCGCCGTTGGGGCCGATGACCGTCCGTAGTTCGCCCCGGTCGAGGTAGAAGGTCAGGTTCGAGATGGCCTTGAACCCATCGAACGTCTTGCTCACGTCCTCGACGAGCAGCAGGAGATTCGTTTTTTCGGCGGCAAGCTTCATGACGACGACACGGCCGGAGTTTCGACGCGCGGGAGCGCTGCGGCCGGGCCGCGGCGCCGCTGCCGCCACCATGTCCGGATTCGCCCCGGCACGCTCACGATCCCGCCGGGGAGAAACAGCACGACGAGGATGAACATCGCGCCGAGCAGCAGCAGCCAGAGATCCGGATACGCGCGCGTGGCCCAGCTCTTGAGCGCGTTGATGGTGATCGCGCCCACCACGGGACCGACCAGCGTGCCACGGCCGCCCACCGCGACCCACACCACGGCCTCGAGCGACTTGTCGGGCGTCATTTCCGATGGATTGATGATCCCCACCTGCGGCACGTAGAGCGCGCCGCCGACGGCGGCGATCAGCGCGGCCACCACGAAGACGAAGAGCTTGAAATGTCCGGCCGCATAACCGCTGAACAGCACGCGGTTCTCGCCGTCGCGAATGGCGCGCTGCACCAGCCCGAATTTCGTCCGGCTCAGCCAGCGGCAGCCGAGGAACACGAGCACCAGCGCGACGGCCGTCGCGACGTAAAGCGCCCGCTGCGTGGCGGCGCTGCGCAGGTCGTGCCCGAGGATGAACTTGTAGTCGGTGAATCCATTGTTGCCGCCCATCAGCAGGTCGTTGCGAAAAAGCACCAGCGACGCGCCATAGGTCAGCGCCTGCGTGAGAATCGAGAAATACACGCCCTTGATCCGCGCGCGAAACGCCAGAAAGCCGAATCCCAGCGCGACCACGCCCGGCAGCAGCAACACCATCGCCGCGGCAAACGGGAATTGGTCGAACGGCTTCCAGAACGAGGGCAGCTCGGTCCAGCCGAGAAAAACCAAAAAATCCGGGATCGGCTTTCGATACTGCCCGAGGTCCCCGATCATCCGCATCAGATACATGCCCATCATGTAGCCACCGAGGCTAAAGAAGAGCGCCTGACCGAGGCTGAGCAGGCCGGTGTAGCCCCAGAGCAGATCCACCGAAATCGCGAGCAGCGCGTAGCACAGATACTTCGCCCAGAGGTTCAGCGTGAAATCGCTGATGAGCCCCTGCGCGTTGAGCAGCGGAAAAACGACGATCAGCAACAGCGCGACAAGGGCGATCGCGCCCAGTTCAGCCCGGCGGACGCGATCGGGCGGCGAGGGCTGAACATCGACCGTCGAAGTCCGAGCGCCCCGCGCAGCAACATCTGGCGGTTCGTCGCCCAAGACTCCGCTTGCGGATTGCGAGGTTCGATGTTCGACCTTCGGCGTTCGCTGTTCGACGTTCATTTCAACCCTCCAGGCTGCGGCTGCGCGTGACGAAGATTCCCGCCGGCCGCCACTGCAAAAACAGGATGATCGCGATCAGCACGGTAATTTTTCCCAGCACCGGATTTAGCAGCAGCTGCTGGAGCGTCTGGTCGGACATCCCGATGCCCAGCGCGGCGAGGACGGTGCCCGCGAGGTTGCCGACTCCGCCGACGACCACGGTCATGAAGCTGTCGACGATGTAACTCTGGCCGAGCGACGGCCCGACGTTGCCGATCTGGCTGAGGAACGCTCCCGCCAGCCCCGCGAGTCCGCTGCCGAGCGCAAAGGTCGCCATGTTCACCCGCTCGGTCCGCACGCCGAGGCAGGCCGCCATCGCGCGGTTCTGCATCACCGCGCGAATCAGCAGCCCGAGCGACGTGCGCGTGAGCACCAGCCACACGCCCAGCACGATCACGCCGGCGAACCCGATCACGAAGACGCGATTCCAGCCGAAGATGATGTCGTTGAACGTCCAGTTGCCGCTCAGGAACGCGGGACTGCTCACCTGCACGTTGTTGGAGCCGAAGACCCGCCGGAACAGCTGCTGCAGTACGAGCGACACGCCCCACGTGGCGAGCAGGCTCTCGAGCGGGCGGCGATAAAGAAACCGGATCACGCCGCGCTCGAGCAACAGGCCCATCGCCGCCGCGGCGAGAAAGCTCAGCGGCAGCGCGAGCAGGAAATAACCTTCGTATCTCCAGCCCTGCGCGTTGAGTCCGGGCAGGCTGATCGACCAGCCGAACGGCGACAGGGCCAGCCCGGCGCCAAATAGATTTTGCACGACGTACGTCGTGTAGGCGCCCACCGCGATCATCTCGCCATGCGCCATGTTGATCACGCCCATCAGGCCGAACGTGATCGCCAACCCCAGCGCAACCACGAGCAGAATGCTGCCGAGGCTCAGCCCGCGAAACAGCGTTCCGAAAAAATTCACCGCGGTGACGTGTTCGTCGATCGCGCGCAACGCCGAGCGTGCGGCGGCGGCGAGCGCCGGATCGCCCGCGATCTCGGGGGACTTCGCCGCGAGCTTGATCGCATCCGCGCTGCCGATCGTGTGCAGCGCCTGGAGTTCCCGCAGGGCCGCGAGCCGGCCGTCGCGCGGCGCATGCTTGAGCTGGATCAGCGCGATGGCCTCGCGCAGCGCCAGCTGCACGCCCGCGGTCTGCTCGATCCGCTGCCGGGCCTCCAAGGCGAATAGCTTGTCGAGCTGCTGACCGTAGCCGAACGTCCGGATAGCGCGAATGCGCCGCGCCGCCTCCGGATGCGCGAGATCAGCGACATCGAGCACGGTTTTCATCACGCGCCGCAGTGCCGCCGTGTGCTCCACCGGTACGAGCGAGCCCGGCGCCAGCCGCGCCGGCCCGTCACTGGCGTCCAGCAGCAGTTCGCCCGTGTCGACGCGCCGGGCGCGCCGGCGGCCGTTGGCCTCCGGTTCCCCCTCGAGCGTGACCGGCACGCGTTCCCCCGCGGCCGTCGTGGCGACGAAGAGCGCGTCCTCGCGCCACGCCGCGAGCAGCGGCCCGATCGCCGCATCAGCCTCGCCGGCCAGCGCGCGGATCAGTTCCATCCGCTGCGCCGGCGCCTCGGCGAGGATCGCCCGCGCGATCGTCTGCCGCGCCGATTCCTGCGCGGCCATCACGACCGCAGGCCACAATCCGAGACAGAACAGGATTCGAATCACAGAAACCACGGGGAAGGGAAATGGGAAGGTGATGGGAACGGAACCGGAACCGCCGCGGGCCACCGCCGCCGGTAGCAGGGAGCGAGCCAGTTCACCTACGCGGCGAACGAACGAGGCGGCGGATCGTCCCGCCGCCACGCCAGTCGAACATCGTCGACTCCGGTCGTTTTCTCGGGACGTGGCGGGGACGATCGGCTCCGTCGAACGGACAGGGAGCCTACTGGGCCGTCGCGACGGCCGCGGCCTTGAACTTGCCCTTGAGCCACGGCTCGCCGACGACGTTGTCGAACGACTTCACGATCTTGAACTGGCCGTCGGCGCGCGTCTCGCCGATGTAGACGTTTTTCGTGAGGTGCATGTTGGGCTGCGTCGTCACGCGGCCGCCCGGCCCGTCGAACGACACGCCGCTCTTCCACGCGGCGCGCACCGCGTCGACGTCGAAGGTTCCCGCCTTTTCGACGCAGGCCTTCCAGAGATGCACGCCGGCGTAGCTCAGCACCATCGGCGAGCAGGTCACGCGGCCCTCCTTCACGATGCCCGGCACCTTCGTCGTGCCCAGCCACTTTTGGAATGCGCCGACGAACTGCTTGTTGGCCGGCGTATCGAGCGACTGGAAATACGTCCAGCAGCCCAGCTGACCGACGAGCTGCTTCGCCGGCAGGCCGCGAAATTCATCCTCCGAAATCGAGAACGACACCACCGGGCAGGTGTCGGACGTCAGCCCCGCCGCGGCGTACTCCTTGAAGAACGGAACGTTCGTGTCGCCGTTCAGCGTGCTGATGACGCAGGCGTCGCCGGAGGCGGCGAACTGTTTGATCTCGGCGACGATCTGCTGGTAGTCGGTGTGGCCGAACGGCGTGTATTTGCCGGCGGAGATGATTCGGCCCGACTCGTCGCGCTTGAAGCCACCGCCGATGTTCTCGAGCGGCACGCCCTTGCTCAGCAGATATTCGAGCAGCACGAGATTGGTGGTCTGCGGATAAACGTAATCCGAACCGAGCAGGTAGAACTTCGTCTTGCCCTCGGCGAGATAGTAGTCGACCGCCGGCGTCGCCTGCTGGTTCACCGCTTCGGCGGTGTAGGCGACGTTCTGGCTTTCCTCCTCGCCCTCGTATTGGACGGGGTAGAACAGCAGCCCGTTGTTTTTCTCGAACACCGGCAGCACGGACTTGCGGCTTACGGACGTCCAGCAGCCGAACACGACGGCGACCTGGTCCTGCTCCAGCAGCTGCTTCGCCTTTTCGGCGAACAGCGGCCAGTTGGATGCGCCGTCGACGACGACCGGCTCGATCTGCCGGCCCAGCACGCCGCCTTGCGCGTTGATCTCGTCGAAGGCGAACAGCAGCACATCGCGCAGCGAGGTTTCGCTGATCGCCATGGTGCCGCTGAGCGAATGCAGCACGCCGACCTTGACGGTCTCAGCCGCGGCGAGGGAGCCGGCCAAAGCGCTCAGGGCAAACACCCCGGCGCCGAGTAGGGAAACGAGTTTTTTGGTCATGACTGTTGGGGGAGGAATGGCGGTGGCCAGACACACGCGTGGCGGGCCACCCTGGTTGTGGAGCGGAAAACGTGAGGGGAGCGCCGCGCCGCCGCCGGGCGGGCGCGGCCAAGGTGCGGCCGAGGGCCGCCACCACCTAGAATTTGAATACGGCCTGCACGCCGTAGAACGTGTAGTCGCCCGTGTCGCCCTCGCCCACGGAGACCTCCGCGCGCAGCGCGAGATTCGCATTGATCGTGTAGGTCGGCGCGATCGTGTACTTCGTATCACTGCCCCCGCCGTCCCACTCGACGCCGCTGACTCGGAATGCGGTCGAGAACTGGTCGTTGAACTTGTAGCTCAGGAAGGCGAGCCAGCCGTCCATGACGTCGTTCTGCGTGTCGTATTCGGCGGCAATCGTCACCTTGTCGGTCAGCGCATAGCTCGCCCACAGGTCGAAGATGAACAGGTCGTCGGCGGCGCCGTCGGTGTCCTCCAGCGCCACGCCGGCAAACACCGTGAGCTTGTCGATGCCGGTGTAGGTGACCATCGCCTCCCAACCGATATCGTCGCTGTATTCGCGATCTCCCTCGAAGAAACCCCGCGGGCCCGAGAACACCGAATCCACCACGGCCAGCCCGGCCGAGAAACCGGCGCCGGTGTAATCGAGCTTCGCGCCGGTGTGGTAGGCCGGAATGGCGAAGATCGTCGAACCGTAGGTGAGCTGCGCCATGTTGACCGGATCGAACGCCTCGTAGCCCAGGTAACTCAGGAATTTTCCGCCGGTGATCTTCAAGCCCGCGCCGGTGTCGTAGGTCGCATACGCGTCGAGCAGGCCGGCCTCATTGGCCGCGCCCGGCAGGTAGAGCACGCTCCCATAGGCGCTGAACTGTCCCGCGCTGCCGAGCAGGCCCAGCTTGATGGCATCGGCGTTGACCACCGCGGGAGAGCCCTTGCTCTCGAAATACGTGTCGATGTTGTCCCCGCCGTCGACGTCTGTGTTGGTGGCGGCGCCGATGGCGTAGCCATTCACACTGAAGTGCTCATTCACCTTCACGTCGGCCTGGGCTGCGACAACCGCCGCCAGGGTGAGCACCGCGCTCGTCAGCTTGGAGATAGGCTTGATCATAGTAGGTAGGATGTGTTGTAGGCCATCGCGCCCGCTGATTGGGTCGGTCGCGAGTTTGCGGAGACCTTAGCAGATCGCTTGCCAGCCTCGCGGCGGCCTGTCTGCGTCGTGTCATATCCGACCGCCGTCTGGCGGTTTCCTCCTCTGCCACACCTCACTGCTGTGAAACGCCTTCTTTCCTCTCTCCTGCTCCTCGCTGGTAGCACGCTGTCGCCGCTCGCGGCCGCCGAAACCGCGCCCGCGGTCGCGCCCCTACCGGAAATGACGTGGACCGTCACGCCCGCCGTGACCTCCCAGTATTTGTTTCGTGGAGTCCGGCTCGCGGGCGCCTCCTTGCAGCCGGCCGTCGATTTCGCTTATGGCCCGCTCGCGCTGGGCCTGTGGAGCAGCGTGGCGCTCGAGGATCACGCGTCCGGCGATGGCGATCCCGAAATCGATTTCTACGGCTCCTACACGATCCCCCTGCTGCGCTGGTCCCGGGTCGAAGCGGAGCTCGTTCCCGGCTTCCAGCTCTACACGTATCCGGATGCCGAACGCAGCCGCGGCTATTATCGCGCGACGTTAGAGCCGAGCGTCGGGGCCAATCTCATCATAGCCGGCGTGAAGCTCACGCCCAAGGCCTACTACGATTTCATGCTCAAGGGCGCCACCTTCGAGTGCGCCGCCGCCGTGGCGGTGCCGCTTCCGGCGCTGGGCACGGAGCTCGAACTCTCGGCGAGCATCGGCACGTTCCGGTGGAAGGACATCGCCGCCGACGTCGATCCCGCCGTGAAAAACTGGGGCGACTACTGGACGGTAGGCGCCGCGGTGCCCTATCAGGTGACGGCGAACAGCAGCGTAAAGCTCACCGTCCTCTATTCCGAAGGCCGTAACAATTTCTTCAAGCAGGGCACGTCGCCCCGCGAAGAGAACGAGTCCGCCGTCGGCCGCGCCGCGGTGACGCTCAGCTACGCGATCGACCTCTGAGCGCCGCGGCGCGAGCCGCGGTCATTTCTTCTCCGGCTCGGCCGTGGCGCGGAACGTACCGCTCTCAGCGGCACGCACGAAGCCTTCCGTCACGCTTTTCAGCTCTTCCCACCGCGCGCGGATCTTCTTCGCTTCGTCCTTGGTGATCGCGTCGTCGGCCGCGGACATTGCGATCGTGGCGAGCATGTCGGCGAACTCCTGCACGATGTCGTTGGTCACCGGGATGAGCGCGCCGCCCGGCGGGAAATTGTGCGGATTGCGGATATAGAAGCCGCCCGCCTGCTCACAGACCCACTGCGCGATGTGCGCGTCCTTCGTGATGCGGACCAACTGGCCCACGCGATCGAGGGGGCTGCTGGCGCCGCTTTCCCCTTCGGGCGGCTCGGCCCATTTGTAGATCAGCGACAGCGACAGACCCATGTCGGCCGCGATTTGTTTGGCACTTGTGCGCTTGAGTACCTCGCGCATCAGCTCGTGGGCATCCATCGGCGGCGAGCGTGCGGGCGCACCTCGAAAAGGCAATCCTGCGCTGCCACGGGCGCACGCGCCGGGGCCGCGGCGGCGGACCGGTGAAATGCCGACGACCGGCTCATGCGGCAGTCTGATCCCTCGTTGGCGGACGATCAGAATAACTTCGCACATTTTTTCGCGTGCTAACCCTGGCCTCCTGCGGCTGACTGGAGACCATCCAATGAACATTCACGAGTATCAGGCGAAAGCGCTTTTCGAAAAATTCGGGGTTCTGGTCCCGAAGGGAGCGCCAGCCAAGACGCCGGAAGAATTTGTCACTGCGCTCGCCCAACTCCCCGAGGGCATGATCGTGGTCAAATCGCAGATCCACGCCGGCGGGCGTGGCAAGGGCACGTTTACCGACGGCTTCAAGGGCGGCGTCAAGGTCTGCAAGTCCAAGGCCGAAGCCCGCGAGGCCGCCGGCAAAATGCTGGGCAACACGCTCGTCACCGCGCAAACCGGCCCCGCCGGACGCAAGGTCCAGACGATCTACTTCAATGTCGGCAGCCAGATCAAAAAGGAATACTACCTCGCGATCCTGCTCGACCGCGCGACCTCGCGCCCGGTGATCGTCGCCTCGACGGAAGGCGGCATGGAAATCGAGAAGGTGGCGCATGACACGCCCGATCGGATTTTCAAGGTCCACGTCGATCCGGCCTACGGCCTGGCCGACTTCCAGGTGCGCGAGCTGGTCTTCAAGCTCGGGTTCACGGCCGCGGAAGGGAAGAACGCGAGCAAGCTGATTCGCGCCCTGTATCGGTGCTTCTGGGAAAACGATGCGTCGATGGTCGAGGTCAACCCGCTCATCACCACGCCCGACGGCCAGGTCGAGGCGCTCGATGCGAAGGTCGCCTTCGACGACAACGCGCTCTTCCGGCATCCCGAACTCGTGGAACTCCGTGATCTCAACGAGGAGGACCCGAAGGAAATCGAGGCCTCGAAACACGAGCTCAACTACATCGCGCTCGACGGCAACATCGCCTGCCTGGTCAACGGCGCGGGCCTGGCCATGAGCACGATGGACATCATCAAGCATTTCGGCGGCACGCCCGCGAACTTCCTCGACGTCGGCGGCGGCGCCTCGCGCGAACAGGTCGTCGCTGCGTTCAAGATCATTCTCGGCGACAAAAACGTCCGGGGCATCCTCGTAAACATCTTCGGCGGAATCATGGACTGCAACGTGATCGCGCAGGGCATCGTCGATGCCGTGAAGGAAGTCGGCCTCGAACTGCCGCTGGTCGTGCGGCTCGAGGGGAACAACGTGGCGGCGGGCAAGGCCACCCTGGCCACGTCCGGCCTGAAGCTCGTCTCCGGCGACTCGATGGCCGACGCCGCACAGAAAATCGTGAAGCTGGTCGCCTAGGGGACCTGAGTTGAGAGTTGAGGGATGAGTGTTGAGGGCCCCAAACCCGACGCTCCGCTCTCCGAACCGCTCTCAACTCTCAACCCTCATCTCTCAACTCCTTCTTCCATGTCCATTCTCGTCACTCCTGAAACGAAGATCCTCATTCAAGGCATCACCGGCGAATTCGGTGCGCGCCACACAAAACTGTCGCTCGACTACGGCACCCAGGTCGTCGCCGGCGTCACGCCCGGCAAGGGCGGCCAGTTCTTCGAACACAACGGCGCGAAGGTGCCGATCTTCAACTCCGTCAAGGACGCGGCCGCCGCCACCGGCGCCACCGTATCCGCCATCTTCGTGCCGCCGCCGTTTGCGGCCGACGCCGTCCTCGAGTGCGTCGATGCGGAGCTCGCGCTCGCCGTCGCCATCACCGAGGGCATTCCCGTCCGCGACATGGTGCGCGTAAAGCGCGTCATGCAGGGCCGCAAGACCCGCGTGGTCGGCCCGAACTGCCCCGGCATCGTCACGCCCGGCACGGGCAAGGATTCCTCCGGCGGATGCCGCATCGGGATCGCGCCCGGTTACATTCACAAAAAGGGTCACGTGGGCGTGGTGTCCCGCTCGGGCACGCTTACCTACGAGGCTGTTTATCAGCTCACCACTCGTGGCATCGGCCAGACCACGTCCGTCGGTATCGGCGGCGACCCAGTCAACGGCTCGTCGCATCTCGACGTGATCAAGATGTTCAACGACGACCCCGAGACGTACGGCATCATCATGATCGGCGAAATCGGCGGCAACGCCGAGGCCGAGGCCGCGCGCTGGATCAAGGCGAACTGCAAGAAACCGGTCGCCGGCTTCATCGCGGGCGCCACGGCTCCCGCCGGCCGCCGCATGGGCCACGCCGGCGCGGTGATCGGCGGCAAGGAGGACACCGCTGCCGCGAAGATCGCGATCTTCAAGGAATGCGGCATCGAGGTCGCCGTCACGCCGAGCGACATGGCCGACGCGCTGATCCGCGCCGCCCAGGCTCGCGGCGTGAAGCTGTCGTAGCTTCGCCCGCAGCTCGCCGCGCTTCTCTCCCCCGCCACCCCGCGCTCTTCGGCGCGGGGTGTTGCTTATGGAGCCGCGGCGGCGCGTCGCCGATCGAGCTGACCATGCCGTAGCCCGAGGGGGCGATGCTGTGGAGCCCGTAGCGCACGCGCTCCCGGGAAAATTTGTCCACTCACCCGGTGGTCGAGGATATGATCGATCGCGTAGCCGATCCGAATGAAGAGCCCCTCGACCTCATATTCGCCGTTTTCCTCGATCTTACTGCGCTCGGTCCGCACGTGATCGATGAGCCGTCTCTTCCGCCAAATCAGTTTGCTCAGGTCGAAGCGGAGTGAGGAGACATTTTTGGTAATGTCACCGGCGGATTCGGCGAACGTCACGAGCACGCCAGGCTCGCCTAATGGCGTCGTGCCACGCACCAAAAACTCGATCGCCATCAGTGATTTGCCGCATCCGGCGGCACAGCACACCAACTTCGGGCCGCCGCGAGGCCCACCGCCTCGGGTGATATCATCAAACCCGGCGATGCCCGTGGGCGCTTTTACGAACTGGGGAGGCTCGGTCGGAGTCTGATCCGCCATGACGAACGACCAGGGGAAGCAGGCGCATTTGGGGGGAGGAAAATGCGGACTGTTCCAGACCGAAGTCCCGCCTCACGTTCCGATTCGAGCCGATTTTGGCGGCGCGAAAAAAATGCTGGACAGCTGGTTGGCCCGTCGCATGGTCACGCCTGCATCAGGAACGAGCCAGCCTTCAACTGCAGGCTCCGCCAACCGGGCCAGGAGCGGCCACGGTGGATCGGGGGAGACCCCGGATGTGCGCCTCTCGCGAGAGCGGCGAACCAGTAACGCTCCGAGGATGAGACCGACCTGATGCCAAGGTCGGTTTTTTTATTCTCCTCCTGGTGCGAGGCACAGAGTCACACACAGATCCACCCACCCATGAGTACGCTAGCCAACCTGCCCGGCCTCCGCGTGGACGCCGAGAACCCGAACCATCACCTGTGGGACAACCACGGCACCTGGTTCCTCCACTACACGATCCACCCCACTCCCTTCACCAAGGAGCGCATTCGCCGCTCGCTTGGCACCAAGGACGTCCGGGTGGCCCGTGAACGGCGCGATCACTTCTTTGCGACGCTGGCGAGCAACGCCGCGGCCAAAGCAGTGGCCACCACGCGCAAGGAAGTCGCCGCCTAAACCCACGGCGGATCCAATCCAGCTCCGGATTCACCCTCCGGAGTGCCGGCCTCGTCGCCGGTCCCGCATCCCGGGCAGCCCCACCCGGATGCGTTTCTTGCGGTAGGGACTGGAGCTTTTCCGGTCCGCGGACGCCTTCGTGAGGCGTCCCTACCGTGGTGTGGTGCTTGTCTCCATGCGGACCGCTCCTACGTGTCATCCGCTCCGCCGGCCCGGATTTTCGCGGAAGTGATCAGGGAATCCGCAGCCGCTGGCCCGGTCGCAGCGAATTCTCGCCGCGCAGGAGTTCGCGATTCGCGTCGTAGATATCCTGCCAGCGGCTCGCCGTCCCGTAGTAGCGCACGCTGATGCGCGAGAGTGAATCGCCTTCGACCACCGTGTGCACGCGCGGCGCGGGCGCCACCACCGGGTCCGTCGTCGCTGCACTCGGCGCGCGGCCCGCGGGCGTGGCGCCCGCGGCGGCCACGGCACCCGCCGCGTTGATGACCCGTGCCGCCGCCGCGATCTGATCAAGCGTGCTCTGCGCCTGTCGCAGCCGCGCCGTGATCGCGGCGTTTTCCTGCTGCAACTGGGCAATGCGCCCGCCCCGTTCGCGCTCGATCGCCTGAATGTTCTCGCTCAGCCGGGCGTTCTCCGCCCGCAAGCTCGCAATGTCGCGCTGCGCGCTCGTCAGCTGATTGGCCGCGGCGGCCAGATTCGCCGCGCGCTGCTCCGCGAGTTCCCGCGCCTGCTGCGCCTGCGCGAGTTGCTCGCTGGCCGTGCGCCACGAGCTGGCTTGCACCGTGAGCACGTCCAGCTGCTTTTGCAGCGTTTCCTTTTCCGCCGTGACCCGTTCGATCGCCGCCGCCAGTTCAGCCCGGCTGCTGCTGGCTTCGCCGCTCGCGCGGTTGAGCCGGTCGTTGTCCGCGCGGAGCGCCGCCATTTGCCGCGTCAAGTCCTGCACCTGCGCCTGCAGCGCGTCATTGTTGCGGTTGAGTTCCTCGAGGCTGCGCGTGCTTTCCTCCGCCACGCGGTCGTTCGCCGCCAGCCGCGCGCGGAGATCCGCGGCATCGGCGCGCGCCCGCTCGGTGGCCTGCGCCGCCTGGGCGAGCCGCGTCTGCAAATCATTCCGCTCGGTCGTCAACCGCTCGTTCAGGCCCGTGAGCTCCGCCACCGTCGCGCCATGCTGGTCGGCGCCTTTTTCCGCCTCGGCCAGCCGCGTCTGCAACGCGGCGAGCTCGGTCTGCGCCTTCTGCGCGTCGGCCGCTGCCGCTTCCGCGGCGGCGCGCGTGGCCTCGCCGTTCTGCCGCAACTGCGTCGCGCGCCGATCGGCGTCGGCGAGCTTGTTGAACATGTCCTCGAGCTGCGCCGTCAGCGTGGCGCGTTCCTTCGCCCACTCGGCCGGCGGCGCGGGGGCGCGCCGGGCGGCGGCCAGCGCCTCCTCCGCCTGGTTCTTTTCCTCGGTCAGCTGCGCATTCGCGCGCGTAAGCTGCGCCTGCGTTTCCTCCAATCGCTGGTTTGTGCCCGTCAACGTCCGCACCTGCTCGGTGAGCTGACTGATCTGCGCCTTGGTACCCGCCTCGTCAGCTTGCCGCGAACCGAGCAGCGCGCGATTGGCGTCGGCCAGCGCACGATTGGTTTCCCGTGCGCGCTGCAGCTGCTCGGCGATGGAGGTCACTTCCTGCGCCGACGCCGTGCGCTCGTCCTCCGCCTGCCGCTCCAAGGTGCGGACCTGGTTTCGCAGCGTCTGCATCTCCAACCGGGTCGCCTCCACATCGGGCGCCGCCTTGGCCGCGACCGCCTGCGCCGCCAAGGCGGCGGCCGCACTCTGCTTCGCGACTTCGAGATCCTTCACCAGTTCCTCGTTGCGGTCGCGCAGCTCCGCCACCTGCCGACCCGCGCCGTCGAGTTGCTCGGTCAGCTTAGCCAGCGCTTCGTGATCCTCGGATTGCGCGCGCTGCGCCGCTTCGAGCTCCGCCTTGGCCCGCTTCAGCTCCTCTTCCCGCGCGTTCGGCCCCGGCAGGGCCGCCAGCCGGTTGTTCTCGGCCTCGAGCCGTGCCACTTCGGCGGTCAGTCCGGCATTCGTGCGCCGGAGGTTCTCCGCCTCGTCGTTGGCCTGCGCGAGCTGCCGCTGCGCCGCCTTGGCCGACTCCGTGCCTCCGCTCTCCAGCTTGCTCACCTGTGCCGCCAGCTGCTGGTTATCCGCGCTCAACCGGGCGTTCACCTGCTCGAGTCGGGTGTTGAATTCCTTCTGGTCGGCGAGGGCCTTCTCCACCGTGGCCAGTTCGTCGCGCAATGCCTGCATCGTGGCCCGTTCCGCTTCGCCCGCCTCGTCCGCCTTTTTCGCGTCGGCCAGCTGCGCGCGGAGTCCGGTAATTTGTCGCTCCATCGCCGTGCGCTCGTTGGCGAAGTCGGCCACCGCTTTCTGCGCGGCCGCGAGCTGCGTGTTCACCGCCTCGACCTCCGCCGCCTGCTGCTTGGCGGCCGCGAGATCGCGTTGCGCGAGCTGCAGCTGCTCCTGCAGCTGATCCGCCGCGTATTTCGCGGCGTCGCGCTCGCGGCGCGCCGTCTCGACTTCGGCCGTCCGCGCCGCGGCGACGTTGCCGATGCGCTTCGCTTCGTCGAGCGCAGTCTGCAGCTCGGTGATCTTCGCCTCCGCGCGCGACGCCGCCGCGCGGGCTTCCGCCAGCTGACCGGCCATGACCTGCCCCGCGGTGCTGGAGCCGCGCGAGCGGGTCTCCGCCTCGTCCGCGCTCGCCTTGGCCGCCGCGAGTTCGCGCCGCAAGGGTTCCAGCTGCTGGGCCGCTTCCGCCGCCGCCTGCAACGCCGCCTGCTGCTGCTCGAATTTCAGCCGGGCTTCGCTCGCGGCCTCCGCCGCCGCTTTCTGGGTCGTCGCCAGCGCCGTCTGCGCCGTGGCCAATTCCTGGTTGAGCCGCTCCACGTCGGCCGCCGCGCGTGCCTGGGCGGCTAGGTTGCGCTTCGTGGTTTCGAGCTCCTGCGTCAGCTGCTCCGCGGCATACTTCGCCGCGTCGCGTTCACGACGGGCCGTCTCGAGCGCCGCCGTCTGCTCGGTGTTGCCCGCTCCGGCGCGGCGCGCTTCGTCCAGCGCCGTCTGCAATTCGGCCACGCGCGCCTCGGCCCGGCTCGTCGCCTCGTGCGCTTCGTTCAGCTGCGCCGTCAATGCTTGCCGGCTGGTCTTCGGATCCCGGCCCTCACGTTCGGCCTGACCCGCGGCGCGCTCCGCCGCCGCGAGGTCCCGCTGCAGGGTCTCGATCTGCGCATTCGCCGCCGCGAGATCCGTGGCTTTTTCGCGATAATCCTGCCGCGCGAGCGTCAGCTGCATCTGCACCGAGGCCAGTTCGCCAGTGAGCCGCTCGACGTCGCCGCCTTGCTTGGCCTCGGCGGTCAGTTTCTCACGCAAACTTTCGAGATCCTTGGTCGCCTGCTCGGCGGCCAACCGCGCCAGGTCGCGTTCGCGTCGGACGGTCTCGAGCGCCGCGGTCTGTTCCGCGCCGGCGGCGCCGGCCCGCTGCGCCGCCTCGAGCTCCTTCTGCAATTCCGCCGTGCGCGCTTCCGCGCGGGTGACGGCGTCCCGCGCCTCGCTGAGCTGCTGCGCCATCGCCTGACTCGCTGCACCCGCGCCGCGACTGCGCGTCTCGATGTCATCCCGTGCGGCCTTTGCCGCCGCGAGCTCGCGCTGTAAGGTGTCGACTTGCGCCGCGGCCGTGGTCGCGGCCTCAGCTGATTTCCACGCGTCCGCCAGCTCGCCGGAGAGCTTCTTCACATCCGCCGTCAGCTCTTCGTTCTTCTGCGTCAGGGTCGCGAGCTGCGCCTGCGCGGCCTGCAATTGCGCGCCCAGATCAGGCTTCGCCGCGGCCTGGGCGGCCGCCGCGTGAGCCTGCTCCAACTCCGCGGTCAATTTCGCGTGCTGCACCCGCGCCGACGCCTGCGCACTCTCCACCTGCACGCGCAGTTCCTCGGCCTCGCGTCGCGCCGCCACGAGTTGCTGCTGCACTTCCGCGCGCTCGCGTTGCGCGCGCTCCAGCTCCTCCTTCGCCGCCGTCACGGCCTGCACCTTTTGCTCGGCCGCGGCCAAAGCTGCACGCAGTCGCGTCGCCTCGGCCGTGCGGCTCTCCAGTTCGTCGGCTGCCGCCGATTGGGCGCCGATCGCCCGTTCGAGCCGGTCACGATCCGCCCGCAACGTCTCGAGCTCGCGCGTCGCCGCCGCCAATTGTGCGGTCAGCTGCGTGGTGTCGGCGCCCGGTGCCTGCGCCGCCTCGGTCAGCCGCTGGTTCTCGGCCGTCAACCGGGCATTGAGCCCGCGCTGTTCCTGCAATTCCTGCGCGAGCTGCGCCAGTGCCGGATCGGACTCCGCCGTGGTGACCGACGTGGGAATCTTCTCCCCCAGCTCGGTCAACCGCTTCTGCGCGAGCCGCAGCTGCCGGAAAAGGCTGCTGAGCTCCGCCGTCGAACGCTTCACCTCGTCGTTCAACCGACGGTTGTCCTCGAGCAGCGTGCGCACGCGCATCGCATCGGGTCCGTCGGTGGGCGAAGCCGCCACGGTGGCCGCGAGCCGGGCCGTGGCGTCCGACTGACGCGCCGCCTTGTCCGCGGCCTTGACCTGGGTGGAAAGCGCCGTGTTCTCCTGGGCGAGCCGCTCGTTTTCCGCGCGCAGCGCCGCCAGTTGTTCCGCATCGGCCGCCGAGCGGGAAGCAGGCGCCGCCGGCCGGTTGGCCGCCGCGCGGGCGTCGTTCAGCGCCGCCTGCAGCTCGGCCGTCCGTTTTTGCGCCGCGTCGATCTGCGCGGCCAACGTCGCGTTTTCGCGGGCGAGTTCCTCGGTCCGCGTATTCAGCGCGGCCGCACCTTGCGCGGCGCTGGCGGTCTGCGAAAGCCGTTGCTCCAGCGCCGCCTTCTCGGTTGCGAGCGCACGGGCGCCGTCGACCAACCGGGCGTATTCGCTGCGCACCGCGGTAAGGTCCGCCTCGGCGCGCTGCAGCCGTTCGGCCAGCGCCGGATCGGCCGGTGCCGCCGCGCTCGCGGGCGTTGCGGTGGGCGCACTCGCCACGGGCACCGGCGACGCCTGCCCCGCAAGCTCGGCGCGAAGCGTGGCGACACGATCCGTTGCCGCGGCGAGCTGGGAAGAATTCAGTTTTTGAGCGACGATGTCGCGGCCAGCCGCGCGTGCGCCGTTTTCCACGGCGAGCACCAGCCAGGCGTAGGCCTCCACCAGATTGGCGGAAACGCCGCCGCGGCCTTCGGCGAGCAGGATGCCGTAGTTGTTCTGCGCCGGCGCGAAGCCCTGCGCCGCGGCCGCGCGATAGAGTTCCGCGGCCGCGACGGGATCCGCCGCCGAGCCGCGGCCCTCCTCCAGCATCAACGCAAGGTTGTACCGGGCGCGCGCATACCCGCGGTTCGCCGCGTCGCGGTACCAGCGCTGCGCCTGCCCCTCGTCCTTGGTCACGCCGCGGCCGAGTTCATAGGCCAGCGCCAGGTTGTACTGCGCCTCGGCCACGCCGCGCTCCGCCGCCTGCCGGAACCAGAGCGCCGCCTCGAAATAGTCCTGCGCCACGCCGATGCCGTTCGCGTACATGTTGCCGGCGTTGAACTGCGCCGGCGCGAAGCCAAGCTCGGCGGATTTCAGGTAATGCTTGAACGCTGCCGCCACGTCCGGCGCGCTGCCGCGCCCGAGCTCGGCCATCATGCCGAGATTGAAATACGCGGGCGCATGGCCGCGCGCGGCCGCCTGGGTGTAGCAGCGCAGAGCGGCGGCGAAATCCTGCGTCACGCCCTGGCCATTCGCGTAAGCGTTGCCGACCGCGTTGAGCGCATCGGCGTCGCCGTTGTCCGCCCGCGTCCGCAATTGCTCGAGGCTCACCTCCGGCTGCGGCCACGCGGGGACCGATCCCAAGGCGAGCAGTGCGGCGGCGAGCAGCGCGCGCTGGTGGCGCGTCAGGAAATAGCGGACGGTCGGGTCAGAGCGGCGCACGGTAAAGTGTTAAGGAGAAAACCCCACCCACCAGCAAGGCGGCGATAAAAAAATCGCACGCCGGGTCGGCAACTGCAGCGCGGCCGCTGCAATTACACTTTTTTCGTGCGGCTACCCTGCGACCTGCACCGGGAGCAACGCGGCGTCCTGCATGCCGTGGATGATCTTCTTGTCCGGCGGGCAGAAGGTCGCCAGCGCGCCCGATAGTCGCGCCTCGCCGCCGACGACAAAATAGTAGGGGCACAGCCGCAGCCGGCCCGCCTTGGTCGTCGCGGTGTGGGACGGGTGCGGCAGCTCGGACCCGTCGCTCCTGCTCTCTGGTCTCTGGTCCCTGGTCGCTTCATACACCGGATGCTCGACGCGGCGCGGTTTCCGATAGCTCTGGAGCAGATGCAGGTTCGTGGGCGCGAGCTCGATCGCGCGATCGAGGCCTTGCTGCCACTCTTCGCGCGAGCAATCGCTGCCGAGCACGACGCTCCGCGCACCCCACGCCGTCTCATGATAGCCGCTGATCTTGAGGATGAGTTCGCGTTCTTTCTTGGACGCGCCAGCGAGTTCGCGCCAGTCGTTCAGCGCGCGACCACCGACGTGCGGACCGTCGAGCACGGCGCCCGGCGGCAGCGGCGCGGGATCCACGATCCAGCTCTGCGGAATCAACGCGCGCAGCAACGTGTGCGTGGCGCTCGACAGCGCCTCGGCCCAATAGTCCTGCAACAGGTGGTGATGGAACAGCGCCAGCGCGAGCTTCTCCTCCTGGAAGTGCCGCATCGGTGACGCGATCGCCACCTCGCCCGCGGTCCACGCTTCGAAGATGAACTTCGCGGTCCGGATGTTCTCGAGATCGAACAGCTCGAAGAACCGGTAAACGACGTCGATTTTTTCGGGGTTGCCGTCGATGTCGAGGCACAGCGTCGAGCCGAGCGGAAACACCTTCTCCACGTGCACGCAAAACACGCGCTTGCCGAGCAGCTGGAGCTGCTGCGCGAGCCACTCCATCTCCGGCCGGTACGTCGCTGCCTCGTCGCTCACGACGATCGCGATCAGCGGATTCGTCAGCTCCGGCCGCAGCGCCGCCAGCGCCGCGTGAAAATTGTGAATCATCGCATCGCCGCGACCGAGAATCCCTGGGAGCGCGGGCGCCCCGCCCGCTTCGGACGATGCCGGCGAGACGCTCGCGCTCCCTGACGGTGGCGCGGCTCCATCATAGAGCCGGTTGAGAAACGCGGTGAGCCCGATGCCGCCGGGCACCGAGTCGAGTTCGGTCAGCGCGAAACCGTCGTCCGTCAGCAGCAGGTCGGGCCGCAGGACCTGCGGCAGTGCGCCCCGTTGCCGCGGATCGCGGGCGTGCGCGACAAGCTGCGGCGGCTTGCCGCGATCGAGATAATCGGCGACCCACGGCGCGAGGAGCGGTTTGTTGCGCAGCAGGTTTCGCCCGCCCGCCGATCGCAAGTACAGCGATTCGAGCGCCTGGTGAAATTCGAGACACGCGGCGCCGATCGCCTCCAGCTGCACGATCTGCTCGCGCGACAGCGGCCACGCCTGCGGCGAGAGCTGCCACGACTTCGCCTCGAACAGCGGCTGGCTCGTCAGTGCCGCGTGGATGTGTTCGTAGGAGAGGTTCATGAATGCCGCATGAGGAAGGCCGATTGCCGAAGGACGGCAAGCGGCCGCCCCACACAGTGCCCTTCATTCTGCCTCGGGCACCCGGCACTCTTCACTTCTATTCCTCCATCTGGATTTCCTTGTTGCGGTGGCGCGGGCAGCCGGCGCGCAGCCAGGCATTGACGAAGCGATCGAGGTCGCCATCGAGCACGCCCTGCGTGTCGCTGGTGCTCACGCCCGTGCGCAGGTCCTTTACCATTTGGTAGGGCTGCAGCACGTAGGAGCGGATCTGTGCGCCCCAGCCGATCTCGCCTTTCTCGCCGTAAAACTTGTCCATCTCCGCGCGCTGCTCGTCCTGTTTCTTTTCGTAGAGCCGCGCCTTGAGGACGTTCATCGCCGCCGCCTTGTTCTTGAGCTGCGAACGTTCGTTTTGGCAGACCACGACGATGCCGGACGACAGGTGCGTGATCCGCACGGCCGAGTCGGTCGTGTTCACGCCCTGACCGCCTTTGCCGGAGGAGCGATAGACGTCGATGCGAAGATCGTTCTCGTTGATCTCGACGTCGACGTCCTCGGTGATTTCCGCGACCACGTCCACGGCGCAAAACGACGTGTGGCGGCGCTTGTTCGCATCGAACGGACTGATGCGCACGAGGCGGTGCACGCCGCGCTCGGCCTTGGCGTAGCCGTAGGCGTTTTCGCCTTTGATCAGGAGCGTGGCCTTGGTGATGCCCGCCTGGTCGCCGGCCTGGACGTCCTGCACCTCGATGCTGAAGCCGCGGCGTTCCGCCCAGCGGTTGTACATGCGGAAAAGCATGTCGGCCCAGTCGTTCGACTCGGTGCCGCCGGCGCCGGACTGGATCGAGAGGATCGCGTTGTTGCGATCGAATTGGCCGGTCAGGAACGACGCGATCTCCAGTGCGTCGAGTTCCTCGACCATCGCGGTCACATTGCTGTCGAGTTCCTGCGCGTAACTCTCGCGCTCCCCTTCCGAGGCCGCTTCGACGAGCTCGACCATGACGTCGAGGTCTTCGACTTTTTTGTGGAAGGCGACGACGGGCAGCACGGCCTTCTTGAGGCCGTTCAGTTTCGCGATGTGTTTCTGCGCGCGCTCGTTGCTATCCCAGAACGTGGGTGCGCCCATTTCTGCTTCAAGCGCTTCGATTTCCCGCTGCTTTTGTTCGCAGTCAAAGAAACCTCCATAGATGGCCGGCGCGCTTCTTGATGTTCTCGATGTGATTGAAGGTCTCGGGTGCGATCATGAGGAACGCCCATGGCCGCAAAGACCTCACGGTGGCGCAAGGGAATTCGTCGTCTCCAACGGCACGGGATTCCCGAGGAACAACACCCGGCGCCCATCCAGCTCGTACCACGTGTCTTCCCGCAAGCCGCCGCGCACCATGCGCACCTCGCGGTCCAGCAGCCCGCGGTCGCGGGCGTTGTAGATCATCACTCCCGTGCCGCGCGCCGTCGGCACGCGAATCGCGAGCAAAGCCTTCACGGAATCGCGCATGTACGGCCGCAACTGCAGCGTCGCCGTGACCACCGCGAAGGCGGACTGCTCCGGCAGGGCCTTGGCGCGCGCGAGCACCTTCAAGCTCGCGACCCCGGTGGGTGCATAGCGGTCCCAACGCTGCAACGGCCCGCGCAATCGCCGGCCGAAGCCGTCGTCGATCAGTTCGTAGCGGCCGGTGGCGAGCAGCGCCTGCGGATCGGTGACCACTTCTTTCGACAGCGAACGATCAGCATTTTCGAGCCGCGACCGCACCTCCGCCGTCAGTCGGCTGCTCTCCGCCGCGAGCGCCGGCGGCTGGGCGGCTTGCAGCGCCTCGCGGACGCCGGCCAGCGAATGCACGAGCGCGCCAACCGTGATCAAGCCACCGAGCACGAAACTGGCGGCCACATCCCACCAATGCGGATCCGGCGCGGGCGGCGAACGCCGGGCCTCGGCCGAAAACTCCGCCATCGCCACGCGCAGGCCCACGGCCTGCTGCATGAGCTCGGTGGGATGCACCTTGCCCTTCGCCAGAACCCGCGCGGTCTCCGACGCGGCGCGTTCCGTCCCGTCGCTCCAGAGCCAGGGCCCGGCCACGTGATCATACCGGTGCATCGTCCGCTGCACGCGCCACCACAGCCACGCACGTGAACCGATCAGGGCCGCGGTGGCCACGATCGCCGGCGTGCCTGAGCGGTCGAGCACGGCGAGCAGGGCCGCCACCGCGGCGACGGCGGTCCCAAACAGCGGCCACGGCGCGCCCCACAGCCGGCTGCGTCGCAGCAGTTCATACAGCCGCACCCAACGCAGCGCACCGGAGATCGCATCCAGCTCGGTGCGCAACGCGTGATAGCGCTCGTTGCGCGAATCGGCATGCGTGATGAATCCGCACTGCTCCGGCGTCTGGCCGGTGAACGCGAGCACGATCTGCTCCACCGGCGTCGCAGTCTTGCTGTTGAGCATGCGCGCCAGTTCCGGGTACCGACTCGTCGCATACGTCGACTGCAGCGCGGTCACCCGTTCCTGCAGCGCGTTCATGCGCTGCACCGCCAGCGAGAACAGCCGCACGAACCCGGCGTGATCCCCGTCGTCAAGCCAGCCGGCCTCGAGCACGATCTTCAACGCCGCCCCCGCGCGGGCGGCCAGCCCCTTCAGCACGCGCGCGGCCACGGGGTCCAGCGACTCCACATACTCGATCAGCGGCGGATGCAGCAGCCCGCGCACGATCGCCACGCCTTCGGCCCCGCCGGGGTTCTTCAACAGCTCGAGCAGGCCCGCGGTTTCCATGGCGCAGCCCCGCACCCGAAGGTTCGCCCGCCCTCCGGCGCCAGCCGCGAGCGCCAGCCAGCTGATCCCGACGATCAACGTGCGGCGCGCCAGCTCCGGCACCTCAGCCCACGCGGGACTGTTGGCGAGCTCCGTGACCGCGCGTAACCGGTCCCAGTCCGCGCGATGCGCCGGCGTTTCCCGCAAAAAGTGCGCCAGCGTGTCCGGCTGGTACGGCTCCAGCAGCGTCGTCTCGCCCGCCGCCCAGGTCGGCGCCTGGGTGAAATACTCCGCCGCATCGGGCAGCGTGAACACGCGCCCGCCGGAGCGCCACAGCCGCACGTTGCGCGGCTGATCGTAGTAGTCGCGAACGTTCTCGTGCCGGAGCCAGCGCTGCACCATGTCGCCGCGCCACCGGGCATCCATGGAGCCGGTGAGCAAGCCGCGCAGCAGCGGCAGTGCCGCCGGCTCGGCGCCCGTCTCCTCCACCGCGCCGGCGCGGGCCCCCGCCGGTTCGCGCTCCAGCAGCAACTGCTCGGCCCGCTGCCGCAGCTCCGGCGCCGTGCGCGGGCCGGTGCGCTTGAGCAAAAACATCACCACGTGCTGGCCGAGCAGCACCTCTTGAATGACCCGGCCCAGCGACCACCAGTCCCACGCGCAGAGTTGCGGCCCCGGCGAATGCCGCGCCAGCCCCGCCGCTTCGGGCGGCGCATAAAACGGATCCACTTCGATCGGGATCAACTCGGGCTGCTGGAAAAGCGTCACTTCCTGCAACCCGCCGACGACGAACTCGGGCCCGTTGGCGCCTTCTTCGATGTGCAGCGACTCCGGCTGGAGATTCAGATGCACCAGGCCGTCCGCATGCAGCGCATCCAGCGTGCCGGCGACCTGCTGGACGAGCGCCTCCAATTCGTCGAAACGCGGCCGATGCGCGGAGAGCCACTCAGCCACCGTCGTGGACGGCGGTGCCGCCATGACTTCATAGCGCCAGCCGTTTTCCTCAAACGCGTCGAGGCAGCGGAGAACTTTGGTCTGCTCCATCGCGCAGAGCTGCGCCCACGCGCGCCGGCGCCACTCGATGCCTTGGGTGACCAGCCGCGCCGTGATCAGCACCTTCTCCATCTTGCCCACATCTTCCGCGAGATAGCTGTGCCGGGCGCCGGGGAACACCCCCCCCAACGTGAATCGGTTCCAGCGCTGCCCAGGCACGGCTTCATTGCCGTCGGGCTGCAGGAAAGGCATGGCCGCGGCGTCCGGCAACGCGGTCACCGGCGGGTGATCAGCGTCAACCGTCCTGGCTTCGGGTTCTGGCATGGGTGATTCGGGCAAAACTCCCTCCGGTCTAGACGTCACGCCACCCCCTCGACTTTAGGATCGATCCCGAAACAGGTTTGCCCCACCCGCACCTGAGTGTGGGGTGGCCTGGGAAATGGCGCGCCGTGCCCTCGAGGCGCCGTTTGGCGAGAAAGCTTCCTCGGGGTGTTGGCGCCAACGCGCCGCACCTTCACGCCTTGGGCGCCGTGCGGTTACGTTATCCGCGCCCGGCCGCGAGTTTGGAGTCACCCCGCTCCTGCGGTCGCTTCGGCCCGGCGCTTCTTCCAATCCCAGTAACGCGCGATCAGGATGCTGATTTCGTAAAGCAAATACAACGGCACGGCCATCGCGACCTGGGTGATCACCTCCGGCGTGGTCAGCAGTGCGCCGACGATCAGCGTCAGCACGATCACATGCCGGCGGTAGTGGGCGAGCTGCTGGTGGGTGACCAGCCCGAGCTTCACCAAAATCAGAACCACGATCGGGAACTGGAAACCAATGCCCATGCCGACGATGAATTTCATCACGAACCCGATGTAGCCGTCAGCGCGCCAGTCGTACGCCTCAAGTCCAAGCAGATGCGAGTATTCGATCGACGCCCGCAGCGCCAGCGGCAGCAGGACGAAATACGTCGCCGCCACGCCGCTGAAGAACAGCAGCACGCCCCAGCCGAGCCACTGGTAGAGCACCGACTTCTCGCGCACGCTCAGCGCCGGCAGGAAGAATTGCCCCATGAAATAAATCCAGAAGGGCGCGGACACGATGATCGCGCCGTAGATCGCCACGTGAAACGCGATGAAGAACGCGTCGGCCGGGCTCAGGTTGTGCAGCCGGACGCGGAGCGCGCCCAGGCTTTCCGGCGGCGTGGGCTCCGGCACCAGTGTGGCCACCTGGTGCTCGCCGATCTTCGCCGAGCCGACGTGATAAGTGACGTTCGGATTGTCGCTGCCCGGCAGGCCGGGGAACTCGTCGGGCTTCACTTCGTAGGGCCCGAGCTGCGTGCCCCCGATCTTGAACGTGACGGTCGGCTTCGCCTTCTCGAACACGTTCATCCGTTGCAGCGGGTATTCGAGCAGGAGTACGAGCTTGTCGGCAATCAGCAGGCAAACGACCAAAGCAATCCCGATCGCGATTGCCGAGCGCACGAGCGCCGTGCGCAAATCGCGCAGGTGGTCCCAGAAAGATTTTTTCTCGCTGGTCTCTTCCTCGTCCAGCTGTTCGTCGACTGCACTCATGCGAGCGGCGAGACGAACGGGCGCGGGCTGCAATGGCAAGCCGGTTGGCGGCTAGGCGCATTCACGGAGCGCAAATCAGCTTTGGGCACGTGGCACGGGCATCCTGCCCGTGGCGTGGCATGAGCGTCTCGCCCATGGTTGCGGCGCGAAGCGCCGTCCACGGGCAGGATGCCCGTGCCACCTCCGTGCTACATCCGCAGCGTGCCGGCGGCTTTCTCTTCGAGGAACGAAGCATACGTCCGGGCCACGCCTTCGCGCAGATCGATGTGAGCCTGCCAACCCAGCTTCGCCAGCCGCGAGCCATCCATCAGCTTGCGCGGCGTACCGTCGGGCTTGGATTTGTCCCAAACGATCTCGCCGGTGAAGCCCACCACCGCGGCGACGGTTTCGGTGAGCTCCTTGATGGTGACGTCTGTGCCGCTGCCGACGTTGATCCAATCCGGAGGGTTCTCGAGTCGAAGCAGGAACGCGCACGCGTCCGCCAGATCGTCGACGTGGAGGAATTCGCGACGTGGCGCACCGGTGCCCCACGCGATCACCTCGGGACGCCCGGCTTCCTTCGCCTCGTGAAACTTCCGAATCAGCGCGGGCAGCACGTGCGAGTTTTGCAGGTGGTAGTTATCGCCTGGGCCGTAAAGGTTCGTCGGCATCGCCGAGTGGAACAGCACGCCATGCTGTTTGCGGTAATATTGGCAGAGCTTTAGGCCGGCGATCTTCGCGATCGCATAAGCTTCGTTGGTCGGCTCGAGCGCGCTCGTCAGCAGGCTGTCCTCCGGAATGGGCTGCGGCGCAAGTTTCGGGTAAATGCACGAGCTGCCCAGAAACAAGAGCCGGCTCACGCCGTGCCGATACGCGGAGTGCACCGCGTTGGCGGCCACCATCAGGTTGTCGTAGATGAAGTCGGCGGGATAGGTGTTGTTGGCGTGAATGCCGCCCACCTTCGCCGCCGCGATGATCGCGACGTCGGGGCGCTCCGTGGCGTAGAACTGGTCCACCGCCGCCTGATCCGTGAGCTCAAGCTGCGCGCGGGTGCGATGGATCAACTCGATGCCGGGTTCGCGCGCAAACCGGCGCGTGAGCGCGGATCCGACCATGCCTTGATGTCCGGCGATATAAAGCTTCATGCGGCAAGGCCCACGAAACACACGAACAACCCGGAAGGGGCAAACGCTTTCCCGCCCATCAGGCGCAGGATCGCGAATTCTCCCCACCGGCGCGGTGATCGCGGGGCATGCGACGCGGCGAACGCGCAGCGTAGGGGTGCCTCTTTCGTGTCCGTTGGCGTCATGCGCGGGCCGCGGATTGGATTCGATTCACAATTTCGGCAGGTCGTTGATCTGTCGTTCGCGTTTCGCCAACTCGAGGTCGGACTCGACCATGATCTTCACCAGGTCCTTGAACCGCACCTTGGGTTCCCAGCCGAGCTGTCGGCGCGCTTTGGCCGGGTCGCCGATCAGCAGATCGACTTCCGAGGGGCGCTCGTAGCGGTCGTCGTATTTCACGTAGCGTTGCCAGTCGAGGTCGAGCAAGCCGAACGCCGTTTCGCAGAACTGGCGCACCGAATGCGTCTCGTTGGTGGCGACCACGTAATCGTCGGGTCGGTCCTGCTGCAGCATCAGCCACATCATCTCGACGTATTCCTTCGCGTAGCCCCAATCGCGCTGCGCGTCGAGGTTGCCGAGGTAAAGCGCGTCCTGCAGCCCGAGTTTGATCCGCGTGGCGGCGCGGGTGATCTTGCGCGTGACGAAGGTCTCGCCGCGGCGCGGCGACTCGTGATTGAACAGGATCCCGTTGCTCGCGTGCAGCGCGTAGCTTTCCCGATAGTTCACCGTCAGCCAATAGGCGTAGACTTTCGCGCAGCCGTAGGGCGAGCGCGGCCAGAACGGAGTGGTCTCGGTCTGCGGCACCTGCTGGACCTTGCCGAACATCTCCGACGACGACGCCTGATAGTAGCGGACCTTTTTCACCAGCCCCGCCTCGCGGATCGCCTCGAGAATCCGCTGCGCGCCGAGCCCGTCGACGTCGCCGGTGTATTCTGGAATGTCGAACGACACGCGCACGTGCGACTGCGCGCCGAGATTGTAAATCTCGTCCGGCTGCAGTTCGTAGAGCAGCTTCACCATCTGCACCGAGTCGGCGAGATCGCCATAATGCAGGAACAGCTTTACCCCGTTCACATGCGGATCGCGGTAAAGATGGTCGATGCGGCTGGTGTTGAAGGTCGAGGCGCGGCGGATGATGCCGTGCACTTCGTACCCCTTGGCAAGGAGCAGCTCGGCCAGATAGGACCCGTCCTGGCCGGTGATGCCCGTGATCAGTGCTTTCTTCATGAAAATGGGAGCGACCGTATGATTTGGCTCGGGCTCAGCAAGTTCCACGTCGGTCAAAAAAGCGCCGCCGGCGCGGCTGAACGCTCAGGGTTTCCCTGAACTCGCGCCGGCGGCTTGTGAAGCTCGAAATGCACGTCACCACGCCGCGGCGACATCGCCGTGGCCCGCAGGGGCACACGCCACGAGTCCGGAATCGCGTAACCCGGTCGCAGGGGCTTCTCGGGTTGTAGGGCCGGCGTTCACCGCCGGCCGCGGCTGCCGGCGAGCGGCAGCCCTACAAGCGGGCGAATTCAGGATGACGCGAAAAGCCGACCGTGGAACGCGGGCTTGTGCGGTTGCTTCGCCGCCGGATTCGGCTGCATTCGCTGCATGCCGTTCGCCTCCTTCAATCCGGCCACCGGGCAGCGGATCGCCCGGCGCCCGTCGCACTCGCGCGCCCAAGCGTTCGCCATCGTCGCGCGGGCTGAACGCGCCGCCCAGCCATGGCGCAGCACCGCGCTCGCCGAGCGAGCGCGAACCTTGCGGGCCGTCGGCCGCGAACTGCGCCGTCGGCGCGACGACTTGGCCGCGCTGCTCACCGCGGAGGTGGGCAAGCCGATCAGACAGTCCCGCGCGGAAATCGAGAAATGTGCCGCGGGTTGCGAGTACTTCGCCGCGCACGCCGCGCGCGCTTTGCGACCGCAGCACCCCATCGGCGCGCCGCGGCACGCCCGGGTGGTGTTCGAGCCGCTCGGCATCGTGCTGGGAATCATGCCGTGGAACTTTCCCTTCTGGCAGACGTTTCGGGCCGCCGCGCCCGCGTTGATGGCCGGCAACGTGCTGTTGTTCAAACCAGCGCCTAGCACAGCCGGCTGCGCGCTGGCGATCGAGGCGGTGTTCGACGCCGTCGCACCGAAGGGATTGCTTCGAACGTTACTGGTCGAGACCGATGCCGTCGCTACGCTCATCGCGGACGCTCGCGTGCGTGGGGTGACGCTGACGGGCAGCACGCGCGCGGGGCGTGCCGTGGCTGCACTCGCCGGCGGGGCGATGAAGCCGGGGGTATTCGAGCTGGGCGGAAGCGATGCCTACCTCGTGCTGGACGATGCTGATCTTGATCACGCCGCCGCCGTCTGCGCGCAAGCGCGGCTGGTGAACTCTGGCCAAAGCTGCATTGCCGCCAAGCGGTTCATCGTGCTCGCCGCTGTGCGCGGCGAATTCGAACGACGGTTCGTGGCCCACATGACTGCGGCGAAAGTGGGCGATCCCACCGATCCGGCGACCGACGTGGGCCCGCTCGCGCGCGCCGATCTCTGCGATCAGCTGCACCGGCAGGTCAAACGCAGCGTGCAACGCGGCGCCCGGGTTTTGCTCGGCGGCGCTCCAGCGCCAGGCGCCGGGTTCTACTACGAACCCACGGTCTTGTCCCGCGTGCGTCCCGGCATGCCCGCGTTTGACGAGGAGTTGTTCGGTCCGGTCGCCGCAGTCATCTCTGCGCGCGATGAAACGGAAGCGATCGCGCTCGCCAACCGCTCGATCTACGGACTCGGCGCCGCGGTGTTCACGCGGGATCGGCGTCGCGCCCGGCGAATCGCAGAGCAGCTCGAGGCCGGGTTTATCGTGACGAACGATTTCGTGCGCTCCGACCCCACCCTGCCCTTCGGCGGCGTGAAACAAAGCGGCTACGGTCGCGAGCTGGGCGACTGGGGCGTCACGTCGTTCGTAAACGTGAAGACAGTCATCGGCTGACTCCCTTGGTCATCCGGGCCGTAGCGACCGCCGGAAACACGGATCCCGGCGGCCACTCGAGCCAGGGTGGCACGCCGGGATCAACTACCCTCCTCTACTACTACCAGAAAAAGTAACGCTCGGTGTCGGCGAGGAAGTCGCGGCTCGGCGGATCGATCAGCACCCGCCACACCGCCGCGTAGTCCGACCAGGGCCCGCGTAATTCCGTGTCATAGGCCACGCGCGCCACGAATCGACGGCCGGTCGTCTTCCGCTGCAGCCGGGCCTGGAACAACGCATGCCCCTCGGCCGACGAGAAGAACAGGGCGCGTCGCTCGAAGAGGTCGGATGGAGCCGCCTCGGCGGTGACGCCGCGCGAGAGCCGGTGCAGTCCGAGCACATACTCGTGTCGCGCGAGTTCCATGACCGCGCGCTCACACGCACCGAAAAAGTCCGTCGCGGCGCCGTGCCCGTAGGCAAAGGTGTCCGGCCGCACCTCGCGGAACGCGAGCACGGTCACGCCGTAGCCGATCGGGCTCGGCAGCACCAACGCGCTGATACCCGGCCATTCCGTCGGACGCACCTCGCCATCGAGCAATCCCTCCCACCACGCCAGCACGCTTGCGCGCTCGACCGCCTCCAGCATGGCGCGTTTCCGGGCTTGCGACGGAAACATGCCGGGAAACGCCGCCATGCCGTTGGAGGATTCATCGAGATCGAAGCCATACAGCTCGCGGTCGTCGGCCCGCACCTTCACATGGAAGGCCCAGCGCTCCATCGCTTCCGAAATCGCCATGTAGCGGGCGACCATCGGCACGTCAGCCGCCCCGGTGCCATCGGCATCGCTGTAGAGCGCGAATTTCCGTCGTTCCGGGATGACGCCGTCGGCCAGCCAAGCGTTGGCCTGATACATCCGGCGACCATAGACGGGAAATTCGCGCACCGCGATCCGGGCGATGGGACCACCATCGGACTTCAGGACGTTCCGGTAGCGAAAAGCGGCAAGACTAAGCATGGAAAGAGAATCAACGAACCGTGCTTGAGGATACCGTCAGCGGACGGACGTTCAACACGCAGGGCACTGCGCACCCAACCCCAGGGCCGGCGCGGTGCATCTCCAGCGATTCGCTGGTAATGGTGAGTTGATGACTAAGCGGATCAAGGCGTTCCGCCGCCCGGGAGAGTCCTGCCGCGAGCAGGAAGCTGGAGATCAGACCCACGAAGACGCGTTTGTATGTGTTCATCGCGGACAAGGTGGGGTCCGCATTCAGCACGCGCCATGAGGGAAACTGCCTGTTTTTGCGGCAAGCGCTACGTATTTTTCTGTAGTGACCCGGTCGCAGTCTCCCGCCCATCATCCTCCGACCGTGCGTCCCGCCCCGAAACCCGTGCTGCTGCTCCACTGCGCGCTGCTGTATGCAGCTGCCCTGATCGGCGTCACGATCACGAGCAGCGCGGCAGAGGAGGGCCGGCCCATTCTTCGCTCATTCGGCACGCGGGAGGTAGGCAGCGGCTACACCCTGCATTGGAGCGCCACCGAAGACGAACGCGGCGTCATGTATTTTGGCTCCGACGTGGTGAGCACGTTCGATGGGGAACGATGGAAACACTACCCGGTTCCCGGCGGCACCGTGGTGCGATCGCTTGCGGTCGGCAGCGATGGCCGCGTGTGGGTCGCCGCATTGAACCAAATCGGTTATTTCGAGCGGCTGCCCAACGGGGATCTCGGCGCGTACCGGTCATTGTTGGCCCAGCTCCCGACCGCGAATCGGGAACTCGGCGACGTCTGGCACGTATTCGCCCATCCGGCCGGAGCGGTGTTCGTCACGTCCAATACCGTGCTGATCTGGGATGGCACTTCCTTCCACGTCAGCACCATGCCGGGTGAACGGCGGCTTCCTGCTTTTCAAGTAGGCCGTCGGATCTTCGTTTCGCATCGTTCCTCTGGAATCTGGGAGGTGGAAGGGCAGGCGCTCCGGCGAGGCGTTTCGCCGGAGGAATTGGGGAATACCACGGCACTCTGGCTCGAGCCCCGCAACAACGGCTGGTTCGTCGTGAGCCCCGCTGGACTGTTTGAACTTCACGCGGGAGTTCGGACCGAGGTGTCGGAGGAGCTTTCTGCTTTTGTGCGCCAAAACATCGTCACCAGCGTGTGCCGGCTTTCCACGGGAGAACTCTGCATCGCGACGTTAGGTGGCGTCGGCGTGCTAAGTGCGAATGATCAAACGACCTCGATTCTCACGTCAAAAGAAGGACTGCCGTCTTCGGCGGTACTTTCGCTTTTTGGCGCTCGGGACGGAGCTTTGTGGATTACATCCAGTCTGGGCATCACGCGTGCCACCATTGGCAGCGGCACGAGTATTTTCGATGAGGAGAACGGCCTGACCTCGCGGCCCTGCAACGGAATCGTGCAAACCGGTTCGCGCCTGTTTGTTTCGACGGACAACGGCGTGTTCAGCCTGCCATTGGGACTTGGGGCTGAAAACGCGTTTCAGTTGGAACCGGAAATGGCGGCACGCTTCGTCGATCTCGCCCCCGCCGAGCATGGGTTCTATGCCGCAGGATACCGCGGTGTCTATTGGATGGGAGACGGCGGACTCGTCGAATCCTTCCGCACCAAGGTCGAGCCGATCCTGCTCCAGCGATCACAACGGCTCAACGAATTCCTGCTCGCCGACAACCTCGATCTTTACCGCCTGACCGAGGAAACGCCAGGTCGCCTCCGAGCGCAAGCGGTCGGACGACTGCCGGATTTGCCGGTCGCGATCGTGGACGACGACGACCGAAAGTTCTGGGTGGGGACCGGCTCCCGTGGCGTGTTCGTGGTGGACGCGCAGGCTGAAACCACGCGGCTGTCACCGGTCGGCGGTGGTGACTCGACCAATCCCGGGCCGGTGCTGGTGGCACGGATCGGATCGGCTATCGCGGTCTGCGGCGACGGCGCGACTCGGCTTTATCCGCGCGGAAAATCCGTCCCTGTCCGCGTGGCCGCGATGCCGACGACGGCCGCGTTCGCCATGTCCAACGAGGGACCGCCCGGCCAGATCTGGATCGCTTTCGCCAGCCCGTTTCCCGACGGCACCACCTCGCCTCTCCTCGGCCGGCTGACCCTCGCCGGCGAAACCGCCCGCTGGCAACCCTTCAGCATTCCGGGGCTGGAGCGCGTGGGTACGATCAATCGGCTCTTCGTCGACCAGCGGGGCATTCTCTGGGTCGGCGGCACGGACGCGCTGCTGCGGATCGATCCGGCCCAGCTGAAACCCACCGCCCCGCCGCGGATCCCGCTGCTGCGCGGCAGCGTGCCGGAGTTCGCCGAGGTGCCGCCGGACCAGAATACGCTCACCGTGCAATTCAGCGCCGTCGAATACGGCCGGCGCGAAACACTGCGGTTTCAAACCCGGCTCTCCGGCAACGCAGACTGGTCGGCGCCGACGGATAACAGCCATCTGACGCTCGCCGGGCTGCGCGACGGCACCTACGAGTTTGCCGTTCGCGTCATCAACGACGCCGGCATGACCAGCCCCGCCGCCACCTGGCATTTCACCGTGCTGCCCCCGTGGTACCGGACGCGGCTGGCGTTCGCACTCTGGACCGTTCTGGCCATTGCGGGGTTCACCGGCGGGATCCACTGGCGCTCGGCGTATCTCCGCCACCAAAACCTCCGGCTCGAGGCGTTGGTGCGGAAAAAAACCGAGCAGCTCGAGCAGGCCAACAACGCCAAATCGGAATTTCTCGCGAACATGAGCCACGAGATCCGCAACCCGATCTCTGGCATCGTGGGGCTGTCGCTGGCCATCGAGGAGACGCCGCTGAGCGAGCGCCAGCGGCAGATCGCCGACTCGATCCGCAGTTGCGCCTCGCTGCTTGCCACGCTCGTCGACGACGTGCTCGATTTTTCCAAGATCGAGGCCGGCAAGATCGAGTTGCGGCTCGCGCCGTTCGAGCTGCGCGCCGCGTTGGAACAGTGCGCTGCGATGGTGGCCGAGGAGGCCCGCGCCACCCACACGCCGATCGAGATTTCCTTGCCGCCGGAGCTTCCCGCCAGCCTGATCGGCGACTCCGCCCGCGTGCAGCAGATCGTGCTGAATTTTCTCACCAACGCGGTGAAGTTCGGCCCCGGCAAACCCATTCAGATCGGCGCCACCGCGGTGCCAGGCGGACGCATCCGGCTGTTCGTCCGCGATCACGGGCCCGGCATGAGCGCGGCCGAGACAACCACGCTGTTCACCAAATTCACCCGACTCGATCGCGCGCGCTCCCAAAACATCCGCGGCTCCGGTCTCGGCCTCGCCGTGTGCCGACTGTTGGCCACGAAAATGGGCGGCAACGTCGGCGTCGAATCGCAGCTCGGCCAGGGTTCCTGCTTCTGGGCCGAGCTCCCTTTGCCGTCGTCCGCGCCGCCGCCCGAGTCGGTCGGCGTGGCCGCGCCGACCGCGTCGCCTTTGCACGCGTTAATCGTGGAGGACATCGACTACAACGCCGCCGCGATGCAGGCCGTGCTGCGCAAGATCGGCATCACCTCCGACGTTGCCTCCGACGGACTCTCCGCGCTGCGCAAACTCCAAAGCGATCGCTACGATGTCGCGTTCATGGACTGGAACCTGCCCGGCATGATCGGCACGGAAGTCGTCGCGCGCTACCGCGCCGTCGAGCCGCCCGACCGGCACACGATCATCATCGCGACCACGGCGTATTCCGGGACGTTCAACCAGGAGGCGTGCCTCAAGGCCGGCATGGACGCGTTCGTGTCGAAGCCGTTCACTCCCGAAAAAATCGCGGCGGCGCTGCACGATCTGCGCGGGCCACTCCGCGCCGCGGCTTCGGTCGAGGTGAGCCGCCGGCTCGACGCGCCGGCCCCGCCGCCGGAAATCGACCTCCAGCTGCTCAAGTTGCTCGGCGAGGACAGCGAAGGCGGCGTGCCCGCGCAGATCGACCGCTATCTCGCTGCCTTTACGGCCGAGCGGGATGCCACCGACGCCGCTGTTCGCCGCGGCGACGCGAAGGAAATCCATCGCGCCGCGCACCGGATGATCTCGCACGCGACAATGGTGAAATATGAACCGCTCGCGCAGCTCGCCTCCCAACTGCAGGCCTACGCCGCCACGGCGGAGCCCGACCGGTTAACCCGCCTGCTGGCCGAGTTCGACGCCGAGTTTGCGCGTTTCAGGAGTAAACTGGATTCGATCCGTGCTTCGCTGGCACCTGCGTGAACCCGTGCTCGATCGCGAACGCGATCAGCTTCGGCGTGCCCTTGAGTTTCAGCTTTTGCAGCAGATGACTGCGGTGCGTTTGCACGGTGCGAGGTGAAAGCTGCAGCCGCTCGCCGATTTCCTCGTCGCTCAAACCCTGTCCGATCAGCGAGAGGATCGCGCGCTCCCACTCGGACAAAACTTTGGTGAACGAACGCGGGTCGTTGCGTCGGGCGAGCTTGGCCCGCTGGAACGCCGCCGAGAAATAGACGCGCCCCTCCTCGATCGACTTGAGGGCGTCCTGCAGGGCCTCGACGGTGTTCGAGTTCTTGTCGAGAAACCCGTGCACACCGGATTTTTCCACGCGGAAAAGCGTATAGTCATCGCAATGCGAGGATACGACCAGGATGCGCGTCTCCGGCAGCACGCTCAGCACCCGGTCGACCACGTTGAACCCGTCCATATCCGGCAGCGAGAGATCGAGGATCACCGCATCGGGTTTCTCCCGGAGAATCACCTCGACGGCCTGCACGCCGGAATCGGTTTCCCCGACGATGGTGTGCCCAAACCGCCGGCTGCAGATCTGCCGGATCACGTCCCGAAACATCAGGTGATCTTCAACAATGACGATTCTCACAGTTGCGCATCAAACCGGTACCCGACTAGCAGCTCAAGCTCCGCGGGCGACACATCCAGCACTAAATCAACGCATCCGGAAAGCTAGCTTTATGCGCGGCGTCAACCAACCGGCCGGCGCTGCGCGGCGGCCGGCGGCTACGCAGCCCCTGGGCGCGCGGGCGTACCGCCCGCATCGGTGGATGTCCGGCCGAAGGCGGAGCCCGGCGTTCCCGCCGGGCTGGAGTGTCGTAACGTCGTAGCCGCAAGAAAGTCTTACGGCTTCCGCGGCGCGATCACGGGCCCACCACAATCAGGTCCGTGATGTCGACGCCGTCCTGTTCGAGCACGGCTTGGTTGGTCTGCGCCGGCAGAACGTGATCGTGCGAGGTTCGCCCTTCGGTGAAACGGATTTGCGTGATGCCGTCCACCTTCACGGTCTGGCCATTCGGCTGATGCAGGTTGCCGCCGGCGACGCGCACCTCGGCGATCGCGCCAAAGACCAAGACCGGACTCGCCGAGTCGAACGCGCTCACGTCGCCGATGTTCACCGGTCCGGCGAATTCCACGCCAGGAGCGTAGATGCCCGTGAACCCTTGGCTCGCGAAGTAGTGCACGTTGCCCGTGCGAACGCTGCCAAACTCGCCATTCGCACTCTGAATCGCGATGAACGCAATGTCCGCCACTCCATCGTAGGTCACGTCACTGCGGAACAGCGCCTGATTCACGGCCGTGACCGACCCGACGCTGAACACGCACACGTTGCTGGTTTCGTTCGCCCCCGTGATCACGATCGCGGCGTGGCCGCGCACATAATCGACTCCGGGCTGGATGTAGTTCACCGGCGCGGCCGGAATGGTCGCGCCATTGACCAGGAGCGAAAGCGTGCCCGCGCCGGAGAACTCCACCTGCACGATATCGTCGCTCAGATCGATGAACGAGGTCCGCGTGATCTGATTCGGATTGGTTGTAACGGTCGCACTCGGGCCTTCGAGCAGCACCTGATCGTAGGTGTTTCCGTTCGGATGCTGCACGTCGGTGAGGACTTCCTCCGCCAGGCCTTCGACTTTGTCCGTCGTGGTGAGGCCAACGATCACCGGATCGCTCGTGGTCACCGTACCGTCCGGCGCGCTGACCGTATAAGTGTAAAGTCCGACGTTCGCCGATTGAACATTGGTGAGGGTCAACGTCGAACCAGTGGCTCCGCCGAGATTCGAGCCGTTGCACTGCCACTGGTAGGAACAACCGGAGCCGCTCGGGCCGACCGACAAGCTCGCGGTGCCTCCGCTCGTCGGTGGCACGATCGGCGGCGGCGGCGCGGCTTCCACCGTGAAGCTGCGCTCGACCGGCGGGGCGGCTTCGTAATCGCTGTTGCCCGGCTGCGTCGCGCGAATCGTGACGGTGCCCGGAGCCCCGGTGAGCGTTACTGTGGTGCCGCTGAGCGTCGCCGGCCCGGACGCAATCGCGAACCTCACCGTCAGCCCTGAACTCGCGCTCGCACTCAGCGTGAACGGTCCGTCGGTCGTGAGCTTGTCGGCGGGCGCCGCGAAAGTGATCGTTTGCGAATCCTTGCTCGGCGGTGGTGGCGGCTCCGGCTCGTTTTCGACCGTCAACGTGCCATTGACGTAGCTGAACGTGTAGTTGCCCGAAACCCCACCCGCCGGCGTGATCGGGTACGTGCCCGCCGGAGACGCCACGGTCGCCGTCGTCGTCGCCGTGGGCGCCGTCGTCAGTGACGCAGCCGTGTCGCCGTTGCGGAAACCGGCGTAGCTCACGGTGAAGGTGGGATTCGCGTTGCCCACATAGCGGTTCGCGTTGTTTGCCGTCACCGACAGGGGCGCCTTCGCCATTGTCAGGACCAGCGTCGATCCCGGTCCGGTGCCGTTGCCGTTCGTACCTTGGAGCACGACGTTGAACGTGCCCGCCTGCGTCGGCGTGCCAGAGATCTCCCCCGTCGCCGCGTTCAGGCTCAGGCCGCTCGGCAGCCCCGTCGCCGAGAAACTCGTTGGACTCTCGCTCGCCGTGATCGTGTAGCCCGCGAACGCAGCCGCGTACGTTCCGCTGGCGGATAGCGTCGCATTGGTGATCACCGGCGTCGGCGGCGCGGCCTCTTTGATCAACAGCGAGTCGTAGGCCCCGATCTTGGGGAGTGCCGGCGTGGTCAGGTCGCTGAAGCTGAATCCGCCGACGAGATAGAGATCGTTCATCGCGTCGACCGCGATGCCTTTGATGTCCACCTCAGCGCCCGCGCCGCCATAGTTTTTTGCGGATAGTACGTCGCCGCTCGCGCTGAGCTTGATCAGCAGTGTGTCCTGCGCCCCGATCGGCGTCAGTGCAGGCGTGGTAAGGTTGGCGCCTCCGAAAAACCCGCCCGCGTAGACGTTGCCGGTCGCATCCGTTCCGAGCGCCCAATCCTCGGCGGTCGCACCGACGCCGCCGAAACTTTTGGCCCACACGGTCCCGCCGTCCGTCGGATCGAGTTTCATCACCAGGGCGTCACTGTCTCCATTCCGGATGACCACCGGCACTGTCAGGTCCGCGCCGGCGGCATATCCGCCGACATACACGCCGTCACCGGTCACCGCAACGGCTTCCATTCCGGCCACCGCACCGGCACCGCCATAATCTTTCGCCCACGCGAATGTCCCGTCGCCGGAGAGTTTCACCACCAACGCGTCATAGACACCGAGCTTGGCGATCGCCGGGGTCGTCAGATCCGCACCCGTGAAATATCCGCCCAGATAAACGTTGCCGGCTGCATCCACGCCCAGCCCGTTGAAATTTGTCGTGGCGCCCGCTCCGCCACAATTTCTGCCCCACTGCACTGCGCCATCGGCCGCAGCGAGCTTCAGCACCAACGCGTCCTCAGTCGTGGTGCCGATGGGTGAGAGCGTCACGCCCGCCGCCAGCGTCAACGCGGCCGAGGACGCACAACCGGCCAGGTAGACGTCGCCGGCCGGATCCACCGCCAGCGCATAACCGAGCGCCCTCGCGCCCGCGCCACCGTAGTTTTGCGCCCACAGCACGTCGCCGTCCGCCGCATCGAGCTTCATCACGAAGGCATCGGTCGCCCCGACTTTTGTCAGCGCCGGAGTCGTCCAGCTCGCCGTGAAATACCCGCCCACATACACGTGGCCGCTCGCATCCACCGCGATGCCTCGAGCGTAGGCGTTGCCGCCCGCGCCGCCGCAATTCTTCGCCCAAAGCACCGAGCCTTGGGGCGTGAGTTTCGCCACAAACGCGTCCCGCGTGCCAATCCGGGTCAGCGTGGTCTGCCCCACCTCGAGCGTGGCACCATAGAAATACCCCGCGACGTAAAGATTGCCCGCCGCGTCCGCGGTGGTTTTCGTGATGTAGGTTTGATCGCCCGCCGACGAGCCAAAGCCCATTGACCAGCTTCGGGTCGGAGTGACCGTCGCAGACGATGCCGAGGCTGCGCTGACGCCAACCCCGTTCGTGGCGGTGACCTTGAACGTGTAGGAGGTGTCGTTTGTCAGCCCCGTAATCGTGAGCGCCACGCCTGCACCGCTCACGGTCACCCCATCGGGGCTGGACGTCACCGTGTAGCTCGTGATCGCCGATCCGCCGTTACTCGCCGGCGCCGTGAATCGCACCAATGCCCGCCCGTCGCCGGCCTGTACAGCGGTCACCGTCGGCGCCAGCGGCACCGTGGCGACACGTACGCCGGTGGTGACCGGCGGTGTGAAAGTGAGCGTGGCCGCAGTGGTCGCCGCATCGACGATCGTGCCACCGTTGAGTTGTAGCGGCGAAACGACAGTCAGGCCGCCGGCCGCGCCATCGCCGGACTGTACGGTGTAACGGAATACGAGCGCGGTGGTGCCGTCACCGGAGACGTAGGTTGCATAGCGCGTCACACCGCCCATCGTCAGCGCCAGCTGCGGCGTGCCGGTGACGGTGACCGCCGCGCTAAAGTTGACCGTGAAATCCAACTCCTGGCCTGCGCCGTAGGTGGCGTCCGCCGGCGCGACGACGCTATCGATCGTGAGCGGGAGGATGTAGGTGAACTGGTCAGCGGCGGAGACGGCACTGGCGCCTCCTATCGTCGTGACGGTGACGTCGACCGTGCCGACGGAACCGGCGGGCGCCGTGGCAGTGATCTGCGTGGCGCTGTTCACCGTAAAGCCGGTCGCGGCCGTCGAGCCGAACATCACCGCGCTGGCGCCGCTGAAGTTTGTGCCGGTGATGACAACCGACGCTCCTCCGGTGGTGAGCCCGCGACTCGGCGATACGGCCGTGATCGTGGGCGGCGGCACGGTGGCCAATGCGAGACTATAAACGGCATCGCAGGTGGTTCCAAGCGCCTGGAACATCAGGCCGCCGGCGCTCACCGTCACCGGCACCGTGCGGTTGGTGGTGGAGTTGTCGCCCAACTGTCCCTGACTGTTGAAGCCCCAGGTGCAAAGGGCTCCATCGCTGGCGAGCGCGAGGCTGTGACTGACGCCGGCACCGACGGCAACGATGGTCTTCCCCGGCAGGGCGCCATATGAATTCACCGCGATCGGCACGGTGCTTTTCTCTCCCGCTCCGCTGGAGTTGTTGCCGAGTTGGCCATTATAGTTGTAGCCCCACGTGCAGACCGTACCGTCGCTGGCCAGCGCGAGGTTGTGGTAGCCGCCAGCGGCCACGGCAACGATCGTCTTACCCGCGAGCGCGCTGCCCCCAGTGACGCTCACCGGCGCCGGCTTCAAGTGCGCGATGGTATCGCCCATCTGACCATTGGTATTGTCGCCCCACGCATAGACGGTGCCATCGCTGGCCTGCGCCAGGCTGTGCCGGTCGCCACCGGCGACGTCGGCGACGGACTTGCCGGCGAGTTCGGTCAAATCGACTGGCACCGGCACCGAGCTGTCGGTGAGAGATCCGTCGCCCAACTGAGCGTAGTAGTTGTCCCCCCAAGCGTAGACGGTGCCATCGCTGGCGACCGCCAGGCTGTGATTTCTGCCGGCGGCGATGGCAACCACTGTCTTGCCGGTGAGCACGCCGGTGCGGTCCACCGCCATGGGTACCTTGCTGTCCGTCGTGGAGCCATCGCCCAATTGGCCTTCGGAGTTGTCGCCCCACGCGTAAACGATGCCATCGCTCGCCAGCGCCAAACTGTGTTCGTAGCCCGTGGCGATCGCGATGATCGTCTTGCCGGCGAGCACGCCGGTCATGTCCACCGCGACCGGCACTTTGCTGATATCCGTGCTCAACCCACCGGAGCCATTGCCCAACTGCCCATTGGCGTTGTAGCCCCAGGCGTAAACGGTCCCATCGCTCGCCAGCGCCAGGCTGTGCCGATAGCTGGTGGCGAGGGCGACAAGGGTTTTGCCCGCGAGCACGCCGGATCGGTCCGCCGCGACCGGCACCACGCTCTTGTTACCCATGGAGCCGCCGGTGCCATTACCCAACTGCCCCTTGGAGTTGTCCCCCCACGCGTAGGACACCGTGCCCGGAGGCACTCGCAGGTACCTCTGACCGCCGGCGAAGGCGCCCGCGACGACTGGAGTGAGTCCCGAACCATCGCTGAAATCGAGCCGCAGTGTGCCGACCCCGCCGATCGTGTCGACCGTCACCGTATAATTCATACCACTGCCGGCAACGCTCGCGATCACACCAGTCGCGGTGCCGGTGGTGCCGAGGGTAAACGCGCCGGTCGTCACGCCGGTGACGTCCTCGTCGAAGGTGACGCGAAACGTCGCGCTCGTTGCGGTGATCGCCGGACCGGGATCCTGCCGCGCGATCGAGGTGACCTTCGCCGCCCACGCGCTTGGGCCGGCCAGAACCAAACAAACCACGAAGAGACGGAGCACCGATCCGAGGGGCGACAGCTGGTTTTTCATAACAGGACAACACACGGTTCTCGGCGGCGTTGTGCTGCGCCGAGGGGGGGGATCACAGCCAAGGCCTCTCGCCGAACGCGCTAAAGCGCGCTGATCCTGAGAAGCGCGTAGGAATTCTCCTACAAGTCGCGCGCTTGTAGGAAACTTCGTGGCCGCTTTGCGATGGACGCCGGCCGGTCACGGAGTGTAACTGGCACACCTCTGGCCCATGTCCGGCTGGCCTGTCATCTCGGTCGTACTTCTTGGCATCGCGTGCGTGTACGTCGTCGTCGCGTGCTACACGTGGCGTCGTCGCTCGGTGCCGGGGCTCGCGGCCTACACCGGCATCATCGCCGCCGGCAGTCTGTACCTCGGCGGATACGCCTGCGAACTCGCGCCCGCATGCGCCGCGTACGTCGCTTGGTGCGAGAACGTGACGTTCCTCGGCGCGCTCCTGTTTCCGCCGCTGATCATGTGCGTGTTTGCCGACTTCACCGGACACGAGCGCTGGCTGCCCCGTTGGCTGCGCTTCGCGCTGTTCGGTTTCGCTGCGCTCGACATCATGAGCAAGCTGACGGACCACTGGCACGGGCTGACGCATCGCACCATCACGCTCGAGCCGCGCGGCAGCTGGAACAGCTTCTCCATCACCCCGGGTCCCTTGTACTGGGTGACCAACGGCTATGTGCTCACGGCGATGGTGTTCGCGCTGTTCGCGGTCGCGCACACCTGGCCGCACGCGAACCGTATTTTCCGACGGCAGCTCGCCGCGGTCACGGTTTCCATCATGATACCGGCGTCCGCCCACCTCTGGCGGCTGTCGGGCTACAGCCCGTGGGGATCGCTGGATCTCGTGCCGTTCGCGATTCCACCCGGCATGCTGATCCTCGCCTGGACCGTCTGGCACGATCGCTTCGCCGGCCACACCCCCATCGCGCGCAACCGCGTGCTCGCGATGATGCGCGACGCCATCGTGGTCGCGGACCCCGCGCATCGCGTCGCCGATCTCAATCCGGCGGCGGCGCAATTGCTGCGCGTGTACGAGCTCGATGCGGTCGGGCAACCGCTGGCGCAGGTGCTCGCCCGCTGGCCGGACCTCCTCGAACTCACCCGCCTCGACGAGAACCGGCGACTTGAGATCGCGGCACCTCCGCCCGCCGAGACGGTTTGGGAT
Source organism: Opitutus terrae PB90-1 (assembly GCF_000019965.1). Taxonomy (GTDB): domain Bacteria; phylum Verrucomicrobiota; class Verrucomicrobiia; order Opitutales; family Opitutaceae; genus Opitutus; species Opitutus terrae. Next base: position 5,491,958 of record NC_010571.1, read on the forward strand.
GCCGACTGGCGCCGGTTGACGGAAGACGGGCGGCATCGCGGCTTTCTGCTCAATTTGCGCGACGTCACCGAACGCAGGCGCGCCGAACAGCAACTCCATCAGCTGCTGACGAGTCGCACGCGCGAGTTGCGCGAAGCGACCGCGCGGGCGCTGAGCGCGGGCGCCGAGGAACAGGATCGCATCGGCCAGGAATTGCACGACACCGTCTGCCCGGAACTGATCGGAATCGTGCGGCAGGCGGAACTGCTCGCGCTCCAGGGTACGACCGACGAGGCGGTGAACCAGCGGTTGCGCGATCTGGCCGCACTCGCGGGCAACGCATCGCGTCGGGTCCGCGATCTCTCCCACCTGCTGGCGCGACCCGACGTCGCCCACACACAGTTCGAAGACCTGCTTTACGCCCAGCTGCACCAACTCGAACAGACGCTCGGGCTCACCTGCGAGTTGGCGATCGATCACGAGTTCCCGGCGCCAACTCCGGAGGCGAGCGGTCATCTTCTGCGGATCATACGTGAAGCCGTGGTCAATGCCGCCCGGCACGCCGGCGCCCGACGCGTCTGGGTCGATTGTGTGCAGCAGGGTGGCTGCGTCACGATCAGCGTTTCCAACGATGGCCGACCGCTGTCCGACGGTGTCGTCTCCTCGGACGGCCTGGGATTCCGCCAGATGCGGATGCGAGCCGAGCTCCTCGACGCGACGCTCGTGCTGCGAGCGACCGCAACCGGCGCCGTGATGGAATTGAGTTTTGCCGCAGTGCCGGCGGCATCGTCCACCGCCACTCCCGTTGCCACGTGACCTCGGCCCTGACCGTTCTCGTCATCGATGACCACCCCGCCACGCGCGAGGGTTTGCGGGCCGCGATCGACGCGCAGCGCGACCTGCGCGTCGTGGGCGAAGCCGCTACGTGGCAGGAGGCACGTCGCCTCGCCGCCGAGCTGCGGCCGGACGTGATGGTGCTCGACCTGAACCTCCCGGACGGCAACGGGTGGACGCTCGTCGAGCAACTCAAGGCGGCGGATGCGCTGCCTCCCACGCTGGTGTTGTCCGTATGCGACGAACAACTGTACGCGCGCCGGCTGCTCCGCGCCGGGGCCGGCGGTTACCTGATGAAGGACGAACCGATGGAAACCATCCTGCGCGCGATCCGTGAAGTCCGCGAAGGCCGGATCATCGCGAGTGCCACGATTACGAACTCCCTTTTGTCCGAGGCGCTCGGCATGCGCGAGGACGAGCCGCCGGCCGAGGCGCACGACGGCAACCTGGCGGAGCTGAGTGATCGCGAGCTGCAGATTTTCGCGCTGCTCGGTCGCGGACTACGCAACAAGGAAATCGCGGCGCGGCTGCGGCTCAGCGAGAAAACGGTCGCGACCTACAAGGTCCGGCTGATGTCAAAACTCGGCGTGCGCACCACGCCGGCCTTGATCGAGCACTACCGTCGCTGGAACACCGCCGGAGAAAACGGCGCCGCGTCCCGCGCCGTGGAGCCAGGCCTCAAGCCCGAGTCCGACGCCGAGTCCGCAGCGCCGCGGTGATCGACGGCGCGGGCCGTCGCGGAAACCGGAAACGTGGCTCGATCGCGACGAAAGCCTCACGGCTTCCGCTCCACAATGAACCGGGCGCGCGGGTGACTTGCCCGCGCAGGTGGAGAGCCTGCCATCCCGCGGGCTGGGTCGAAGATGAAAGTGCTGAAGCCCGCCGGAGACGGCGGGTTCCACGCTCACGAAGCCTCACGGCCCCCGCTACGGATTCACCACAATCTGGCTGGTCACGTTGGTGCCGTCTTCGATCAGCACGCCCTGGTTCTGCTGGGCGGGCAACGTCACGCCCTGCGAGGTCGTGCCGTCCACCATCCTCACCTGCGTGATCCCGCTTACCATCACCGACGCGCCGTTGTCCTGCGCCAGGTTGCCGCCGGTGATGCGCACCTCGTCGATCGCGCCGAAGACGAGCACCGGCGTCGCCGAGTCGAACGCGCTCACGTCGCCGATGTTCACCGGCCCGGCGAACGTCACGCCGGGCGCATATACGCCGGTGAAGCCCTGGCTCGCATAGTAATGCGCGTTGCCCGTGCGAATGCCGCCGAACTTCCCGTTCGTGCTCTGGATCGCGACGAACGCAATGTCCGCCACGCCGTCGTAAACCACGCCTTCCTTGAACAGCGTCTGGTTCACCGCCGTGATCGGACCCACGCTGAAGATCGAGAGGTTCGACGTCTCGTTCGCGCCCGTGATCACCAGGCCCACGTGACCGCGCACGTAATCCACGTCCGCTTGGTTGTAGTTGAGCGCCGGCGCCGGCTGCGACGCGTCGTCCATCACCACCGACAGCGTGCCCGCGCCGCTGAACTCCACCTGCACGATGTCGTTGGTCAGGTCCAGGAACGACACCCGCGTCACCTTGTTCGTGTTCGCCGTGATCGACGCGCCGGTACCGCCCAGCAGCACTTGATCGTAAACGTTGCCGTTGGGGTGCACGATGTTGGCGCCCACGAGGTCGCCGCTGCCGATGACTTTCTCGTCCGTCGTCAGGCCCACGATCACCGGCTCGCTCGAGGCGAGGCCGCCGCCGGGCGCCGTCGCCGTGTAGGTGTAGAGCCCAGCCACGGGCGGCTGCACGTCGGGCAGCGTTAACGTCAGGCCCGTGGCGTTGACCAAATCGGTGCCGTTGCGCTCCCAGTGCCCCCCCGAAGTGAGGCCGCTGTTCACTGCCGAGATCTGGGTGGTGCCGCCAGCGGGTGGAACCGGCGGGACGACCACGGCAGGCGCGATGACCAGCGTGCCGGTGCCGCTGCCGGTGTAACTGGCGGAGTCGATCGTGGCGACCACCGTGTAGCTGCCCGCGGCCGTGGGCGCCGTGGCGCTGCCGTCATAGGTGACCGTCACCGGCAGACCGGCGGGCGTGGTTGTGGCCGTCGCGCTTTTCGCCGTGCCGTCGTAAACGTGGTTCAATCCACCAAGCGCCAGCGTGGCGGTGGCCCGACCGATGGTGAGCGTCTCGGAGGTCGATCCCACGTAACTCAGGTCGTTGATCGTCGCAGTGACACTGTAGTTGCCGACCGCGGTGGGCGCCGTGTTCGAGCCGTCGTAGAGCACATCGACCGACAATCCGGACGGGCTGGTGCTCACCGAGACCGCTCGCGGCGTGCCGGTGTAGGTCTGCGTCAGCGAGCCGAGTGTCACCGTCGCGCTACCCTTCCCGATCGTCAGCACCAGCGTCGACGCCGGCCCGGTGCCGCTCGCATTGGTCGCCGTCAGTGCAACGTTGCTGGTGCCGGCGGCATTCGGCGTGCCCGTGATCGCACCCGTCGTGGTGTTCACGCTCAATCCACCAGGCAAGCCCGTGGCCGCATAACTCGTCGGCGTGTTCGTCGCCGTGACTGTGTAGCTGAACGGCGTCCCCACAGTTCCGCTGGCCGTCAGCGAACTGGTGATCGTCGGCACACTCGTCGCGCCGAGCGCGATCTGGAGCACACCCGACGTGCTAAACCCAGTCTGGAAACGCAGCACGTAGTCGGGATTCGTCAGCCAGCTGCCCGTCCCGCCCGCCGTGACAGCGGAGAGGGCAACCGTATAGGCTGAGACGGTTTCCTCGAACACGATCCAGTAGGTCGTGCTCGCAGCCAGCGTCACGCTGCCCGTCCACACGTTCAGACCGGGCGCCGTCAGGGTGCCGGGGTTGGTCAGGGCTGTTCCCACCGCGGTGCCCGGAGCGCCCGCGTTATCCGTGTAGATCTGCACCACGGGCGTGGGCGTGGCGGTGACCGTCCCCAGCCGCGCCACGACTGAGGACAGCGTCAGCGGCTGGCCCGCGGCCGTGGTGAAGCGTTGCGCCGCCTTGTGCGCCGAAGCCAGGTTGGCCCCCACGGTGCCTGTAACCGTGAGATTCAGCGATTCGAAGACACTGGTGACTCCCACAACGTAGAAGTCGCCCGCGGTGAACCCGCCGTCGGCCAGCGTGTTGCCGGCCAGGTCGGCGATCCCCGTGCCCGCGCTCTTCAAATCCAGCCGCAGCCGCCCCTGGCCGGAGACGGGGTTGACCGACACATCGTAGACGAGCGCATCCACCGGTGTGACCGATGCGATCGTGCCCGTGGCCGATTCACTCACGACGGTCAGCGCGAAATCGCTCGCGTCGACGCCGGTGACGCCTTCGGCGAAGATCACGCGCCAGGTCACGCCCGCCCCATCAGCGTGCACCGTCGCCGGCGTCCGCCGCGCGATCGTGCTCAGCGTCGGCGCCGTCTTGTCAATCGTGTAGGTCTGGCCCGCAGTGTAACCCGTGGCGATGGCGTTGCCCGGCGTGTCCGCAATACCCGTGCCCGCGTTGTTCAGGTCGAGCCGCAGCGTGCCGTTGCCGGAAACGGTGTTCACCGTGACGTCGTAGACTGTGCCGCTCACCGCGTTGACCGACGCGATCGCGCCGTCCGCTGTGCCGGTCTTGGTGAGCGTGAAGTCCGCCGTGTCCACCCCTGTGACCGGCTCGGCAAAGGTGACGCGGAAGACCACGCTTGTGGCGTTGGTGGAAGCGCCCGACGGAGTCTGCCGGTCGCTCGAGGAAACGGTGGGGGCGACGCCGTCGACGAGCACGGCCGCCGTGTCGCCAAGGCCGAGCGTCGTCGTCTGCGCGTCGTTGCCCGTGGCGTCCTTGATCGTGCCTCCATTCAGCGTGATCGACGAGGCCACCGCGATGCCGTCAGCGTCGGCGTCGCCGGCGACGACCGTGTAACGGAAGGTCAGCGTCGCCGTGCCCGTGCCCCCGCTATAGGCCGCCTGCACGCTCCCGCCGGTGGCCAGCGTGACAGCGATGTAGGGTGTGCCGCCGCCGGTGTTGACGGTAACGTTTTCAGAATAGGTGACCGTGAAGTCGAGGTTCTGCCCGGCTTTGTAGGTGCCGTTGGCCGGCACGGTCCGGCCCGTCACCGTGGGTGCCACGGCGTCAACGTTCACGCTGGCGGTGGAGCCGACACTGTTGAGCGTCAGCGTGGCATTGTTGCCCGCCGCATCCTGGATCGTGCCGCTGTTGAGGGAAAGCGCTCCGACCGTGATGCCGTCGGCGTCGAGATCGCCCGACTGCGTCTGGTAGCGGAAGACCAGCGCACTCGTGCCACTGCCCGACAGATACGTGGCGCTGCGGCTGGTCGAACCGACGGTCAGGGCAAGCGACGGCGTGCCGCCGGTGGTGTTGACGATGACGCTCTCGTCCCAGTTGACCGTGAAGTCCAGGTTCTGGCCGGCCAGATAGGTCGCATTCGCCGGCACGCCCACCGAGGTCACGGTTGATCCGGTTGCATCCAGTACATAGGCTTGGCCGAAAACGGCGCCGCTGTTGCCTGCCGTGTCGGTCACCCGAACCTTGAGCGTGTTGCTCGCCGTCAGCGTCAGGCCGGCCAGCGACCAGGTGTTTTGCCCGACCGAAGTGGTCGCACTATTCCACGTCGAGCCGTTGTCCAGCGACACCTCCACAAACTCGCCTGCGGCCATGTTCGCACTCAGCGTGCCCGAGATCGTCTGGCTGGCGGTCTTGGTGATGAAGTCGGTGCTGCTCGTCCCTGTGTCGGCCGACAACGCCGCCGTCGCGATCGTCGTCGTGGACGCCGTCGTGTCCAGCACGTAGGCCTGGCTCGCCAGCGCGCCGTCGTTGCCCGCCGCGTCGGTCACCTTGAGTTGCAGCGTGTCGCTCCCGCTCAGGGTCACCCCGTTCCATGTCAGCGTCGTGCCACTCACTTTCGCCGTGACGTTTGTCCAGGTGCTGCCGTTGTCCAGGGAACCGTAGACGATGTCCGTACCGGCCGGCGCCCCGCTCAGGGTGGCACCGATCGTCTGTGCCGCCGTCTTCGTGATGAAATCGGTCGAGCTCGTGCCTGTGTCGGCGGAAAACGTCAGCGCGCTGAACGTGATCGCGGGCGCCGTCGTATCCAGCACGTAGGCCTGGCTCGCCAGCGCACCATCGTTGCCCGCCGCGTCGGTCACCTTGAGTTGCAGCGTGTCGCTCCCGCTCAGGGTCACGCCGTTCCAGGTCAGCGTCGTGCCGCTCACTTTCGCCGTGATGTTGGTCCAGGTACTGCCGTTGTCTAGGGAACCGTAGACGATGTCCGTACCGGCCGGCGCCCCGCTCAGGGTGGCACCGATCGTCTGTGCCGCCGTCTTCGTGATGAAGTCCGTCGAGCTCGTGCCCGTGTCGGCGGAAAACGCCAGCGCGCTGAACGTGATCGTGGGCGCCGTCGTATCCAGCACGTAAGCCTGGCTCGCCAGCGCACCGTCGTTGCCCGCCGCGTCCGTCACCTTCAGCTGCAACGTGTTGCTCGCCGCGAGCGTGACGCCGTTCCATGTGAGCGTCGTGCCGCTCACTTTCGCCGTGATGTTGGCCCACGTGCTGCCGTTGTCCAGGGAGCCATACACGATGTCCGTACCGGCCGGCGCTCCACTCAAGGTCGCCGTGATCGTCTGTGCCGCCGTCTTCGTGATGAAATCGGTCGAGCTCGTGCCCGTATCGGCGGAAAACGCCAGCGCGCTGAACGTGATCGCCGGCGCCGTCGTATCGAGCACGTAGGCCTGGCTGAAGATAGTGCCGCTGTTGCCGGCCGCATCGGCGACCCGCACCTTCAGCGTGTTGCTGGCGGCGAGCGTCTGGCCGGCCAGCGACCACGTGTTCTGTCCAACCGTCGTGGTCGCGCTGCTCCAGGTCGAGCCGTCGTCCAGCGACACCTGCAGGATCTCGCCCGCGGCCATGTTTGCGCTGAGCGTGCCCGAGATCGTCTGGCTGGCAGTCTTGGTGATGAAGTCGGTGTTGCTCGTCCCCGTGTCTGCCGATAAAGCCGCCGTCGCAATTGTCGTGGTCGGCGCCGTCGTATCCAGCACGTAGGCCTGGCTGAGGACCGTCCCATTGTTGCCGACGCTATCGAGCACGCGGACCTTCAGCGTGTTGCTGGCGGTGAGCGTCTGGCCGGCCAGCGACCAGGTGTTCTGTCCGACCGTCGTGGTCGCTGTGCTCCACGTCGAGCCGTTGTCCAGCGAGACTTGCACGGACTCCCCGCTGGCGACGTTCGCACTGAGCGTGCCCGAAATTGTCTGGCTGGCAGTGTTGGTGATGAAGTCCGTGCTACTGGTGCCTGTATCCGCCGAAAACGCCGCCGTCACGATGGTCGTAGTCGGCACCTGGTTGTCCACGGTGGCATTCGTCGTATCCGCCGTCGTGGTGGCATTCCCGGCATTGTCGGTCGCCGTGACGGAGACGTTGCGGTTTGTTGCCTCAATCGCGCCCGCAGCAATCAGGTAGGTGGCCGTCCACGTGCCGGCGCTGTTCGTCGCCGCCACCGCCGCACCCCCGCCGAACTGCGTGAAATTCACGGTGACGGCGGAGATTATGTCCGCGTTGTTGTCGCCGCCAGCCGTGTTGTTCCACGTCGCCGTCACCGTGTCGCCCGCCTTGAAGGCCCCACCCGTGCCGCCGGCCCCGGAAATCGATATATTGCCGTCAGTGACCGCCGGTGGGACGTTGTCGACCGTCGCGTTGGTGGTGTCAGCGGTCGTCGTGCTGTTCCCCGCGTTGTCGGTCGCCGTGACCGAGACATTGCGGTTGGTCGCATCGATCGCACCACTGACGATCGTATAAGTCGCCGTCCATGTGCTGGCGCTGTTCGTCGCCGCCACGGCCGCGCCCCCGCCAAACTGCGTGAAGTCAACCGTGACCGACGAGATCGTGTCGGCGTTGTTGTCCCCGCCGGCCGTGTTGTTCCACGTCGCCGTCACTGTGTCGCCAGCTTTGAACGCCCCGCCCGTGCCGCTCGCGCCCGAAATCGAGATCCGCCCATCCGTCACCGTCGGCGCCTGATTGTCCACCGTGGCATTGGTCGTGTCCGCCGTCGTCGTGGCGTTGCCCGCGTTGTCGGTCGCGGTGACCGACACGTTGCGATTGGTCGTGTCGATCACGCCCGCGGCGATCGTGTAGGTCGCCGTCCATGTGCCGGCGCTGTTCGTCGCCGCCACGGCCGCGCCGCCGCCGAACTGCGTGAAGTCGACCGTCACCGCCGAAATCGTGTCCGCGTTGTTGTCGCCACCGGCCGTGTTGTTCCACGTCGCCGTCACCGTATCGCCCACCTTGAACGCCCCGCCTGTACCGCTCGCGCCCGAAATCGAGATCCGCCCATCCGTCACCGTCGGCGCCTGATTGTCCACCGTCGCGTTGGTATCGTCTGCAGTCGTGGTGCTGTTGGCGACATTGTCGATCGCGGTGACCGAGACGTTGCGGTTCGCGGAATCGATCGCGCCACCGACGATCGTATAGGTCGCCGTCCACGTGCCGGCGCTGTTGGTCGCCGCCACGGCCGCCCCGCCGCCGAATGGACTGAAGTCGACGGTTACGCCGGCAACGTCGGTGTTGTTGTCGCCGCCGGCGGTGTTGTTCCAAGTTGCTGTCACCGTGTCACCGATCTTGTAGACGCCGCCCGTGCCGCTGGCTCCCACGATGGAAATGCGACTCGCCGAAACCGTGGGAGCGGTGCTGTCAACCGTGATGGCGCCGCTCGAGGCGCCGCTGGTGCCATTCGCTCCATTTGAGCTGCCACCCGCCGCGCTGCCACCGATGCCAAGGCCACCCACATTGGTGGCTCCTGCGATACTCGTGTTGGTGCCCGAGTCCACGAGCACGGTGCCACCGTTGTTCCACAGAGCGCCGATGCCGGTGCCACCAGCGCCACCGTTGCCGCCGCCCACAGAGCCGCCGCCGCCACCACCGCCGGCCGCACCTATGTTGTGCGTAAAGGTGGTGCCACCGATGCCCAGCGTGCCGGTATTGTAGATTCCTCCGACCGCGTTGCCGCCGCGGCCGCCCGCGTACGCGTAGCCGCCACCGCCACCACCGCCACCGATGCTGATCGATCCGCTGTTGGCGGTGCCGCCGGCTCCGCCATTCGTATACCCCGCTCCGTAGCTTGCTCCCGCCCCGCCGCTCGTGGTGCCCCCCACGCCCACCAGCGTGCCGAAACCAGCGCCGTTGCCGCCTGTCCCCGCTGAACCGGCCCCGCCCGCCGTACCGTTGTTGGATCCACCCGCCCCGCCAAACGTGGTCCCGAAACCACCACCACCACCACCGGCGCCGCCACCACTACCCGCACCGCCACCACCGCCGCCGCCGCCAGCGGCCTTGTTGCCAGTTATGGTGCTGTTCGCGATCCTCAACGTGCCGGCATTGCGGATGCCCGCACCCAGTGAATCTCCACCGGCCAGACCGGCGCCATTGCCGGGAGTGTTGCCTCCAGCTCCCGTCACGAATCCATTGCTGATGGTGAGGTCGCTGATGGCTACACTGCCCGCCGTGATGTCGATGACGCGCGCCAGATTGGCTCCGCTCAGCGTGAATCCGCCGCCCACAATGGACATGGTTTGCCCATCGGTGACGTTGATGGCGATCGCGTCGGCGGCGGACGCAAAGGTGATGTTGCCGGTCAACGTGATCGTGTCGGCGACTCCGTCGGTGTTGCCGGTGGCGATGGCGGCCTTGAGCTGTGCGACCGTGCTTACGTTGCTTGTAACGAGCACATGATCGTAATTCGCAGGGGCAGCGATGGGGGTCTCGATCTCGCCGCGGGTGATCTCCAGATTCCAGTCCGCGCCCGCGCGCCCGCCGGTCAGGTTGGACGACGCGGCAACATCTGCGCCGGTGAACGCCACGAGCCGGGTGATCAGCATGGCGCCAGCCGGACCTTCACCCGTGTCGCAGCCATAAAGCAGGATATCGCCATTTTTACTTAACGCGTGCCCGAGTCGCCGCAGCTCGGCTGCGCGGCCTTCGAGATCGCCCGCCGCGTAGCGCCGGCCGTTCAGCGTCACCGCGCCGGGTTCGCCGTGGGAGATGATATGGATCGCGCCCAGGTTGCGGTAGTTCGCCGCCTCGTCGGCCATGAACCGCCAGGAGTCGATACCGACGGGCACGCACACGACCGTGGCCCCGCGCGGCGCGGCCAGCCAGAAGGCGTTCGGATCGGCGACGGCAGCATCGATGAAGAACAGTTCGCCGCGACCGGGCATCGGTGTCACCGCAAGTTCGGCCGGGTCGCCGTTGTTCGCCTCACCGAGCCAGCCGCGCGGCGCCGGCGCACCGACCCGGAACGGTGTTGTCGGCAGGCTCGCTTCGGCGCGCAGCCCCATCATCAGCGAGGAAGCGGAGAGACCGGCGCGGAAAATACGGGCTGGCGCGGCGCGGCGAGCGGAGATGGAGCGGCGTGGTTTCATTGAAGTGGAAAATGGCGTTGGGGGTGTCAGCTCGGAGAGGGTGAGGCCGGGGCTGGGGCCGCCGGCGCAGGATTCGCGTTGATCACGCTAGCAATGCTGCCCGTGCGGTTTTTCCAGAAATCGAGATTACTGTATTGCTGGAAAAGATCGGGTGGCAGGACCGTGGGGCGCGGCCGGTAGGCGACCTTGCGCTTCACTTCGTGCAGCCCGTGCATGCCGAGCCGGGCGTCGAAGCCGGGCTCCTGATAGTCGAGATTGTTGAAGTCGTGCGCGAAGACCGGCTCGCCCAGAAACTGGTAGACAAGCGGCAGCACCTTCTCCGGCGCCTGGGTCAGATGCTCGTAGTCGATGACCAGGATGTTGCGCGCCTCGGGACTGTAGAAAGCTTCCTTGAGCGCGTAGTAGGAAAAGCCCACGAAACGATCGCGGCTCGCGAGCGCCTCGAGCCGATGGTAAACGGTATCGCTCTCGTGCGGCCCGTTGAAGAGCTTGGAGGGCAGGATGGCGTTCTTGCGAACGAGCCGCTCGATGCTGTCCATGACCCAGGCGACGTTGCGAACCGTGCAGAGCACCTTGGCCTCCGGGAACAGGCGCGAGAGCAGCGGCAGCCGCGCACACCAGAGCCGGTTGGTGTCGACGATCACTTCCTGGGGATGGTCCTGATAGTAGAGCTCGAAGACCCCACGCAGCATCCGTTCGCGCTGTTTCTCGTCGATGAACTCCGCGAATTCGTTGTCCAAGCCCATCGTGCTGTGGAGCGACGTGAAGAGCGAGCCCACCGGACTCGTCATGGCCGCATGGATGCGGGGATTCTGCCGCAGGATCGCAGCGAGCAAGGTCGATCCGCTGCGCGGCAAGCCGGAGATGAAATGGTAGGTTCTGGGCACGAGTGGTGTGGGTGGGGTGGCCGCAGACGGCGGCCGAAAGGAACAGGCCCCAGGGTGGCAGCGCGCAGGACGCCACCACCCTGGGACCGAGTCAGCCGGTCAACTCCGCGACGGGAAGATGCCTTCCAGTGCGATGACGAAGTTGATCCCGATGAACGGAGGCATGATCGAGAACGGCTGGCCGCCGCCAGAGGGATTCACCGTCACGGTTCCGCCGGTGATGCCACCACCGCCGCCGCCGGTAACAGCGACGCTGATGCCAGCAAGTTCGCCGTCGAGGTTGGCGGTTGACGGGGCATAAACGAGCGCCTGGTTTGGCCCCGCTGTCGGTGCTGCCGCCAGCACATTCCCACCCGGAGTGTTCAGCGTGCCGGTAGTCGAGGTCACGCCGACCTTGACGGCGACCTGCGGCGAACTCCCCCCGCCGCCACCCGTCCCCGTGAACGTCGCGAGGTGGTTATGCATCGGCAGTTCGTTCATCGTCAACTGCACCTGCGGCGTGCCGCCGGTCTGGGCGACCTGGACCGGAGGCAACGGCGATCCCGATGTATTCGTGGCGCCCACCGGCACGCGACCACGCAGATCAGGCAGCGCGAAATTCGTCTGGCCATTGCCGCCATAGGTTGTGCCGAGCAGAGCGAACAGTGCTTGGTTCTGGGCGATGGGCAGCAACTGGCCGGCGCAATAGGCCCAGCCGCGGGGGTTGAACGTGAAGCCGACCATGCGGATTTCGCCAACAAATGGTTCTGACATGATGATTTCCTGCTGTGTGGTTATGGGTGCGGGGTGGATTTCCTGCGCTTGAACAAGCGCAAAAAACGACGGGAAGGTGTCATGCAGCAGTGCGGAACGACGGGAACGGGATCGCACAGAAACGCCGACCGTGGCGGCCGAGTCCAGAGTTTGGATTGAATTCGGCGATACGGCAAGGCACAAACCTGGCAACAGCCATTTCGTTCTTCGCCCCATGACCCTCGAAGAAATCACCCTGGCCGATTTCACGCCCCGTGTGGGCGAGAGCTTTCGCGTCCAGCTGGACCTGCCCCAGCCACTCCATCTCGAATTGCGATCCGCCACCGCCAGCAAACACCCGCCGTCACCCGGCCGGCGCCAGTCGTTCTCGCTCGTCTTCCGCGCCGGGCTCCAATGGACCTGCCAGCAGGGCATCTATCCGCTGACGCATCCCGCACTGGGTGAGCTCGGCGTCTTCCTCACGCCGATCGGCCGCGACGCCCAGGGCACGGAGTTGGAGGCGGTGTTCAACTTCGGGTGAGCCCCAGAGAAGTCGGACTCACGTTGAAACACAGAGACCCAAAGGCCCGGAGAAGACCCCCCGCCGGCGACGAACCGGAGATCACCCTGCGCCCCGCGACACCGCGGGATGAAAATTTCCTCTTCGCGCTGTTCGCCAGCACGCGCGCTGCGGAGATGGCGACGACCGGCTGGCCGGCGGCACAGCAGGAGGTTTTCCTGCGCAGCCAGTTCAACGCGAGGCGCCGGCACTACGCGCAGGTTTTTGCCGGGGCCGAGCCGGCCATCGTACAACGCGGCGGCGAGGCCATCGGTACGCTGATGGTTCAGCGCGCAGCCGACGAAATCCGCGTCGTCGACCTCGCGCTGCGGGCCGAACACCGCGGCCGCGGCATCGGCCGCCGCCTGTTGGGCGCGCTGCAGGACGAAGCGCGCGCCACGCACCGGCCACTGCGGTTGCAGGTGCTCAAGGCCGATCGCGCCGCCCAGCTCTACGCCCGCCTCGGCTTCGCCCCGACCGGCGAGAACGGCTTGTATCTGAAAATGGAGTGGCGGGCGGACTGAAGCCGCACGCGCAAAATCGCGGTTTGGCGGACCGGACGCGATTCCCCGCGGAAAACCGCGGCGCAACCGATCAGATTCATCGCGTGATCGATTGCGGGGTGAACGACTGGCTGCGCGAACGGCTGCTCGCCGACGCCGCGCGCGCGGCCTCGAGTTCGGCATAGATCCCTGCCACCCACTCCCGGGCGAGCCGGCGGATCTCCCCGGTCGCTTCGCGCTGCTTTTCGGCGCGATCGTCGCGGTACGTTTCGTTGGGCGATTTGGCGTCCATCCGCGAGGCGCGCGCCAGGCGCGCGCGTTCGTCGGCGGTCCATTCGATTCCGAAAAACCGCCCCAGGCTTTCCCCCACCGCGGCCGGCAGCTGGTTGAAGTTCACCAGCCGGCTGCGGCCGAGCGATGCGTGCGCCGCCGCCGCGCCGCAGATCCGCGCCAGCACGCGCGCGCCGTACTCGTCGGGCAACAGCGCCGGCAGTGCGGCCCCGTCGATCGCGAACAGCCGCGGGTCGAGCAGGCCCGGGACCATCTGCGAGCCGCGGCGGCGGCGGTGTGAAACCAGCACCTCGACCGGATCGCGGTAGACGAACAGCCACGGGACGTCCGGAAACGCCTCGAGGATCACCGGCAGTTCCAGCGTGTGCCAGCTGTCGAATTTGATGAAGTAGCGCGACTCCCCGCCCTGCCGTCGCTGCCCAAGCGCGGTGACCATGCCGCGCAGCCACGTGCGGCGCTGCCCGGGCGTGATCCGCGGGTCGCGCAGCGGCGACTGCAACACCTGATCGATCGGCGGCGCCTCGGACACCACCACGTTCTGCGGCAGCGCCGCCAGCATCTGCGCGATCAGCGTCGAGCCGCACCGCGACATGTGAAAGATGAAACCGGTCGGCGGCAGTCCGGGCTGCTCCCGGTCGAATTCGTCGAGCACGTCGGCCGGCGTCGTCTGCCGGAACAGCAGTCGGGCCGGATTGCGCATGGCCCGCGTCAGCGTTTGTTCGAAGAACGAATCGGAGAACGGCGCGGCCGGCAGCCGCCCCCACTCCACGTGCGGCTCGCCTTCGCGCCAGAAGAACCGCGTCGGCGTCCAGCCCAGCAGGTGCGCGAGGCTCACGGGACGTTCCTTTCGATCCAGGTGCGCCGGGCCGCCAGCAGCGCCGCCCGCACGTCGGCAGCGGAAAAAACCAAGCCTCGTTCCGCGCCCGCCGCCACGGCGAGCGTCACGAACGCGTCGGCGTCGCCGGCCGCGGCCAGCCGTTCCAGCAACTCCGCGTCATGGACGACATGCCGGTGAAACTCGGCCAACGAGGGAGGCAACGCCGACGGAGACATGGGGCGATCGAAAGCAGGAGCAGGGCAGCGCGAATGAGGATGGCGTGAATCCCGCGGTGATGTAAACGCTCGAGACGGCACGAGTCTTCGAGAAATCCGACGTTGCGCGATGGAAGCCGGCGGATTACTCGGGCAGCCTGCTTGCCAGCCATGCCCGCCGCCGCCGAACGTCTGCTCGCCTGGACCGACCGCCTGATGGATCCGACCCGGCCTCCCGGCGAACTGCGCGCCGTCGCGCTGGAGTGGTATCACTGGGGCCTCGCGCAATGCGACGTGCCGGACGAACATGACGGCCCGCCCGGCCACGCCTTTTTCGCCGGCACGCTGCTCCCCGCGGGCAGGGCCATTTCCCCCGTCGGGGCGGCGCGCTGCCTGTGGGAGCACCGCCGCACGGCGGTATTCCTGCGCGCGGTCGATGAGGCGCTGCGCTGTATGCGCGCGCGTTTTCCCGGTGAAACGCTGCACGTGCTCGAGGCCGGCTGCGGTCCGCTCGCACCGCTGGCCCTACCGTTCGCGCTACGGTATCCGAGAGATCAGGTCGTCTTCACGCTGCTCGACGTGCATCCGCTCGCCATCGAGTGCGCGCGGCGGCTGGCGGACCAGCTCGGCGTCCGCGATTCCATCCGCGCCTTCGTGGTGGCGGACGCTACGCGGGTGCGGTTCGCCGAAGCCGACCGGCCGCACCTCATCGCCTGCGAGGTGCTGCAACACGCGCTGATGAAGGAACCGCAAGTCGCGGCCACCTTGAACCTCGCGCCGCAGTTGCGGCCCGGCGGATGCTTTCTGCCCGAGTACATCGATGTGCAGGCCGGCCTCTTCGACGTCGGCGAGCACTACGCGCCGCCCGCGGCCGGCCTGACCGACGACGCCATCGCCTCGCGCGGGCTCACGCCGCTCGGCAGCGCGTTTTCGCTCGAGGCGGCGGCAGTGCACCGCCTGCACGAACGCGCGCCCGGCCGGCTGACCGGCGGCACTGTGCTGGTGCCGGCGCACCATCGCACGCGCACGCCGCTGCATCTCTTCACGCATCTCCGCGTCTTCGGCCGGCACACGCTGCGCGATTTCGAAAGCAGCCTGAACCTGCCCCAGCGCGTAAACTATCCGGCTGCGCTGGCCGAACGCGGCGGGGAGCTCGCGTTCGACTACGAGATCTCGACGCAGCCGGGATTGCGGGTGCGGACGTAGCGGACGAACCGATGGCAGCGGGCGGGCTCAGCGCACGACGCGCGCGCCGCCGCCCTTGATCTGCTTCTCGACTTCCTTGCGGGTCGCCATCGACGTGTCGCCCGGCGTCGTCGACGCCAGCGCGCCGTGGGCCGCGCCATACTCGACCGCCTTCTGTCCGTCGTTGAATTCCATGAAGCCGAATTGCAGGCCCGAGGCAAACGAGTCGCCGCCGCCGACGCGATCGAGGATCTCGAGCTCCGGATATTTCCGGCTCTCGTGGAACTTGCCGTCGTGCCACAGGATCGCCGCCCAGTCGTTCTTGGTCGCGGTGATCACGCGGCGCAGCGTCGTGGCCGCCACCTTGAAGTTCGGGAACTCCTTCACGGCTGTCTCGATCATCGCCTTGAACGCGTCGATCTCGATCTTGCTGATGTTGTGGTCGGCGCCCTTGACCTCAAAGCCCAGCGAAGCGGTGAAATCCTCCTCGTTGCCGATCATCACGTCGACGTACTTGGCGATCTCACGGTTGACCTCCTGCGCCTTCTTCAACCCGCCGATCGTCTTCCAGAGCGAAGGGCGATAGTTGAGATCATAGCTGACGATCGTGCCGTGCTTCTTCGCGGCTTTCACCGCTTCGACGGTCAATTCCGCGGTGGTCGCGGACAGCGCGGCGAAGATGCCGCCGGTGTGAAACCAGCGCGCACCGAGCTTGCCGAAAATGTGATCCCAGTCGAAGTCGCCGGGCTTGAGCTGCGACGCGGCGGTGTTGCCGCGGTCGGGATTGCCCACCGCACCGCGAATGCCGAAGCCGCGCTCGGTGAAGTTCAGCCCGTTGCGCACGGTGCGCCCGATGCCATCGTCCTCGCGCCACTTGATGAAATCGGTCGCGACGCCGCCTTGGAGGATGAAGTCCTCGACCAGATGGCCGACTTCGTTGTCGACGAAGGCGGTGCACACGGCGGTTTTGTAGCCGAAGCATTTCCGGAGGCCGCGCGAGGTGTTGTACTCGCCGCCGCCTTCCCAGACTTTGAACTCGCGGGCCGTGCGGATACGGCCCTCGCCGGGGTCGAGGCGAAGCATGACTTCGCCGAGCGAAACTTGGTCAAAGGCGCACGAAGCGCGGGGTTTGATGGGGAGTGCCATGGGAGGAGGAGTTGAGAGATGAGGGTTGAGAGTTGAGAGTCTGAAGAGTCGCCCGCGAATCACGCGAATGGGCGCGAATCACGGAAGAACGGCCACGACACGGTTCGCATGAAATGCGCGTCGCTTCGCGTGATTCGCGCGCGGAGGATATGGACTATTCGGCCGTTTTCAGGTCGGCGAGGTTCCACTTGGGCCGACGGACCTCGGCCGCAATCTCGTTGAACGCGTTGATCTCCGCTTCGGAGAACAGCAGGCCGCCGTTCTTCGCGCTGCGCGCGGCGGCTTCGGCTTCGATCTGGCCCGGCAGCATGCAGCCCTCGTTGCCGTGACCCAGAATGTCGCCGATCACCGCCTTAACGTTGCCGGTCTGATCGCGGCCCTGCGCAAACGCGCCGCCGTTCATCGCGTCGGGATGCCAGACCTGGAAGAAGAAGCAGCACGTGCCCTTCTCGCCTTCCGTCACCTGGCTCCAGCGGTTGCGCAGCGTGGGCAACGAGCCGCCGATGAAGGCGCCGACGATTTCATTCATGAGCGACAGCCCGTAGCCCTTGTGCGCGCCGAACGGCAGCAGGTACTTCGCCTTCGCCGGATCGGTCGTCGGCGTGCCGTTCTCGTCCACGGCGGCGCCCGGCGGGAGCTGTTTGCCCTCGCGCAGCAGCTGCTGCACGCGGCCCATCGCCACGACGCTCGTCGCCCAGTCGATGACGATCGGATACCCGATCGCGCCGGTGGTCGGGAAACCCCACGAATGCGGATTCGTGCCGAGCGTGGGATACTTGCCGCCGAACGGAACAACTTCAGCGAGCGCCGCGGTGCAGTTGGTGTAGGCAATATAGCCGCGCCGCGCGGCCTCCATCACGTAGCCGCCGCCCCAGAGGTAGTGGAACGCGTTGTCGACCGAAACCATGCCGACGCCGTATTTGTCGGCGAGCTTCATGGCGGTTTCGATCGCGGCGTAGCCGGTGGCCTGGCCGAGCTTGCGATTGGCGTTCCACACCTGCGCGCCGCGGAACCGCGTCTTCACCTTTTCGATCTTCGCCTTGGGCTTGCAGCCACCGGCGCCGGAGCCGAACAGATGATCGAGGTGCAGCGCCTTGAGCGCGTTGTGAGTGCGGATGCCGTGCCGTGTGGCCTCGGCGCAGAACCGCGCGCCAGCGGCGGCTTCCTGACCGGAATAGCCGCGTTTCTTGTAGGCTGCTTCGACGAGTGCGTTGTGCTGCGCTTCGGGAACGACGTAGAAAGTTTCCATAGGGTTGAGAGTTGAGGGTTGAGAGTTGAGAGTCGGAAAATCTGAGCCGAGCGAGCCGACGGTTCGGCCTCTCAACTCTCAGCTCTCAACTCTCAACTCGCGTGGGCGTCAGACCACCTTCTTGACCGGAACCTCCGGATTCACCTGCGCGAGCGGCTTCTCGCCGTGCATCGCACGGATGAGGTTGGTGACTGCAGCCGTCGCCTGACGGACGACGCTCTCGTAGGTGCGCGAGCCGATGTGCGGCGTGCAGACGACGTTCGGCAGCTTGAGCAACGGATGATCCGCCGCCGGCGGCTCCTGGTCGAGCACGTCGGTGCCGTAGCCACCCACCTGGCCCGACTTCAATGCCGCGACCATGTCGGCGGTGTTCACGATCTCGCCGCGCGCACAGTTCAGGATCAGCACGCCCTTTTTCATCTTCGCAAACGCGGCCGCGTTGATCATCCCGCGCGTCTGCGGTGTCAGGTTCGTGTGCAGCGACAGGTAATCCGACGCGGCAAAAATCTCGTCGAGCGAGTTCACCCGCTTCACGCCATGCTCCGCGGCGAATTTATCGTCCCAATACACGTCGTAGCCGATCGGCGTCATGCCAAACGCCTTCGCGCGGATCGCGACCTCCTTGCCAATCCGGCCGAGGCCGACGATGCCGATCGTCTTCTCGAGCAGTTCGTGGCCGGTCTTCCGCTTCCAGCCACCGCTACGGGTCGAGTCCGTGTGGAAAAGGAAATTCTTCTCCAGCGCGAGCAGCAGCAGGAACGTGTGTTCGGCCACCGTCGTGTGGTTCACACCCGGCGTGAACAGCAGCGGAATGCCGAACTCGGTGCACGACTTCACGTCGATCTTGTCGACGCCGATGCCGTATTTGCTGAGCACCTTCAGCCGCGGGCGGGCTTTTTCGAGTACCTGGCGGGTGATGGCGTCGTCGCCGCAAATGTAGCCGTCGACCTCGCCGACGAGGGCGAGCGTGTCGGCCTCGTTCAACGGACCGCGCGCGCGGATGACTTCCCAGCCGGTCTGAGCCAGCAAGTCATGATGACCGCCGGGCGTATCCTGAAACGAAGTGGTGGTAAGAAGAATGCGAGTCATGGGAAAAAAAGAAAAAGCCGAGCTTGCCCGCGAATTACGCGACTACACACCAATGAGTGCGAGCCGGACGACGCCGCCGGCCAAAGCCTTCGCTCGTCGCTGGCATGTTCATTGGCAGATATGCGCGCAGATTGGCGTGGATTCGCGGGCGGGTGAAATCCGTTGTTATGCCACCGCCGCGGCGGCGGCGACGAATTCCTTGGCGCGCGCGGTGACGGCGGCCCAGTCGCGAGCTTTCAGCGCCGCCGGCGCGACCAGCGCGCTGCCGGCGGCAGTCGCCCACGCGCCCGCTTTCAAGAAGTCGCCGACGGTCTGCGGCGTCACGCCGCCCGTCGGCAGGAATTCCATCTTCGGGAACGGGGCCTTGAGCGACTTGATGTACGCCGGGCCGAAGAACTCGGCCGGGAAAATCTTGATCACGTCGGCACCGGCGTCCCACGCCGTGCATGCTTCGGTCGGCGTCAGCGCGCCGGACAGCACCGGTACGCCGGCTTCCTTGCAGGCGGCGATCACCGCCGGTCGCACGGCCGGAGTGACGATGAATTTCGCGCCTGCGGCGATACCGCGCTTCGCGGTGTCGGGATCGAGCACGGTGCCCAGGCCGATGAGTGCCTCGGGCAGTTCCTTCGAGACGCGGGCAACCATCTCGATCGCGCCGGGCGTGGTCATCGTCAGCTCGATGGCGCCGAGGCCGCCGGCCTGCAGTGCGCGGGCGCAATCCACGAGGCTCTCGGCGTTGTCGGCGCGGATGAGCGCAATCACTTTCTGGGCTTTGAGCCGAGCGAGAATGTCGGATTTGTTCACGATGGGGAATCGAATTGAAGTTTCAGCGGGCGGGAAAAGAAGCGGCCGAGCATGACCGTCCGATCCCGGGGCAGGCAAGCCGGTGCGCAAACGCAACGGCCCTCACATCAAACAGGCGGACGACGGCAGATACAGGCAAAAACCCCGTCTGTTAAACGATGAGACCGTCACGAGGCCGCTTCCCCGTTGCGATCCACCTCGATTTTCCGGATGCAGCTCTTCGCTTTCAGCCGCGGCCGCAGTCCTCTTCTGCGGTCGATCCCTCGCGGTGCCGCGCCGCCCGGGCCGCGTGCGATGGCGAACCGTCAGACGCAGTGTGCGGTTGCGGTTGACCTCCGGTTATCCTCCTCTCTTTCGAATGAAGCTCCATTACTCGCCGAGCCCCGCCGAGACGAAGCGTCTCGAGCCTGAACAACTCCGCAGCGCTTTCCTGATCAGCGATCTGTTTCAACCCGGTCAGCTCATCACGCACTACACCGACCTCGATCGGATGATCGCCGGCGGCGTCACGCCGACCTCCGCGCCTCTGCCGCTGCCGAACTCGAAGCAGGCGACGGGCACCGACTTCTTCCTCGAACGGCGGGAAATTGGCATCATCAACATCGGCGCGCCCGGCGCCGTCCGCGTCGGCGGCAAAAGCTACCCGCTCGGCTCGCTCGACTGCCTGTACGTCGGCAAGGGTGAACGCGACGTCGTGTTCGAGGCCGGCAGCGCCGGTCAGGCCCAGTATTTCTTCATCAGCACGCCCGCGCACATGACCTACCCGACGGCGCACGCCGCGCGCGCGCAGGGCACGCAGCCGATCGGCGATCCCGCGAAGTGCAATCGCCGGCGGATCAACCGCTACATCCACGCCAACGGCATCAAGAGCTGCCAGCTCGTGATGGGCTTCACCGAATTCGAGCCCGGCAGCGTCTGGAACACGATGCCGCCCCACACGCACTCGCGCCGCACCGAGATCTATCTCTATTTCGATCTCGGCACCGACATGGTCGTGCACCTGATGGGCGAGCCTCAGGCCACGCGGCACCTGATCGTGCGCGATCGCGAAGCGATCCTTTCCCCCGCGTGGTCGATCCACGCCGGCGTCGGCACCGGCGCTTATCGCTTCATCTGGGCGATGGGCGGCGATAACCAGACGTTCGAAGACATGGATCAGGTCGCCATCGCCGACCTGAAGTAATTCCCGTCACCGGTGGGAGCCCGCCGCCCCGGCGGGCTTTCCGATTTGGTTTCCATTCACCCCGCCCGAACCGCGGGCTCCACCCGCCCCCAGCCAGCTATTTTCAACCCATGAGCTCCATCCTCGAAAAATTCAGTCTCAACGGAAAAGTCGCCGTCGTCACCGGCGCCGCGCGCGGCCTCGGTCAGGGCATGGCCCTCGCGCTCGCCGAAGCCGGCGCGGACATCGTCGCGGTCGACATCCTCCCCGCCGATGACACCAAGAAGCAGGTCGAGGCGCTTGGTCGCAAAGCGATCACGCTCGCCGCCAATCTCGGCGACCGCGCCGCGATCCCACAGGTGATCGCCAACGCCCGCAAGCAGTTCGCCCACCTCGACGTGCTCGTGAACTGCGCCGGCATCATCCGCCGCGAGGACTTCACCAAGTTCTCCGAGAAAGACTGGGACGACGTCATGGGCATCAACATCGACGCCGTGTTTTTCCTCTCGCAGGCGTTCGTGCGCGACGCGATCGAGCGCAACGCGCCGGCGAAGATCATCAACATCGCCTCGATGCTGTCGTTCCAAGGCGGTATCCG
Organism: Opitutus terrae PB90-1; assembly: GCF_000019965.1. Classification (GTDB taxonomy): domain Bacteria; phylum Verrucomicrobiota; class Verrucomicrobiia; order Opitutales; family Opitutaceae; genus Opitutus; species Opitutus terrae. The sequence goes on from NC_010571.1 coordinate 5,513,424, forward strand.
CGTCCCCTCCTACACGGCGTCGAAGAGCGCGGTGCAGGGACTCACGCGGCTGATGGCGAATGAACTCGCCGCGAAGGGCATCAACGTGAACGCGATCGCGCCCGGCTACATGGCCACCGACAACACCGCGCCGCTGCGCGCCGACGAGAAACGCAGCGCGGCGATTCTCGAGCGCATTCCGGCCGCCCGCTGGGGCACGCCCGACGACCTCAAGGGCACGGCGGTCTTCCTCGCCTCCTCCGCCTCGGACTACGTCAACGGCTACACGATCGCCGTCGACGGTGGCTGGCTGGCCCGGTAAGCCCCCGGCGAACGACCAGCTTCTCTCGAGCCCGGCGTCTCCGCCGGGCTCTTCGTTTTGGGCGACGATGAGAGCGTCGCGGATGCGGCCGCGTGTTGACGCGCTCCGCCCATGGGCAATCGTGAAGGCTCTCGCCCCCATGAAAACACCCCGAGTCTTCACCGCGTTCCTTGCCGGCCTCGCGGCCGCCACGACGGTTCTGGCCGCCGACAAGGTCACCCTCACCGTGAGCCACGATCTCTCGATCGCGCGGCCGGCGGAAACCATCACCGTACCGTGGTCAAAGATTGCCGAAGCGCTGCCCGGCGCGCTCCTGCAGAAAATCCAAGTGACGGATGCCGCCGGCCGGGTGCTTCCCTATCAGGTCACCAACGTCGCCCCGCAGGCCAAGGACCCGAAGGGCGTTGGCATCGCCTACGGCGAACTGATCTTCCAGCACGACTTCGCCGCCGGCGAGCAGTCGGCGACGTTCACCGTCGAGAAGATCGAAGGCGTCGCACCGGTGTTTCCGTCAAAAGCCTTCGCGCGCTACGTGCCCGAGCGGCTCGACGACTTCGGTTGGGAAAACGACAAGATCGGCCACCGCACCTACGGCCCCGCGCTCGCTGCGCCGGCCGAGGGCAGCGGCAAGGAGGTCCTCGTCACCTCCGGCCTCGACATCTGGTGCAAGCGCGTCCCCTACCTCATCGTCGACCGCTGGTACAACAAGGGCCACGACCACTACCACAAGGACGAGGGCGAGGGCATGGACATGTACAACGTCGGCCCCTCGCGCGGCTGCGGTGGCACCGGCGTGTGGGACGGCAAGCAGCTTCACGTCAGCCGCAATTACAAGACTTGGAAAGTCATCGCGAACGGACCGGTCCGCGCGATCTTCGAGCTGACCTACGACACCTGGATGGCCAACGGCGTGATGGTGTCCGAAACGAAGCGCTTCACCGTGGACGCCGGCCACAACCTCGACCTGATCGAGAGCACGTTCGCCATGACGAACGCGAAGCAGGTCACCATCGGTATCGGCCTCAACAAAACACCGACCGACAAGGGCCAGGATCCGCAAATCGTGACCACGCCCACCGCCGACGACGGCTCGCTGACCCAATGGGTCACGCAGAAATCCAACGGCGATCTCGGCACGGCGGTCGTCGTCGACAAGGCGGCGTTCGGCGGCTTTGCAGAGGATGATCGCAATCAACTCGTGCTCGCCAAGGCGACGGCTGGACAGCCGCTCCGCTATCTCGCAGGCGCCGGCTGGTCGAAGGCGGGCGAGTTTACCTCGGCGCAGCAATGGAACGCGTACGTCGCCGCCTGCGCCGCGCGGCTGCGCTCGCCGGTGAAGGTGACGGTCGCGGCCAACTAAGCCGTCGCTGCAACGGTGTAGCCGGGCTCGCTGAGCCCGGGCCGGGGTCAACTGACCCCGGCTACAGGGGTTCCAATCCCGCTCAAGTCGGGATTGTAGGGCGGGGTCGCTGCCCCCGCCGCGGCATGAGCGCCGTGCGACACTCGTAGCACGGGCGGGCTGCCCGTGCCACGTTGCGGCAGGATCAGGAGATCCGGCCCTACAACCAGGCGCATGACGCGTGCTCGCCGCCTACAGCCGGAAGCTCACCGTAAAGATGATCTGCCGCGGATCGATGATCCGGTACACGTAAGTGCTGCCATCCGGGTTGACCGCCGCTGCCTGCAGTCGGCCATCTTCGAAAATATTACGGACGTTCAGCTGGAATCGCACCGAGTACTTGTCGCGCAGCTTGAGATTGTAGCCGGCCATCACGTCGAAGTACGCCCGATCCTTGTCGTAGAACGGGTGGCTCGCGTCGTATTCGCGGATCACGCCATCAGGATCGGGCGCCGCGCCCGCGTAACCGATGATCGCGCGGTCTTCCCAGCGAATGCCGCCGCCAACGTCCATGTTCTTCAGCCAGCGCTGATCGGTGATGCCCCTCAGCTGGTAATTCGTCACGAGGTTAAACTTCCACTCGCGGTTCTGCATGATCGGCTTCCCCTGCGTCGCCACGGCGAGCTTCATCGGCGCGAGCAGGTTCGTCGTGTACCAGATCTTGGGCGTGGAGCTACCGACCCGGTAGGTGCCGTCCCAGAACGAGGAGCCGTCGAACGGGCTCTTCGCCGCCATCCACACCGGCGTGCGCGCGGCGACGTATTCCTGCAGCGCCGGCGACATCACCGCGTTGAACGCCTGCGCCTGCGTGATCGTGCTGCGAATCGTCCAATACGAGGTCGGATTCGCGATGATCTCGACCTCCTTGCCGCGCGAATACGCGTCGCTGTTGTCGTTGTGGGTCTTGTTGCGGTGGCTGTCGATGAACGCCGGATCCACGCCCATCAGCTCCGGGATGACCGCGTCGATCTGCGTGATCGTCCAGTCCGGATGCAGCTTGCCGAGCTCGGTTTGGTAAAAGGCCTCGAGGTCGGGATCGCCACCGGTTTGATTGCCGTCCGCGTCGAGCCGGATCGCGCGCTGCACGATCGTGTTCACCGAACTCGTGCCGCGACCATGATCGACCGTCTCATACTGCCGCGCCCGAATCGACAGCCGCGGCGAGCCGCCCGCGTCCGGGAACAGGTTCAAGTCGAAGCCATAGTCCTTCGTGTCGGCCTGCGGGTCCGACAACGGCTGACCGTAAATGTCGTAGGCCTGCGAGGTCGGGTTGAAGCTGTCGGACTGGCTGTAGGCGAGCCCCAGCCAGGTGAACGGCCGGACCACGACGCCATAGTTGCTCGTGTCGCCCTTGCGCTCCACCCAGTCGTAGGTGCCGAAATTGTTCATGTCGCTGGTATCGTAGAAGCCGTTCGTCGCCGCGCTGGGCGCGATGGCCGGATTACCTTCGCGGGTACGGTTGAAGTCGCGCCGGAAACCCGCCAGCGGCACGATCCGGTCCTTCCACAGGCTCGCCTGCCAGATCCCGCCGTAGGTGCTGAGCAGCCGGCGATTCAGCCGGTTGGCGTAGTAGTATTCCGTGAAGTCCACCGGCTCGTCGATCCATTGGTTCGTGACGCCGTTGTAGTAGCGCAGCGTGTAGCTGCCAGGGTAACCATAACCCACCGGCGCATAGTCGACGTTCTGCCCGTTGGCATCGCCCACGTAGATCCGCGGGTAGGCGCGGAACGACGCGCCGTTGCGGCTGAACGTCGCGGCCGTCGGCGTCATCCACGCCTCGGTCGAGGACATCGTGTCCTTGTAGCCGAAGGAGCCGCCGTAGACCTCGCGATACTCGCCATAGCCGAGGAAATTCTGCCGGCCGAACCACTTCAGCCAGCCGTTCTCCCGCGTGAGATCGAGCTGATACGCCAGCATCCCGCGGTAGTTGTCGCTGTTGTTGCGCGATTTTCTGAACGCCGGCTCGGAGCCGCCGATGTAGGGCCGCAGGAAGTAGGGATTCGCCGTGCCGTCGAGGAGCTTCTCGTTGACGTCGATGTAGACCTGCATCTTGCCGCCGTCGGTCTTGCCGAGGAACGAGCGCGCGTTGGTGTTGATTCGCTCGTAGAGCCAGCCGCCCTGCAGCGCGAGGGTCTGCCGCGGCGTGTGCAAGATGATCTGTTCGAGCTCGATGTTGCTCGTCTCAGCCCGCGTCGTATCCCGGTTGGGCGCCGCGAGATTGATCGACGTCCAGTCGTAGAACGAACGGTCGCTCACGCCGGGCGTCGTGAACAACGGATAGCTGCCGCTATTGCGCAGGTAGTTCGTCGTGTTCTGCAGCAGCCGGCCGGTACCAGCGATGTTCGCGGGCCCGATCGCGGTATTGACCGGCGTCGCCGCCGGCATCCGGTTGATCATGTACAGCTCGACCTGGCCGTTATCGATATACCAGCTCGGCCGGCCGGTGACGCCGGTATCCGTCACGTTCAACCCGACCGGGAATCGCGCCGCTTCCTGCGCGGTGGTGACCGGCCCGATGCTCGTGCCGTCGGCCAAGTGCACCGTCTGCGTGATCGGATCCCACGTCGGTTTGCCACTGCTGATCCAGTCGCGCCACATGTCGCGCGGCGTGGTGGAATTCGGCCGGTTGGCGAAGTTGCGATATGATTCGAAACTGCCGCGGATCGTCGTGGTCTGGAACGGCCGCGCGGTGACCGCCGCCTGCAACCGCCGCGTCAGATCCTGCGCCGGTTCCTGCCGATAACGCCGGTCGTCATAGACGCCGAGCACGCGCACGGCGAGTTTGTCCTTCACCACCGGCTGGTTGAAATCGAAGTTCGTGCGAAAACTGCCGTAGGCGTCCGTGCGCGCCGACACGCCGTAGCTCGACTTCGTCGGATTCGCCTTGGCGGAAATCACGTTGATGCCGCCGCCCGAGCTGCCGAGACCGAAGAGCGAGGAGTTCGGTCCGCGCGAGATTTCGATCGAATCGATGTTATACGTGTCCAGCGGCAGCGACGTGCGATAGAGCCCAGTGGACACGTTGGGCGCCGTCAGTCCGCGCATGCGCGTGGCGTTGTGTGGGTCCGCCTGGATATCGTCGCTCACGTTGCCACGATCGAGCGTGAAGCTGGTCCACTGGTAAATGCCCTCGGTGTTCGCCTCGTAGAGGAACACGTCGTTGATGTCGGTCGCGGCAGTGTCCAGCAGCTGCTGCTTCGTGACCACCGACAGCGAGGCCGCGATGTCCTCGAGCCGCGTGTTGACGCGCGAGCCGGAGAGCGTGTTGAAAGCCTTGTAGCCGCGATCGTTCGCGGCGTTCACCTCGAAGGGTGAGAGGACGATGGGTTGATCTTCCCCGTCCGCGCCGGGGGTGGCGGTCGCGGTGGTGGTGGACTGCGCCTGCAACGGCAGCGCGCTGAGCAGAGCAAGGCCCGACAGGAGGGCCGAAAGAGCCACGAATTGGCCCGGCGAACAAGGTGGTTTCATACGAGGAGGCTGAGGTGTCGGCATGCAGCCCGAGCCGGCCGCCTGGCGGCATCCACACGACGGATGCAACGGTGCGGACAGCGGACTGGTTGGGGTTTAGGACTGGCCGCAAGGCTGCGCCAGCCTTGCTGGTCGCGAACGTGGCTCCGCCCCGGGCCCCGATCGAACCGGCCCGTTTCGTTCCGTCCGAATTCTCCGGCCTCGGCGGCCCGCGGGGTGTCGCTTTGCTGGCCCCACCGTGAACAGCGAGCCCCGCCCCACGATGCGCAGCATGGCCCGCGCACTCGGCCTTTCCCGTACCACCGTCTCCGAATCGCTTCGCGACGAACCCCGGGTGCATCTGGCCACCCGGCAGCGCGTGCAGGCGCATGCCCGCGCGGTCGGCTATCGTTTCAACCCGCTCGCCAGCTCGATCCTCAGCGAGGTGCGCCGCACGCGGCTCTCCGCGTTTCACGGCGTGCTCGCCGCCGTCAGTCTCGAGGAGCCGCGCCGCCCGCCCTTCACCGGACCCTTCTGGCGCGAACTTCTGCGCGGCGCCGCCGCGCGCGCCGAGCAACTCGGCTTCAAGCTCGAGCAATTCGTCGTCGGCGAACCGGGTGTGTCCGTGCACCGGCTGGACACCATCCTGCAGTCGCGCGGCATCCGCGGCGTGTTGATCATGCCGGCGTGGGATCAGCCCGAGCTCACGCAGCTCGACTGGCAGCACTACACCGGCGTCTACGCCGACTACCTCATCGATCATCCGGCGCTGCACTCGGTGTGCCCGGATCATCCGCGCGCAATGGTGACGGCGTTGGAGCGGCTGAAGCAGTTGGGCTATCGCCGGCCGGGGCTCGCGCTGCAGGAACACGAAAGCGCGAGGCTGCAGCACCGCTGGGCCGGTGCGTTTCTCGCCGACGTGCGGCTCAACCGCCGGTTCGCGTTCGTGCCGCCGCTCATCGAACCGCAGCTGAACGTGGCGCGGTTCAAAAAATGGTTTCAACGCTACCAGCCCGACGTGGTGCTCGGCCATCGCGCGGAGATCGTCGGCTGGATGAAAGACTGCGGCGCGCGCGTCCCGCAGACCCATGGTTTCTGCTGTCTTAACACCAGCATCAATGCCACGCCCTGTGCCGGCCTCGACCAGCAGCCCTATCAGATCGGCGTGCGGGGCGTGGAAATCGTGATCAGCCAGCTGCACCGGAACGAATACGGCATCCCCGAACTGCCGTGCAACACCACCGTCCCCTCGCGCTGGGTGGACGGCCCGACGCTGCCGAGCTAGCCCCCCGCTCTCTTCCTCGTTCTCCCTGTTCTGCTCGTTCTCTTTCTCGTTCTCTCGATTGATCGGTAGTATTCGCCCCGAACGAGAGAACGAGAACGACAACGAGAAAGAGAACGATAACGAGAACGACTCGGCTTCGCTCGATCCGCGGCTGTTCGCTTACGGCATCCGATTGAATCCCTCGGCGCGCACGACCCAGTTACCGTCCTGCGGAAACCCCGGCGCGTTCCCGGCCGGCGCGCCGTCCCAGCCACCGGCCATCAAGCCCACGGCCGCGAGCAGCGACGCGTTCACCGGGAAATACGCCGGACAGCCGTCCGGCTCCTTCGGCCGCCGCACGTGACCGGCGTTCATGAACCGCGCCGCCGGCGCCTGACTCGTCAGGATCGCCACCGCCGTCTCCGGCTCGCCGAGTCGCGCCGCCGTCATCGCGCCCTGGCCCATCGCCCAGCTCACCCAGCGCTCGAGGCCGTTGCGCCGTGTGACTTCGTGAAACGTCCGCCGAACGGTTTCCGTATCCACCATGTCCACCTTCGGCATGAACCCGAGCACCATCAGCATCGAGGTCGGCAACCCGCCGGTACCTGCGAACAGCGCGGGCTCGGTCTCGATTTCGAGATACATCCTGTCGCGCTCGGGCAGTTTCGAGAGCTTCTGCAAAATATCCGCCCAGCGCGGCTCCGGCTCCAAGCCGAGCCGGGCGCGCCACTGCTGGGCCACCTGCAGTCCGTAAAACCAGTAGGCGAGTTCGAACGTCGGGTTCTGCGTCGTGTTCTCGCCGGCCTTCTCGCTGACGTTCTTGATCGGCGGGCCGAGCACGTAGCGATCGGTCGCGGGATCCAGATGCGCGAACGACGCGAGAAACTCCGCTGATTCGAAAACGATGGCGCGATACTGCTCGAGCGTGGCGCGCTCCGGCCGGGCGCGATAGACGAGCTCGCACAACGCGATCGGATTCGGCTGGTTCCAAATGATGAACGGATTGATCGAGCCCGGCGACGGCCGGCCGTCGATGCCCGCCATCTTCGGCCAGCGCGCGCCGGTGAAGCCTTGCGTCGCCGCCTCCGCTTTCGCCAGCGGGAGAATGCGTTGGTACCAGCCCAGCCCTTTCTCCAGCAGCTCCGTCCGGCCCCACGCGTAGAAGTGCGCCGCGTGCCAGAAATACATCTCGGTATTGTGCTTTCCGAACCAGGTGATGTTCGTCAGCCCATCCTCCGAGGGCGGAAAACTACCCGCGTAGTTGATGCGCAGAAGATATTGGGACAGCACCACCCGCCGCTCGAGCTCGGCGGCGCGTGCATCCTTGCTGCCGCTCAAGTCCAGCGCGGCGCCGCGCATCCAGTAGTCGCGCCAGCCCCGGGCGCTCGACTCACGCACCTCTCCAAACGACAAAAGCTCCTCGCGTAGGAGCGTCGTTGGTTTGCTCGACCCCGCAAGGGTTGGTGTAGCCGGGGTCGCCGACCCCGGCCCGGGCTCGGCGAGCCCGGCTACATGTTTTACCTCCGGCGCGAACTCACACGTGAACGCCAGCACCTCGGCGCCGTCGCTCCGCAGCCGGAAATCGTGCGCCGCCGCCTCGGTCAACGTCGTCTTCCCCTCGCGACGCAGCGTCACGAAATAGCGGCTCTCGTCGAGCGTGCGTTCGAGCTGCGCCAGCTCCGGCGTGGCGCGCACGACGGCGGTCCGATGTCGCACCGGCTGGTCCCAGACCAGCGGCGGCTTGTTCCGCGTGCCAGGCTGGTGCGAATAGGGGAAACGGATCCGCACCTGCAACGCGCCGGACGCGAGCAGCGGCGATTCGATGCGCACCGCGACCGCGCTCCGCTCCGCGTGCGCCGCAGTCACCACCGTCACGGGCGTGCCGGCGATCGTGTAGCGGCTGAGCACCTCACCGGTCCAGAGATCCAGCGTCTGATCGATGTGGCCCAATTCCTCGGCCGCGAGCGGATGGCCTTCGTGGATCAAGCTCACCTGCCCCAGCGGAATCGGATGCGGGTTCTCGCGGAAATACGCTCCGGCCGGACTGCGCTGCAGTCCGGCAAACCGGATCGTGCGCCCGTGGAAGTCGTAGGCTTTCATCGCGTCCTCGATCTTCAATCCCGCCGGATTTGGAAACGAATGCCACGCCCACGTGGATAAAGTTTCGAGTGGAATGCCCTCCTCGTGGTAGGTCTGCCCGAACGATTGCAGTCCCGTGACGTCGACGGTGAACGCGAAGTCGCCGTTGCCCACGCTCAGCGGGCTCTCCGGATCGATTCGGTTCACGTGCACGTTGTGCCGCCGCACCAGCGCCTCGCGGTCGATCGGCACGGCTGCGGCCATGCCGGCGAGGCCCAGGAATCCGACAAAGAGCACGGCCACGGATTGAAGGCGCGGATGGAGTCGAAGGGTCATGGATGAGTTTTCCTGGAGGCCGCAGGGGAAACAGAGGAGGTCAGAGCTGACGCTCTCGCCACAATTTCAAAAATTGGGAGCGCTCCTCTTCGCTTATTTCGCAACCTCATCAGTGTGGATTAGCGAGATCAGCATTCCTCCATCAAAATTAATCTGTTGAGCTGCTTTTCCCGGTCCAAAGATTAGGTGCGCAGGATGTGCCCGCGAGGCCCATCATCTCGGACGGTCTGAGGTGGAACGAACTGCCGCTCGCCGCGCCACTATTTCAGAAGTTTGCAGCGCCCCTCTTCGCTCATCTTCATCAGCGTGCATCAGCGAAGATCAGCGTTCTCTAGCAAAACTTGATCTGTATGCTCCGCCTCACCGCCGCCTTTCTTGCTTTGGTGGCGCTCGCGTCCGAGCTCGGCGCGGCGGAATCGCTCCGCGCGTCGCGCTTCACGCCGAACCTCGTCGACAACCTCGATCGCCCGCTGCGCTATCAGCCCGACGGCGCGGACTTCCTCATCGAGAACGGCACCGAGTTTTTCAATCGCGCGCTCTACGGCGGCAACACGGCGTTCCGCGTCGACGGCGGCGACAAACCCGAGTTCGTCCTCTACCTGCCCGGTCGCGGCGGCAATCTGCGCTTCGCACTCCACACGTCCGCCGGCGCGAAGTGGCTGCACGACGCCACGCACATCGCGACGCGCTACCGGCCGGGCCAGTTGATTTACGAGATTCGTGATCCGCTACTCGGCGAGGATCGCGTGCTCACGCTGTCAGTTCTCGCCTACGCCGACGCCGAAGGATGCATTGTCCGCGCCGAGCTCGCCGGGTCCGATCGCGATGCGCCGAGTGCGCCGCTGGAACTCCTCTGGGCCTACGGCGGGGTGAACGGCCAGCGCGGCAAGCGCGACGGCGACATCGGCACCGAAGCCGTGCCGATCAGCGAGTGGTTCCAGCTGCGGCCGGAGTTTTGTCGCGGTAACGTAATCACGCTCGCCGCCACCGGCTTCACGCTGCGCGCGAAGCCCGCGACGATTGTCGGCGACGCACCGGCCGGCTCGCATCTCGCCCTCGGCGACGCCGCGAATTGGAATGATCTGCCCGCGCTCATCACCGCCGGTTGGGGACGCGACGCCCTCGTCGCGTCGTTCGATCAGAACGCGACGAGGACGTCGCGTCCCCATAAAGGCACCGAAGGCGGACCCACCTTCTCACTCGTCATCGGCCGCTGCGCGCTCGAGACCGGACGGCCGCTGTTTCTCTCGCTCGAATGCAACGTCGCCGGCGCCCGCGCCGACGACGATCTCGATACCTATCGCGCGGTCACGGCCCTGCGGGGTGATTCTCGCCCGCCGACAGAAGACATGGGCGGGACGCCCATGCCACGTGGCACGGGCGTCCCGCCCGTGGGTTTGGCCGCGGGTTCGGCGGTAGGGCGGGGTCAGCAGGTTCCGCCCCGCGACGATGCAGCCGACGAGGACGCTTCTGTGAGCATTTGTAGCACCGACCTCGCGCGCCGCTGGCGCGAAACCGAGCGCCATTTCCGCGAACTGCGCCAGCGCGTGCGGATCGACACGCCCGATCCGTTTCTCAATGCCGCAGTCGGCGCGCTGAACGTCGCCGCCGATGCGGCGTGGGACGCACCGCAGCAGGCGATCATGCACGGCGCGATCGCGTGGCGCACCAAGCTGCTCGGCTGGCGCGGGCCCTACGCGCTCGACGCGCTCGGCTGGCATGAACGGTTTCAACGCAACTTCACCTATTGGGCCGGCCGGCAGAACGTGGATCCGATTCCAGCATCGCTTCCGCCCGCGGACGAGAACGCGAACCTCGCCCGCAATGAGGCGGGGCTGCACAGCAACGGCGATCTGTCGAACTCGCACTACGACATGAACCTCGTCGCGATCGACGCGCTGTTCCGGCATCTGCACTGGACCGGCGACCTCGCTTTCGCCGAGAAAATGTGGCCCGTGATCGAGCGGCACCTGGCCTGGGAACGCCGGTTGTTCCGCCGCGAGTTCGGCCCCGACCGGCTACCGCTCTACGAAGCCTACGCCGCGATCTGGGCCAGCGACGATCTGCAGTATCACGGCGGCGGCGTGACGCACGCTTCCGCCTACAATTACTACCACAACACCCAGGCCGCCCGGCTGGCGCGGCTGCTCGGCCGCGATCCGCAGCCCTACGAGCGCGAAGCGGACTTGATCGCGCGCGCGATGCGCACGCACCTCTGGCTGCCAGAAGAAGGGGCCTTCGCCGAGTTCAAGGATCTGCTCGGTCTGCAGCGCGTGCATCCGAGCGCCGCCGTGTGGACGTTCTATCACACGATGGACGCCGGGCTGCCCACACCGCAGGAGGCGTGGCAGATGACGCGGCGGATCGACGCGCAGATTCCTCATCTGCCCGTTCGCGGCCCGGGCGTTCCGTCCGGTCTGCACGTCGTGTCGACCACCAACTGGATGCCTTACACGTGGTCGATCAACAACGTCGTCCTGCCCGAGGTGGTTCACACTGCGCTCGGATTCTGGCAGGCCGGCCGTCGCGAGGAGGCGTGGACGCTGACCAAAGGCGCCCTCCTCGCTTCGATGTTCATGGGCATCGCGCCAGGCAACGTTGGCTCGATGTCGTATCTCGATGTCTACCGACGCGAGTCGCAGCGCGATTTCGTCGACAGCTCGGGCGTCCTCTCGCGCGCGCTCGTCGAAGGACTCTTCGGCCTGAAGCCGGACCTACTCGCGGGCGAGCTGCGCGTCGAACCGGGTTTCCCGGCGGACTGGAATCACGCCGCGATCAACCATCCGGACGTGGCGCTACGGTTCGAGCGCAGCGGCGACACGGATCATTACGTGATCACGCAGCATTTCGCGAAACCGCAATCGCTCCGGCTCGTGCTCGCCGCGCCGCGCGATCGCGTCGGCTCGTTCGCCGTCAACGGCGACTCCGCTTCGTGGCAGGTCATCGAAGACGCCGTCGGCGCGCCGCGCATCGTGATCACGAGCCCGGCCGGATTCCGGCACGAGGTTCTGATCCAGTGGGCCGGCCAGCCGATCGCGCAGACGGGCGACGCTGTAGCCCGGGTCGGCGACCTCGGCCTGCCGGGCTCACCGAGCCCGGCTACATCGATCCACTTCACGCACGTGACCCGCGGTCAGATGCGCTGGTGGCAGCCGGTCGACAATCCCGCTCGACCCGTAGCAGAAGCGGGGCACCCGGACGGCTGCAAGCTGTCCGACATCCCTGCCGGCGCTCGCTTCGACTGCGTCGATCTCACTCCGCACTTCAACGACCGCGTCACGCAGATTTTCCGCAACGTCTATCGCTCGCCGCGCTCGCCGGCCGTGTCGCTCGCGATTCCGAAGCAGGGGCTCGGCGGTTGGGCCGGCGGCGTGAACGCCACCGCCGAGATCGACGACTCCGGCCTGCGCCAGGTCGCCGGACAAAACGGCAGTCGCTTGCTCCTGCCGAACGGCGTGCCGCTCGCGACGCCGTTCGCTGCCGCGGCGAACAACATCGTGTTTACCTCGCAATGGGACAACTATCCGCACGAGGCCACGATTCCGCTCTCCGGCCGCGCGCAGAGCGTGACGTTGCTGCTCGCCGGCTCGACGAATCACATGCAAAGCCGGATCGACAACGGCGAGATCGTCGTTGGCTACTCCGATGGCACCACGACACGACTCGCGCTCGAAAACCCAACCAACTGGTGGCCGATCGAACAGGATTACTTCCTCGATGATTTTCAGTTCCAGCGTCCCGGACCGCTGCCGGTGCGCGTCGACCTGAAGACCGGCGCCGTCCGGTTGCTCGAGTTGCCCGCGTTCAAGGGCCGCGGCGGCCGTTTCCCCGGCGGCGCGGCGACCGTGCTCGAACTCCCGCTCGATCCAACGCGGGAGCTGCGCTCACTCACGGTGCGCGCGCTCGCGAACGAGGTGGTGGTCGGCCTGATGGCCGCGACGCTCGTACGGTGAAGCGCCGGCCCGGCGCGAACCGTGGCACGGGCGTCTCGCCCGTGTCCGACGCCGCGCGTGGCCATCGACCGAACGCCCAAGCCTCACGGGCAGGACGCCCGTGCCGCTTCCCGCCCGCGCAACGATGTGCGCGAAACTCGCATGGACAGTCCGCCGCGGCTCGTGTCGTGTTGACGCCTGCTTCCGCCGCCGTTCTTGATGCGATCGCGGACGTGACCCCATTCCCCCCGATGAAAAGATTTCTCCTGCCCTTCCTCTCGTTTTCCGCCGTCGTTGCTCTGTTTTCCCTTCGCGCCGCCGAGCCCGCGCCACGTCAGTTTGGCGACGCCACTCCGCTCGAATGGTCGAAGCGAATGGCGCAATCGGAAATGGCGCGCAAAGGCGACACGATGTTTCACGGCGGCAGCCGCGCCCGCGCGCGGTGGGACTACACCACCTCGCTCTTCGGGCTCTCGCTGCTGAAACTCGCCGATCGCACCGGCGACCGCACCTTCGCGGACTACGGCGCGCAAACCGCCGAGTCATTCATTCGGCCGGACGGCTCCATCGCGACCTACGAGATGGAGGACTACAACATCGACATGATTCCTCCGGGGAAGGTCATGCTCCTCCGCTGGGAGCAGGGCGTGCGCGATGCGAAGTTCATGACCGCGCTCGAGACGCTGCGCGCGCAGATGCGGAAGCATCCGCGGACCAGTGACGGCGGGTTCTGGCACAAGCAGCGTTATCCCTACCAGATGTGGCTCGACGGTCTGTTCATGGCGTCGCCGTTCCTGGCCCACTACGCCAAAGTCTTCGAGGAGCCCGAGCTCTTCGACGAGGTGGCGAAACAAATCCTGCTGATGGACCAGCATGCCTGCGATCCGAAGACCGGGCTGCACTACCACGCGTGGGACGAAAAGCGCGCGCAACCGTGGGCGAACAAGGAAACGGGCCACTCCCCGAATTTCTGGGGCCGCGCCGAAGGCTGGTACGCGATGGCGCTGGTCGACTCGCTCGACTTCTTTTCGCCCACACATCCGGACGTGGAAAAAATCAACGAGGTGCTGCGTCGCGTGGCCGACGGCGTCGTCCGCTGGCAGGATCCGAAGACCGGGCTCTGGTGGCAGGTGATGGACCAGGGTAACCGCGAGGGGAACTACCTCGAGGCGACCGCCTCCAGCATGTTCGTCTACTCGCTCGCGAAGGCGATCAACCGCGGTTATCTGCCGCGCGAGAAATACCTGCCCGCCGTCCTCAAGGGCTACGAGGGCATCATTCGCGACCTCATCCGCCGCGACCCGGACGGCAAGATCAACCTCACGCGCTGTTGCGCCGTCGCCGGGCTCGGCTACACCACGTCGACGGGTCGGCCGCGCGATGGCAGCTTCGAGTATTACATCAGCGAGCCGATCATCGACAATGACCTCAAGGGGGTCGGCCCCTTCATCCTCGCCGGGCTCGAGCTCGACCAACTGCTCGCCGATGCAAGTGGCCCGGCGCGTGAGCGCAAGGATCTCGGCGCCCGCGGCTGGTCGGACTACGAGGCCGTGCTCGCGCGGATCCAGCCGCCGACGTTTCCCGATCGTGATTTTCCCATCACTGATTTCGGCGCGAAGCCCGACGCCGACTGCACCGACGCGATCCGCGCGGCGATCGACGCCTGCCACCAGGCCGGCGGCGGCCGTGTTGTCGTGCCCGCGGGCGAATGGCTGACCGGCGCGATTCACCTCCGGAGCAACGTCAACCTCCACGTCGCGAAAGGCGCCACGCTCCGCTGGGTTTTCGACCTCGCCAAATACCCGATCGTCTTCACCCGCTGGGAAGGCGTCGAGTGCATGAACTTCTCTCCATTCATCTACGCGTGGGAGCAAGAGAACATCGCCATCACCGGCGAGGGCACGCTGGATGGCGGCTCCGATTGGAGCACCTGGTGGGGCTGGAACGACAAGCGCGACGGCACGGCGCCGAAACAGCGCGCCGCCCGCAACCGGCTGATCCAGATGGGCGAAACCAACGTACCCGTCGCCGAACGCGTCTTCGGTGCGAACGACTTCCTGCGGCCGAATTTCGTGCAGCCCTACCGCTGCAAGAACATCCTCATCGAGGGCGTCAGCATCATCCGATCGCCGATGTGGGAACTGCATCCGGTGCTCTCGCAGAACATCACCGTGCGCAACGTGAAGATCACTTCGCACGGACCGAACAACGACGGCTTCGATCCCGAATCCTGCCGCGACATTCTGGTCGAGGACACGCTGTTCGACACCGGCGACGATTGCATCGCGATCAAGTCCGGCCGCAACGGCGACGGGCGGCGCGTGAACGTCCCGACCGAGAACATGGTCATCCGCCGCTGCGTGATGAAGGACGGCCACGGCGGCGTGGTGCTCGGCAGCGAATGCACCGGCGGCATCCGCAACATCTTCGTCGAGGATTGCGAGATGGACAGCCCGGACCTTGACCGCGGGTTGCGCTTCAAGAACAACGCGGTCCGCGGCGGCGTGCTCGAGAATGTTTTCATGCGCAACGTGAAGATCGGCCGCGTGGGCGAGGCCGTCCTGACCATCGACCTGCTGTACGAGGAGGGCGCGAAGGGCGCGTTCAAACCGATCGTCCGCAACGTGCAGATGGAAAACATCACCAGCTCGGCCAGCCCGCGCGTCATGTACATCCGCGGTTTCCCCGGCGCGGTGATCGAAGACATTCGCATCAGCAACTCGACATTCAACAGTGTGACCGAAACCGAGGTCGTGCAGCACGCCGGAACCATCACGTTGAAGAACGTCACGATCACCCCTGCCAAGGGCACCCGCAGCCTCAACTCCGTCCCCGCTCCTCAGAAATAACGACTTTGTCGGGCGGCGGGATCAGGAAATTCCGCCCGACACGTTCCAACCCTTTCGCGCTCTCCCGCCCCAACCCCATTCATGAGCAAGTTCAATCAAATCAACGAACAGATCGGCCGCTACCGCTGGACGATCTGCGCGCTCGTCTTCTTCGCGACGACGATCAACTACCTCGACCGGAACGTCCTCGGCCTGCTCAAGACGACGCTGTCAGAGGACGGCGTCTTCGGCGCGGATAAGGCCACGCAGGAGCTGAATTACTCGACGGTGGTCATCTGCTTTCAGGTCGCCTACGCGATCGGCATGCTCGCCGCCGGCCGGTTCATCGACTGGATCGGCACGAAGAAAGGCTACGCGTATTCGCTGATCGGCTGGAGCCTCGCGGCCATCGGCCACGCGTTCGGTCACCATACGTGGAGCTTCGGGTTCTGGCGCGCCGCGCTCGGCTTCACCGAAGCCGGCAATTTTCCCGCCGCCAACAAGACGATTGCCGAATGGTTCCCGAAGAAGGAGCGCGCCTACGCCACCGGGCTCTACAACTCCGGCGCGAACATCGGCTCCATCGTCGCACCGCTCTGCGTGCCCTACATCGCGGACGCGTGGGGCTGGGAATGGGCGTTCATCCTCACTGGCGCGATCGGCCTGATCTGGATCGCGTTCTGGTATCTCACCTACGCTTCGCCCGCGGAAAAGTTGAAGAGCGGTCACCTCAAGCAGGCGGAGTATGACTACATCCACAGCGACCGCGACGAGCAGGAAGCGCAGAAGGCCGACACGACCGGCGCGCGCGTTTCCGGCGCGAAGCTGCTCACTTTCCGCCAAACGTGGGCCTTCGTCCTCGGCAAGTTCCTGACCGATCCGATCTGGTGGTTCTACCTGTTCTGGCTGCCCGCATTTCTCACCGGCGAAAACAACCGAAAGATCGGCGAATATCTCGCGGCCAATCCCGGTTTCACCGGCGATCACTCGAGCATCCCCGGCGTCATCAGCTGGCCGTTCGCCGTCGCGGTGGTTTACACCGTATCGACCGTCGGCTCGATCTTCGGCGGCTGGCTGCCGAAGGCGTTCATCAACGGCGGCATGGATGCCAACAAGGCCCGCAAGCTCGCGATGTTCCTGTTCGCGCTGATGCCACTCACCGTGCTGCTCGCCTCCCGGCTCGGCGCGATCAACACCTGGCTCGCCGTCGCGACGATCGCGATTGCCTGCGCCGCGCACCAAGCCTGGTCCGCCAACATCTTCACCACCGTCTCCGACATGTTCCCGAAGAAAGCGGTGGCGTCCGTCACCGGTCTCGGCGGCATGGCCGGCGCCGTCGGCGGCATTCTGATCGCACGCGTCGCCGGGCTTGTGCTGGCGCATTTCACCACCTTGGGCAAAGTCGAGCTCGGTTACGGGATTCTCTTCATCATCTGCGGCTCGGCCTATCTCGTCGCCTGGATCACCATGCACCTGCTCGTGCCGCGGTTTAAGCAGATCACGCTCTGAGCGGCATCCGCCTTCTCCGTCAAGTTGAGCCCGGCCTTCCCGCCGGGCTCTTTTCGTCTCCGAGCTTCGCGCCCAGCATCATGCCACTGGAGGTGGAGCGCTCGAACACGCGTGCGTGGGAGCGCGGGCATCCGGTGGAGTGACATAAATCCGCTTACACTTTTTCGCACCAAGCCGGGTTCGTTTGTCTTGAAGAGGAAGCCATGAGGCTTGGGGAGGGTTGAGGGAGGGGCGCAGCCCCTCCCTCACCTGAACCTACGAACGGGGACGAGGCCGGATCTGGTTAGCCGCGGGTCGATCGTGCCCAGCAGGAGGGAATCGAAGTGTACGCGGTAAAGCTGCCGGTAAGGGGTGAACGCCACGGTCAGGCCAACGAAGGCCCGACCGATGTGGCGATGGCTGCCGTCCAGCTTCACGTAGCCGTGAGGCCTGACCCGGCGAGTGACGCAGCCGAGCGGGTACTGTGGCGGCACGAGTCGGGGCAGCAGCCGGGTGCTCGGGCGGTAGAGGCTGGCCGGAGTGCGTCCGGCCAAACCCTCATGCGGACGGTCGTGGTTGTACCGGCCGCACCAGCGCTGCAGGCGTCGGACTTGCGCGCCGTAGGAGCGGGACACGGGCGTGGCGGCCTCGGCCTTGAGCATGCGGTGCATCTGCTCGTGAGCGTTGTTGTCGAGGCGGCGTTTGCGGCTGACAAACTGCACTTCGATGCCCAGCCGCTGCCACCATAGGCTCAGCGCGGTCAGGCCATACGGCCCGCTGCCGCAAAACGGCGTGCCGCGGTCAACCCGAATCGCCTGCGGCACGCCGAAGCGGCGGAACAGCCGCGCGAACACGCGGCGGACCACCGGCTCGCTCTGCCGGGGCACGGGATGGGCCGTAAGCATGAAGCGGCTGTACAGATCGCGCACCGTTAAAGCCAAGATCCACGCTCCGTCTTTGGTGTAAAAGTCTCCCTTGAAGTCCGCGGTCCAGACCGCGTTCACTCGCTCGGCGAGCACGGTGGCGGGCCGCCCCGGTCCGGCTCTAAGCTTGCGACGTCGCTGGTGCACGCGACCGGCGGCTACCAGCCACCGGTGGAGCGTCCGGCTACACGGCACTCGCTCGCCGGGATGCGTCCGCTCGAGCCACCACCGCAACTTGGGCGCACCCCAACTGGGCCGCGCCTGACGCGCGAGCAACACGCGCGCGTGCCACCGCGCCAACGCCTGGCTCACCTGTTTGGGGCGGCCCGGTTGTCGCGCAACCAGCCCGTTTACCCCCTGAGCCACATACCTCGCCGCCCACTTGTAAGCGGTCGTGCGGCTCACGCCAAACCGCGCGCACAACGCGGTCACCGACACCGTGCCTCGCGTCATCTCCCGAGCGAGAGCCTGACGCTGCTGCTCCGCCGTTTTGATCTTCCAGGGCATCGCACCCCAGAAAAAGTGTCAGCGGATTTATGGCACTAAGTGTAAACGAATATGTGGCACTGTGCCTCCCGCCCGCCCAGCTGCGCCGCATTCCGGCCCTGTCGCTCCAAGGCGACCGGTCGAATCGCATTAATCCGCCGGACGCCGGGCTCTACTGCTCCTCCGCGCACTCCGCAACGATGCGAACGCCAGATCGCTGGCGTCGCGCTCACCCATGCCTTCTCTTCTCGGCCAGACCGCTTCTCACTTTGCCGCTCTGCCCCGACCCCCAGTCTCCGATGAACCGTTTCTCCCGCTCTCTCTTCGTTCTCGCCTTGCTCGCTTCCGTTTTCACCGCGGTTGGCTCGGCCAAGCCCGACGCGATCGTCGCCCCCGACGGCTCCGGCCAGTTCACCTCGCTGCAGGACGCGATCAGCGCGGCGCCGATGCGCACTGACCCGGCCGCACCGGCGTGGGTGATTCTGGTCAAGCCCGGCACCTATCGCGAGCGCATCTACGTGCAGCGCGAGCGCGGCAACATCCACGTGCTCGGCGAGGACGCGACGACGACGATCGTGAGCTACGATCTGCACGCCAATCTCCCCGGCCCCGACGGCAAGCCGATCGGCACGTTCCGGACGCCAACGCTCCAGATCGACGGCGATGGCATGATTTGGGAAAACATCACCATCGCGAACTCCGCCGGGCCGGTCGGTCAGGCGCTCGCGCTCCGCGCGGACGGCGATCGACTGGTGTTTCGCCACTGCCGTTTCCTCGGCTGGCAGGACACGCTCTTGCTCAACCGCGGCCGGCATTATTTCGTCGACTGCACCATCGAAGGCCACGTCGATTTCATTTTCGGCGCGGCCACCGCGTTCTTCGATCACTGCGCCATTCGCTGCCTCCGCGACGGCTATATCACCGCCGCGTCGACGCCGAAGGGCGCCGCGCACGGCTTTGTCTTTGCGGACTGCACCATCACCGGCGCTGAAGGGGTGAAGACCTACCTGGGCCGGCCGTGGCGTGATTTTGCCCAAACCGTTTTTCTCCGGACCGAGATGTCGGCCGCGGTCCGCCCGGAGGGCTGGCACAACTGGAACAAGCCCCACGCGGAACAAACCACATTCTATGCCGAGTTCGGCAGCACCGGTCCGGGCGCAAATCCGTCGGCTCGCGTGGCCTGGGCGCACACACTCACCGCCGAGGATGCGGCTGATCTGACGCCGGCGCACGTGCTCGGTGGCGCCGATGGCTGGGATCCGGTTGCCGGAGCGGAACGCGCGAGCGTTTCACGCGAAAGTCCTACGACGTCTGCTACGACGACGGATGCTGCCCCTCCGCCGCGTCGGCCCGGGATCACGCGCATCGTTCTTGTCGGCGATTCCACGGTGACGGATCGCTCCGGCTGGGGCCGCGGGTTCAAGCAGTTGCTCGGGCCCGGCGCCGAATGCATCAACACCGCGCTCGGCGGCCGCAGCTCGAAAAGTTTCCGCGGCGAAGGCCATTGGGAACCCGCGCTCGCGCTGCGCGGCGACTACTACCTCATTCAATTCGGTCACAACGACCAGCCGGGCAAGGGCCCGAAGCGCGAGACCGATCCGGATACGACGTTCGCGCAGAACCTCGCCCGCTATGTTGACGAAGTTCGCGCGATTGGCGCCGAGCCGGTGCTGTTGACTTCGCTCACGCGTCGCAACTTCGATCCGGCGAATCCGGGTCGCATCCTCTCGACGCTCACGCCCTACGCCAACGCCGCGAAACGAGTCGCCCGCGAGAAGGCCGTGCCGTTGATCGACCTGCACGCGCGCAGCATCGCGTTGTGCGAAGCCTGGGGACCGGAACGAACCGCCGCGCTGAATCCCCGCAAACCCAACAGCCAGGATCCCGACACCACTCATTTGGACGCGAATGGCAGCACAATCTTCGCGCAGCTCGTGGTCGATGACCTGCGGCAAGCCGTGCCGGCGCTCGCCTTCATTCTCCAAACCGCGCCGCAGCCCGGAAATCGGCCTTGACGGTGCGCCGGCCGTTGCCGTTACTACGAGCATCGTAGTAACTCGATGCCTGCCGACCTCGACACCGCGGCCAACCACGCGCTTCACGCCTTCGTGAAGGCGCTCAAACTGCTCGACCTGAGCGAGTGGTCGGCCCAGCTCGCCGGCATCGGCATGCTCGATCTCGGCATCCTGCACCACGCCGCCCGCGACCCAAATGCCATCTTGGCCGACATTCGGCAGGCGTTGGGTGTACCAAACAGCACGCTCACCAGCGCCATCGACCGGCTCGAGCGAAAAGGGCTGTTGCGCCGCACGATCAATCCGCGCGACAAGCGCTCGTACGGACTCGCCCTGACCGACGCCGGCCGGGCGCTTGACAAGGAACACATGCGCGTGGACCGCGCCATTACCCGCGCCGTCCTCGCCGCGCTCGATTCCGACCCGGAGCGGCGAACGCTGGTCGGACTGCTCGAGAAAGTCAGCCGGCAGATGGCCCGCCGCTGATTTTTTCCGCGATTTATTACGATAATCGGAATGTACGTCCTTCGCATGAACTCACCCATGACTGCACCCTCTTCGCCCGCCGCCGCCTCCGCGGACCTCATTCCTGCCCGGGCCTTTCGCGCCCGCGCCTCGCATCCGGCCTTCCGGGCCTTCGCCGCGCCCACCGGCTGGCTCGGCCGGCTGGCCGGGTGGATCATGACTCGAAAGAACCTCCCGCTGAACCGGCTGGCCGTGCAGACGATGGAGGCGCGCGCCGGCGAGCACGTCCTCGAAATCGGTTTTGGCCCCGGCTGTGCGCTCGCGCTGCTCAGCGCCGCCGTCGGCCCCGACGGATTGGTTGCGGGCGTGGATCGCTCGCCGGAAATGCTCGCTGCCGCCACCCGCCGGAACCGCCCCGCCGTTCACGGCGGTCGGATGCGGCTGACCACCGGCACCGCGGACCAACTGGCTTGGCCTGAAGCGTCGTTCGATCGTGTGCTGTCCGTCAGCAACGTCCAATTCTGGCAGCCGGCCACCCGGTCGTTGGCCGAGATCCTCCGGGTGCTTAAGCCGCGCGGACGACTGGTCATCGCCGTGCATACGCTGCGCGAGGGGCAACGTCGACTGACGCCCGGGTTGTTCGCCGATGAGCTCGTGGCGGTGAAGCGGTGGATTGAACGGAACGGGTTCGTGCTCACCGGCGAGGTTGTCCTCGATCAGGGGATCACCGGCCTTTGTCTGGTTGCCCAACGTCCAGCTTGATCATTGCCCATGACCACTCACAGCCGGGCGCTCCTGATCGCGTTGCTGCCATTCGCCGCCTTGACTGGTACATCCTGCGCCGTCCATCAGGGCCCGCGCTCGGATCATTTCGATGGTACACGGTTTACCACCGGCGAACCCACGGCAACGCTGGCTGACCATGCGAGATGGCTCTGGGAAATGGAGCCGGTCGCCTGGCCGGACTGGATCGTGGACCCACCGCAGCCACCACCGATCGCACGCACCGCACCGGGCGAGCTGCGCTTCACCTACATCAATCATGCCACCATCCTGATTCAAATCGACGGGATCAACATTCTCACCGATCCGATCTGGTCGCGCCGCGCCGGCCCGTGGGGGCTGCTCGGCGCCTCTCGCGTGCGCGCCCCTGGTCTCGCCTTCGATCAGCTGCCGCCCATCGATGTCGTGCTGATCAGCCACGATCACTACGACCACCTCGACCGTCCGACGCTGCGTCGGCTCGTTGCGCGCCACCGCCCCGTGATTATTACCGGGCTCGGCGTCGGCGCGCGACTCGCGGATACTGCGCCGGGCGCCGTGGTCGAACTCGACTGGTGGCAGCAACACGCCCTGGCCAACGGCGGACCCGAAATCGTTTTCCTGCCCACTCGGCACGATTCCGGCCGCGGCTGGTTCGATGGCAACTGCACGCTGTGGGGTGGATTCGCCCTGAAATCGTCTCGCGGTTGGGTGCTTTTTATGGGCGACACCGGCTGGAGCCGGCACTTTCCGGCCATCGCCACGCGCTTTGCGCCCGTGCGGCTGGCCATCCTGCCGATCGGCAGCTACGAGAAGCGCTGGTTCATGCAGGATCGGCACTTGAACCCCGATGACGCGGTGCGGGCGCACCTGCTGTTCCGCGCCGCGCAGAGCGTGGGCATACACTTCGGCACATTCTGCGAACATCCCGAGCAGGCGGTCGACGCCCACGAAACCGATCTCGCGCAGGCGCTGGATCGGCGGGGTGTGGCCCGCGACCGGTTCTGGGTGCCCGGCTTCGGCGAAGGACGCAGCATCCCTTGACCTTCTGGCACGCCGCGGCGCAGGCCCCGTCGGGAGATCGCACCGCGTTCGGAAGCGCTCATCCCAGGTTCCGCCCTGGTGACCTGGGGTATTTTTCACTCGACTGCAGCTCTGCGCTCGCCGTTGACTGCAGTCGTGCAGCAGCCAGCCACGCTCGAGGACGTTGCCAAGGCCGCGGGAGTACATCGCACCACGGTCTCCCTTTCCCTGCGCAACCACCCCCGCATCCCCGAACCGACGCGCGTGCGCGTGAAGGCCATCGCGGACCGGCTCGGTTATCGGATCAATCCGCTGGTGTCCGCGCTCATGCAGTCGCGCCGCTCCGGCAAGCCGGTGAAGCACGCCGCGCTCGCCTACGTGACGAACTACCCGACCCGCTACGGCTGGCGGCCCGAGCACCATGACCGGCCGGACTTCTTCCCCGGCGCCGTGGAGCGCGCGCGCGATTTCGGCTACAAGCTCGAGCACTTCTGGTTGGGCGAGCCAGGCATGACGCCGCGGCGGTTTTGCGACATGCTTTCCGCGCGCGGGATCAATGGCCTCATCATCGGTCGGCTGCCGCCAGGCCAGCACTCGCTCGAACTCGACTGGGACCGTTTCTCCGCGGTGGCACTCGGCATGACGCTCCGCTCGCCGATTCTCCATCACATCACCGAGAATCATTTCGACACCGTGTGGCAGGCGATGGACCGCTGCCGTGAGCGCGGCTACAAACGCCCCGGCTTCCTGTTCTCCGATGTCAACGACAGCCCGCGCGTCGGCCATCGCTGGCTCGGCGCCTATCTCACGCAGCAGACCCAGTTCCCCGCGCGCGACCGGCTGCCGGTTTGTCCGGGCAATCCCACCAACGAAGAGGATTTCCGCACGTGGTTTCTGCGCCACGAACCCGACGCGCTGCTGGTCAACAATCCCAGCCTGTTGATGCGCTGGCTGAGCGACCTCAATCGCAACGTGCCGCGCGACGTCGGGGTGGTCGCGCTCGAACATCGCCGTGAACTGGAGTGCACCGGCATCTACTACGATCCCGCGAAGATCGGCGGCCTTGCGGTCGAGATGCTCGTCGGCCTGATGCACCGCAACGAAACCGGGGTGCCGTCGGTGCAGCACGAGATTCTGCTCACCGGCGAATGGCGGGAAAACTGCATGCTTCCGCCGCGCACCGCCTGAGCTCGGCCAGCCCGTAGCGGAACGCGTGAGCGTTTCGCCCTGCTCGGGGCAGGACACCTCCTCGTTTCGCCCCTCCGCCGGCGCCCGGGCCGCGCCCTCTCCCCGTTTCGCCTGGCGCCCCCTGCCGCGCAGTCAACGATGTGCGCAACACGGCACTTGTCCTGATTTTCTGCCGGCTTTGCCATGAGCCGTCTGGTTTTCCGACGGGTGTCAAAGCCCGCCATTTTCCCTCCCCCCTTAGAATCCACCTAACCCCGGCGTCGGCGCTTCGCGCCCCACGCCCTCCCTCCAGTTCCCCACTGAAGAGACTGCACGCCCTGTCCGGGCGGTGCTCGCCGCTGGCGATGCCCCCTCTCCTTTCCCGTGCCACGACACGGATCGTTCAAGCCGTAGCTACAAAGACAACATGACACCCCAACAACCACCACCCACCCTGCCTCGATTCCTGCTCGCCCCCGCTTGTTTGTTCGGCCTGACCGCCGTCGGCCTGGCGCAGCAGTCCGCCCCCGCCTCCGCCTCCGCCACCGCGCCACGCGACGAAGAGGTCGTCGTGCTGTCGCCGTTCGAAGTCGTTTCCGACACGCGCGGCTACTACAGCGCGAACACGATGTCCGGCACCCGCTTCAACACCAAGATCGATGATCTCGCCTCCTCGATCACGATCATGACGAAGGAGCAGATGAACGACTTCGCAATGACCGACATCAACGACGTCTTCCTCTACGTCGCGGGCACCGAAGGCACGGGCACCTACACCGACTACGTCCTCGACCGCAACGGCAGCATCGCGGACAACGTCCAGAACAACCCGACCCAGGCCAATCGCGTGCGCGGTCTCGCGCCGGCCAACGTCTCGCTCGGCAACATCGAAACGATGGGCCGCGTGCCGATCGACGCGGTCGGCATCGACTCCATCGAGGTGAGTCGCGGGCCCAACGCCAACGTGTTCGGCCTCGGCAATCCGTCCGGCACCGTGAACCAGGTGCCCTCCGCCGCCAACCTGCAGCGCGACGACGCTCGCATCGTGCTGCGCGCCGATAGCTACGACGGCTACCGCAACAGCGTCGATGTCAACAAAGTCATCATCAAGGACAAGCTGGCCGTCCGATTCCAGCAGGTGTTCCAACACGAGGCGTTTCAACGCAAGCCGTCGGGGGTGGATACCGAGCGCTACAACGGCATGATCAAATACCAGCCGTTCAAGAACACGACGTTGAGCGGCTCGTACTTCTACTATCACGCCTACGGCAACCGGCCGAACTCGATGCCGCCGCGCGACAACATCTCCTACTGGATCCAGAGCGGCCGGCCAACCTGGGATCCGGTCACCCGCGTGATCCACGTCAACGGCCAGACGATCGGGCCAGTCACCGCGAACACGTTCCCCTCGAGCTTCAACGGCCAGACTATCGATTACTTCAGCGCGAGCTACCTGGGCTTCGATTCCAGCCAGCTGTTCATCGATCAGAATGGGATCGGCTACTGGGCCGCGCCATCGAGCGTGACGGGCACGACGCCGGCCACGGCCGCGCCCGGCAACCTCCGTTATCTGCAGACCACCGGCGCACCCGACGCACGCGGCACCGGCGTCCGCTCCAACGCCCAGCCACTGTTCCTCACCACACCCACCGTGAGCGACCAGTCCATCTACGACTGGGAGAACATCAACATCTCCGCCATCAATCGATTCTGGGACAAGACGGAGACGTTCAACGTCCAGCTCGACCAGCTGTTTTTCCGGAATGCGTTTCACACGCTCGCGTTCCAGGGGAATTTCTTCCGCGAGGACTCGGAGCGCTGGACGCGCAACTACATCGGCATCTCGAACGATCTCGGCCAGTCTGGCCAGCTCTCGATCGACCCGAACGAGCGACGGCTCGACGGCACGCCCAATCCCTACTTCCTGCGACCCTACATCGGCACCGCCCGGCCGCGCATGCAATACGACCCGGCGCGCTGGGACACGACGCGTGGACAACTGGCGTATCTCATCGACTTCACGCAGCGCAACGACGGCTGGCGGCACCTCGGATCCCATCAGCTCACCGGCTACAGCGAGTACAAGTATCGCGTGAACCGCCGGTACTCGTGGCGCGACGTGATCACGTCCAACCATTCTTGGATTCCCGCCGGCGTTTATCGTGGCAATCAGTCCACTGTCAGCGGTCCGGGTCAGCCGCCCGCGAACATCAACGTGACGAAGAGTTTTTACCGCTACTATGTCGGCGACACCGAGGGCGCGAATGTGGACTACGCGCCGTCGGATTTCCAGTATGGCGCCTACGACTACGTCTGGGGCAACGCGGCCACCGGCGCGTTCAATCGTGAGCAGGTCAGCCTGGGCCTCGGCGCCGTCACCGACTCGACCGGCGGCACCAACAACACCAAGGTCACGATCCGCACCTTGGGCGGCGTCATGCAGAGCCACTTCCTCGGCGACCGGCTCGTCACGACGTTGGGCGCGCGCGAGGACAAGGTCTACACGATGTTCGGCCACACGGCCGTGCGGCTTCACAACGACGGGCTGACCCACGACAAAACCACCACCGACCGCTGGTCCGGCGACGAGTTGTTCAACTCCGGCCGGACCACGAACGTGCAGGCGATCGTGCGGCCCTTCCGCGATCTCGGCTTCGTGCGCGACCTGCGGAATCAAAGCAGCTTCGCCGCCGATCTGATCAACAACCTCACGCTCGGCTACAACAAGTCCGACAGCTTCCTGCCCGCCACGCCGGCGCAGGACCTCTACCACAACCGGCTGCCGAACCCGACGGGCGAGGACGAGAGCTACACGCTCGCGCTAAACCTGTTCGACAACAAGCTCGTCGTTCGCGCCACGCGCTACGAGAACACCCAGAAGGACGCCCGCAACAGCGACGCCAGCGTCTTCAATCAGCGTGTGACCCGCCTCGACATGTCGCCGTCGGGCCAGACGCCGAATCCCGCGCGCCTGCTGTTCCAAGCCGACGCGTGGGTGCGGTGGCAAAGCCCCACGCTCAATGACGATCAGGTTCGCGCGAAGGTGACCGAAGTCACGGGCATCTCCCCCGAGACCGAAGCGTTCCTCTTCGATCCCGGCGTGCCGTTCGCCGCCACGGCCGACATCGTCGCCAAGGGCACCGAGATCGAGATCAACTACAATCCAACCAACTACTGGACCGTCTCCGGTTCGATCACCGATTCGGAGGTCACGAACCGCAACGTATCCGCCACGATCCAACGCTGGATCGATGAGCGCATGCCGGTCTGGACCACGGTGAAGGATCCGCGCATCGGCGTGCCCGTGGCGCAAGGCGGCCTCGATCCGACGCCAGGCAACACCGACGGACTGTGGTGGAAACAACTCTACCAGGGCGCGAGCGGCAGCCAGACGCCGGAGTTCAACTTCATCGCGTTCGTCGGTGCACCTTACAGCGCCTTCCGCGAAAACGAAGGCAAGGCGAACCCGCAGACCCGCCGCTACAATGCCCGGTTCAGCACCAAGCTCGATCTCGCCGGCATCACCGATCAACGGCACCTGAAGAAATTCTCCATCGGCGGCGCGATCCGCTTGGAGAGCAAGGCCATCATCGGCTACTACGGTGTTCAGCAGTTGCCCGCGACCATCACCCAACTCGACACCAACCGTCCGATCTACGATGGCGCCCATCACTACCTCGATGCGTTCATCACGTATCGCACCAAGCTGTGGGGCGACAAGGTGAGCGCGCAGTTCCAGCTCAACGCGCGCAACCTGACGGAGAGCGGCGGGCTGCGGCCGGTCGGTGCGTTCCCCGACGGCCGGATTCACACCTACCGCATCATCGATCCGCGGATCTTCATCCTGACCGCGAGCTTCGATCTGTAGTCACCTTCGGTTGGTCGATTGCGCAGGCGCACGCCGCCGCCCGTCCGGGCGGCGGCGTTGTTTTTGGGCGCAGAAGCACGAGCCGGGTTAAGGCTGCGCCGATTGCCCGATTCCCCGCGGCTTGCGGTCAACGATGTGCGCTACAGGGCTCTTGTCCCGGGTTTATGACGGGCTTGCCATGCCCGTCGCAGTTCCTTCGGCAGGTCTTCAAAAACCCGCCCTTTGTTCCTGATCCTACCCCTGGAAACACCCAGCAACCCCCGGCGTTCGCCGCTCTGCGTCCTGCGCTCCCTGTAGTCACCCCGAGAGTCTGTCCCACCGGCTTGGTGTGCCCGGCCATCGGGATCTCCCTAACCCGGCTCGGCTGCACGGAGCGAGTTTGCCGTAGTGAAAAAGATAACACCATGAGAATCCAACAACCACCACGAACCCTGCACCGGCTCCTGCTCATGCCCGCTTGTCTGTTCGGACTTGCGATCACGGGTTGGGCCCAGCAGGCCGCCTCCACCCCCGCGCAGCCCGAAGACGACGAGGTCATCGTGCTGTCGCCGTTCGACGTCGTGTCCGACACCAAGGGCTACTACAGCGCGAACACGATGTCGGGCACGCGCTTCAACACGAAGCTCGCCGACCTCGCGTCGTCGGTCACGGTAATGACCAAGGCGCAGATGAACGACTTCGCGATGATCGACGCGAACGACATCTTCCTGTACGCGGCCAACACGGAGGGCACCGGCACCTACACCGACTACACCCTGGACCGCAACGGCAGCATCGGCGACAACGTGCAGGCCAACCCCACGGGGGCGAATCGCGTGCGCGGCATCGCACCGGCTAATGTCTCGCTCAGCAATTTCGAGACGATGAACCGCGTGCCAGTCGATTCCGTCGAAGTCGAGTCGGTGGAAATCAGCCGCGGCCCGAACGCCAACGTGTTCGGCCTGGGCAACCCCTCGGGCACGATCAACCTGGTGCCAACCGCGGCCATCCTCACCCGTGACCGCGTGTCCGCCGAGGCCCGCGCCGACAGCTACGGTGGCTGGCGCACGAGCCTCGACGTGAATCAGGTGCTCATCAAAAACAAGCTGGCCGTGCGGTTCTCCGGCGTGTTCCAGCAGGACGAGTTCGAGCGCGAGCCTTCCGGGGTCAAAACGGAGCGCTACAAGGG
Source organism: Opitutus terrae PB90-1 (assembly GCF_000019965.1). Classification (GTDB taxonomy): domain Bacteria; phylum Verrucomicrobiota; class Verrucomicrobiia; order Opitutales; family Opitutaceae; genus Opitutus; species Opitutus terrae. The sequence goes on from NC_010571.1 coordinate 5,542,375, forward strand.
CATGATCAAATACCGGCCGTTCAAGAACACCACCATCACCGGCTCGATCGGCTACTATCACGCCTACGGCAATCGGCCCAACGCCATCCCGCCCCGCGACAACCTCTCCTACTGGATCGCCAGCGGCAAGCCCACGTGGGATCCCGTGACGATGACGGTCTACTTGAACGATGCGCCCGTCGGGACCTACACCGCCAACAACTATAACGGGCCATACTTCACCTCGGCGTATCTGGGCAATAACCGCAACCAGATGTTCATCGACCGCGACGGGCTCGTGTATTGGTCCGCCCCACAGATCGTCACCAATGCGACCAACCCGACCGCCAACGCCGTCGGCCAGCGCTACCTTCAGCCCGCGGCCGCCGCTGGTCCGACCTTCTCGGGCACGGCCCCGCGCCCGTTCGATCAACCGCTCTTCAACACCACGCCCACGGTGAGCGACAAGAGCATCTACGATTGGTCGTCCATCAATCTGTCGTCCCCCAATAGCTTCTGGGACAAGACCACCACGAGCCTCTTCCAAATCGACCAGATCATCCTCGACACGCCGATGCAGACGCTGGCGGCTCAGGCGGCGTTCTTCCGCGAGGAGTCCGAGCGGTGGACCAACAACGTCCTGGGCACCATCAACGACAATGGCCAGTCCGGCCAGCTCACGGTGGATATCAACCGGCGACTGCTCGACGGCTCGCCCAATCCATTCTACCTGCGGCCCTACGTCGCTTCGGACCGGCCGCGCATGCAGTACAACCCGCAGAAGTGGGATACCACGCGTGGCCAGTTGGCCTATCGGCTCAATCTCACCGACCAGGACAACCTGCTCAAGTGGCTGGGCTGGTTCCAGATCACCGGATACGGCGAATACAAATACCGCATGAACCGCCAGTACTCCTGGCGCGACGCCATGATCTCCCCCGTTTCGTGGATTCCGGCTGGCACGTACGTCGGCTCCCAAAGCTCGCCCTCCGGCAGCCCGCCGAATCTCGCGATCACCACCGGCCTCCAACGCTACTACGTGGGTGACACGAACGGAAACAACGTCGACTACGCGCCGGCCACCACCTTCGAGAACAACCAGACGTATCCATTTGTTTGGGTGAGCCGGACCGGTTCTGGCACGGCGGCGGCGCCGTATGTCTTTACGAGCCACACCGACAATATTCTGATCGGGCCGGCCGCCGCGGACAAATCCGGCCGGTTCAGCGGCGACTTCAACAGCAAGACCACCTTGAAGACCGCCGGCGTCGTCGGGCAAAGCCATCTCTTCAACGACCGCCTGATCACGACCGTGGGTTGGCGCAATGACAGCCTCTGGACCAAACTGGGCAATCCCGGCAATCCTCGCAACGCGGTCTTCCAAGCCGACGGCATCACGTTCAACCACGACGTCATCGATCATTGGGACGCGAATTATTTCAAGAACGGCGGCCACACGACCAACGTGCAGTTCGTCGTGCGGCCCTTCACCGGCATGTCCTGGGTGAACCAGCTGCAGCAAAACGGCCGCGGTGGCCAGTTCCTCTCCGAACTCCTCAACGGGCTGTCGGTCAACTCGAACAAATCGAACAGCTTCCTCCCGACCAATCCGGCCCAGGATCTGAACAAGAATCTGCTGCCCAACACCACCGGCACCGACAAGAGCTGGGGTCTCGGCCTGAGCCTGTTCGGTGACAAGCTGCAGATTCGTGCGACGCGCTACGACAACAAGCAGACCAACGCTCAAACGAACGACATGAGCACGATGGCCGGCCGCGTCCTGCGCATGGACTTCCCGGTCGTCGGCGCGGGCAGCCCCACGGGCAGTCACAATCTCTACTACAACGCCCAACGCTGGGTCACGTGGCAGAATCCGGGCTGGTCGACGGCGCAGGTCGAGGCTGAGGTCGAGCGGCAGACTGGCCTCAGCGCGGAGAACCGCGACTATTACTCGAACGCGAGTCCCGGCATCGGTGCGACCACCGATATCCGCTCGACCGGCACCGAGATCGAGATCAACTACAACCCGACCAACTTCTGGACGGTCGCGGCTTCGATCACCAAGACCAAGTCGGTCAACACGAACGTGTCCCGCGCGTTGGTCGATTGGATCGAAACCCGCAGGGACATCTGGACTTCGATCGTCGATCCGTCGATCACCGATGCCAATGCCGCAGACGAGGGCAACCCCGGCAAACTGTGGTGGAAGCACCGCTACACCCAACTCGCCGTCGGCAACTCGGCGCTGACCTACGGCACCCCGGCCTCCTATACCGCCTCGGCCGCGACGCCGGAGCAGAACTTCATCGCGTTCGTCGATGCTCCGTTCGCCGTCATGCGTGAGCTGGAAGGCAAGTCCAACCCGCAGATCCGTCCGTGGGCGTTCCGCGCCAGCACCAGCGTGCAGCTCGGCGGTCTCTTCGACAACAAGCACCTCAAGCGGATGAGCGTCGGCGGTGCGCTACGTTGGGAGGACAAGGGCGCCATCGGCTACTACGGCGTGCAGCAGTTGCCCGCGATCATCACCCAACTGGATGTCAACCGGCCGATCTACGACGAAACGCACACCTACGTGGACCTCTTCGCTTCCTATAAAGTGAAGCTCTGGAACGACAAAGTCGTCATGACGCTGAAGGCCAACGTCCGCAACCTCGGCGAGACCGGCCGGCTGCAACCCGTGGGTGCGTTCCCCGACGGTACGATTCACACTTATCGCATCATTGATCCGCAGCTGTTCATTCTGACGGCCAGCTTCGATCTGTAACACCACACGGCCTACCCGAACCTCCGGGTTCACCCGCCGCCGCCCAACCTTGGGCGGCGGCGTTTTTTTGCGCACGATTCACCCCCGCGCGAAGCCGCGTCCCCACCCACCGGAGTCGACCCGAGTCGGTCAACAATGTGCGCAACAGCACCCTTGTCCCGGGTTTATGACATGGGTGCCATTGTGTCATAAGCCGTCGGCGGTTCACAGCTGCCGCAGTCCTCATCACTACCCCCTTGGAAAGCACCGATTTACCAGCGCCCCGCTGTGCGATCGCCTTTTTTTCCCGACCCCACGGACAGGGCGTCCGGCCCGAATCCGGTGCTCTTCACAACGGGAAGTTTCAAACCGCTCCAGCTCACCCGCAAACCACACCAACCAAGAACCAAGCCGTAGTTACCATCACATCATGACGCCTCTACAAACCCTACGCTCCCGGCACCGGTTCCTGCTCGTACCGGCCTGCCTGTTCGGACTCACGGCGATCGGCCTGGCCCAGCAAGCCACGCCCGCCCCGGCGCAACCCGACGAAGATGTCGTCGTGCTGTCGCCGTTCGAAGTCGTTTCCGACACCCGCGGCTATTACAGCGCGAACACGATGTCGGGTACCCGCTTCAACACCCGCATCGAGGATCTCGCCTCTGCCGTGACCATCGTCACCAAGGAGCAGATGAACGACTTCGCGATGCTCGATATCAACGATGTCTTCCTCTACACGCCCGGTACCGAAGGCACCGGCACGTTCACCGACGTCGTCATCGATCGCAACGGCTCGGTCTCCGACAACGTGCAGTTGAATCCGGCGCAGGCCAACCGCGTCCGCGGCATCGCCTCCGCCAACGTTTCGCTGAACAACATCGAGACGCAAAACCGGATGCCGATCGATCCGATCATCGTCGATGCGATCGAGATCAGCCGCGGACCCAACGCCAACGTGTTCGGCCTCGGCAATCCATCCGGCACCGTCAACCAGGTCGGCGCCTCCGCCAACCTGCAGCGCGACAGCATTCGCTTCGAGGCGCGCGCCGACGATTGGGACGGCTACCGCCAGAGCGTCGACGTCAACCAGGTCATCATCAAGGACAAGCTCGCGGTCCGCTTCAGCCAGGTCTTCAACCACGAGGAGTGGGTCCGCAAGCCTTCCGGCGTCGATACCGAGCGCTACAACTTCATGGTGAAATACCGGCCGTTCAAGAACACCACGATCAGCGGCGCCTACTACTACCACCACATGTACGGCAACCGCCCGAACGCCCTGCCGCCGCGCGATGCCATCACCTACTGGCAGGCCAACGGCCGCCCGACGTGGGACCCGATCACCCGCCTCGTCCACGTGAACGGCACGACGATGGGGCCCTACGGCCAGACCAACGGCAACTACAACGGACCCGCCGGCACGCCCGCCGCCGCGCTCGGCGCCGGCTGGCTCGGCTCCGCTGACAGCCAGGTCTTCATCGACGAAAACGGTCAGATCACGCACTGGAGCGCCGCCACGGGCGCGACCGGCACCAACCCCTCGCAGACGATTCAGCCCAACCGGTTCCTCGCGCCCAATTCACGCGAAGGTCAGGCCAACAACTACGGCACCGGCACGCAGCCACTGTGGTCCACGGTCCCCAGCATCGCCGACAAGTCCATCTACGACTGGTCCTCGATCAACATGGCCGCCCCGAACCGCATCTGGGACAAGGCCGAGATCTCCACCGTCCAGCTCGACCAGATCTTCCTGAACACCCCGCGGCAGACGCTCGCCGGCCAGTTCACGTTCCTCCGCGAGGAGTCCGAGCGCTATACGCGCAACTTCATCGGCATCTCCAATGATAACGGTCTCTCCGGCCAGCTCACGATCGACGTCAACGAGAAGCTCCTCGACGGCACGCCGAATCCTTACTTCCTGCGCCCCTACATCACCACCAACAAGCCGCGCACGGTCTACTCGCCGTGGAAGTGGGACACCTACCGCGCCCAGCTCGCCTACCGCTTCGACTTCACCCAGAACCAGGGCTTCTCGAAGTGGCTCGGGTGGCACCAGCTCACCGGTTACGACGAATACAAGTATCGCGTGCAGCGCCAGTATTCCTACCGCGACACGTTCGTCTCGAACAACAGCTGGATCCCGGCCGGCCTCTATCGCGGCAACCAGTCAGGTGTCTCCGGCACGCCCGCGGTGATCGCCGCCGCCCGGAATAACTTCCGGTTCTACGTCGGCGACGCCAACGGCGAGAACGTCGACTACGCTCCGCGCTCCTTCTCCTACGGCACCTACGAATACCTGTGGGGCAACGTGCAGACCGGCGCGCTTCGCCGCGAGAGTTCGGAACTCGGCCTCGGCGCCGTCACCGACAGCGCCGGCGGGACCCAGAACACCAAGCGCATCCTCAAGACCATCGGTGGCGTGCTTCAAAGCCACTTCTGGAACGACTCGATCGTCACCACGGTCGGCGTCCGCCGCGACGACGTCTACAAGATGTTCGGCAGCCGGAATAATCAGATGCTCAATACCGACGGGTTGACCTACAACTACGAGGTCGTGGACGCGTGGGAATCGACCAGCTGGCGTCACAACAGCGGCGACACGACGAACTACCAGGCCGTCGTCCGTCCGTTTAAGAACATCAAGTTCTTCGACCAGATGGCCAGCGGCACCGGCGCCAGCCGGTTCTTCGGCGACCTGCTGAGCGACATGTCGGTCTTCTACAACCGCTCCGACAGCTTCCTGCCCGAGGGCGAGGCACTCGACATCTACCGCAATCCGCTGCCCGACCCGACCGGCGAGGACCGCAGCTTCGGCCTCAACTTCGCGCTGGGCGACAAGCTCGTCGTCCGGCTCACGCACTACAAGAACACCGCGAAGAACTCGCGCAACGGCGACGCCAACGCCTTCTTCCAGCGCGTCAGCCGCGTCGACGTCCCCGTCGTCTCGACCACCGCGTCGCGCTTCGTGCTCTGGAATGTCGCCAGCGCCTACACGCCATCCGCCGCGAACTACAACCGCGCCGGCTGGCTCACGCGGCAGTATCCGAGCGAGTCCGAGGAACAGATCCGGCAACGCGCCGCCACGCTGATGCAGCTCCCGCTGGATCACATCGACTTCCTCATCAACCCGACCACGCCGATGGCCGCCACCAACGACATCGAGGCAAAGGGCACGGAAATCGAAATCAGCTACAACCCCACGGCCTACTGGACCGTCGCCGCGTCGTTCGAGGAATCGGAAACCCGCAACCTCAACATCTCCGGCTCGCTCACGCGCTGGATCGATGAACGCATGCCGGTGTGGACGTCGATCGTCGATCCGGAAGCCGAGCGCAATGCCGACAATCCAAACGGACTCTGGTGGAAAGCTCGCTATCCGAGCGCGACGCAGACAGCCGAGCAGAACTTCATCGGCTGGATTCAGCAGCCGTTCTCGGTCATCCGCGAACTCGAAGGCCAGGCCAGCCCGCAGTTCAGCAAATACAAGGGTCGCCTGAGCACGAACTTCCGGCTCACCGGCGTCACGGACAACAAATGGCTCAAGCGCTTCAACGTCGGTGGCGCCATCCGCTACCAGAGCAAGCAGGCGATCGGCTACCGCGGCGTCCAGGAGCTGCCCGCCATCGTCACTGAGCTCGATGTGACGCGTCCGATCTACGACAAGGAGCACTACTACTTCGACGTCTTCGTCGGCTACAAGCAGAAGCTCTTCAACGACAAGGTCGGCATGGAACTGCGCCTCAACGTCCAGAACCTCCAGGAAGACGGAAAGCTGCAGCCAGTGGGCGCCTATCCCGATGGCACCATCCACACCTACCGCATCGTCGATCCGCGGCGGTTCATCCTGACCGCGAGCTTCGACCTCTGAGAGCCGTCGCTCGATCCTTCCAACTCACGCCGCCGCCCGCCCGGGCGGCGGCGTTTTTTTCTCCTGCAGCCGGAAGGTGGAGCGCCTTGCCCTCAAGGCCCTTTGTATCGGAACCCGTAAGGCTTTCGCCGAAATGCTGAAAGTGGCACGGACATCCTGCCCGTGGACGGCGCCCCGCGCCGCCAACATGGGCGGAACGCCCATGCCACGCAAAGGGACAAGATTCCCGTACCACCACCCGCACCTCGCGCCCGATCAAAAGCTGATTCGCTCCGCTCTCGCCCGCCGTCGCCTGCTTCTGCTGGAACTCACCCCGCGAGATCGACAAGCTCCTCCGCTGCCGGCGCGCCGCCGCCGCAATTTTTGATATGCGTCTTTTCCGAACGAGTTTCCTTCGCCCTGCTGTTTCCTGCGCGTGCGTGTTGCTCGCCGGCTTGACCACGGCCGCGTCCGCCGCGGTCTCGCCGCCTTCCCTCGCGGTCCCCGCCTTTCCCGGCGCCGAGGGCGCCGGAGCACACACGCCCGGCGGCCGCGGCGGTCAGGTGTTGTTTGTCACCAACCTCGACGACTCCGGCCCCGGCAGCCTGCGCGCCGCCTGCGAAACCGCCGGCCCGCGCACGATCCTCTTTCGTGTCAGCGGCACCATTCAGCTGAAACGCCCGCTCATCGTCACGAAACCGTTTCTCACGATCGCCGGCCAGTCCGCGCCCGGCGACGGAATCTGCCTGCGCGACTATGCATTCGGCGTCGCCACCCACGACGTCGTGGTGCGCTATCTCCGCTTCCGGCTCGGCGACGAAACCGCGCAGGAATCCGACAGCGCCGATTTCTTCCTCGGCGCCCGCAACTGCATCTTCGATCACTGCTCCGCGACGTGGTCCATCGACGAATGCCTCTCGCTCTCCGGTCGGGTCACCGACGTGACGGTGCAATGGTGCCTCATCGGCGAGCCCCTGCACGCAAGCAAACACAAGAAGGGCGCCCACGGGCTCGGTTCGCTTTCCCGCGCCATCGGTCCGGTCACGTGGCACCACAATCTCTGGCTTCACACGCACTCGCGCAATCCGCGGCTCGGCGACAACTATGGCCAGCCGCCGTATCCGTCTTTCGACGTCCGAAACAACGTGGTCTATAACTACATTTCAACCGCCGCCGGTCTCACGCAGGGCACGTTCACGGTCAACTACGTCGGCAATTACCTCCGCCCCGGCCCGGACACGCGCACGTCGAAACCCATCCAGATCGGCTTCCCGTCCAATCTCGAGTTCTACCTCGCCGGCAACGTGCTCGATGGCGACGAGGCGCTCACGGCCGACAATCGCGCGATGTTCAGCGCCACCGAAGCGGACGGCCGCGTGCAGGTGCGGTTTCAGGCGCAGCCGTTCCCCGCCGCGCCCGTCACCACGACCTCCGCCTCCGCGGCCTTCGAACAGGTGCTCGCCGAGGTTGGTGCCTCACGGCCGCGGCGTGACGTCGTCGACGCGCGTTTGGTGGGCGATGTGCGCCAACGTTCCGGCCGGATCATCAATTCCCAAACGGAGGTCGGCGGCTGGCCGTTGCTGAAATCCGCCGCTCCTCCACTGGATTCCGATCAGGACGGCATGTCCGACGACTGGGAGCAGGCGCATCAGCTGAATCCTCGCGACCCCGCCGACCGCAACGACGATCCGGGCCGCGACGGCTACACCCATCTCGAGGAATTCCTCAACCAGACCGATCCGCACGCCAGCTAGTCGTCCGCCAATGCGTGCGTGGGAGCGCGGGCGTCTCGCTTGCTCCTATTCCGCGCAACCCCGCCGCCACGCCCTCACTCGCGCAAAAATCCTCGCCCGCTCGAGTGCGCGGCGCATCGTCTGACGCAGCGCGTCGCGCGTTCGCGGCCGTCGTCGTTCATGTCCTCCCGCCCCGGCTCCTCGTCCCCCTCCACCCCCGCCGATCCGTTCGCGCTGCCGGCCCGTTGGCTGTATCCGCTGCTCTTCCTCGTGGCGCTGGCAGCCTATTGGCCCGCGCTCGGTGGCGGCGTGTTGTGGGACGACCTTGGTCACCTCACCCGCCAGGATCTGCGCTCGTTCGATGGACTCGGCCGCATTTGGTTCGAGATCGGCGCCACCCAGCAATACTATCCGCTGCTGCATTCGGCGTTCTGGCTGGAGCATCGGCTGTGGGGCGACGCGACGCTCGGCTATCATCTCACGAACGTCTTCCAGCACGCCCTCGTCGCCTGTTTGTTCGCCGCGTTGCTGCGCCGGCTGGCCGTCCCCGGCGCCGCGCTTGCCGCCCTGCTGTTTGCGCTCCATCCGGTGGGCGTCGAGTCCGTCGCGTGGATCTCGGAACAGAAGAACACCCTCTCCGCGATCTTCTATCTCGCCGCCGCGCTCGCGTATCTGCAGTGGCACGGGCGTCCCGCCCGTGAATCCATGTTGGGCGTGGCACGGGGGCCAGATCCGGCTCGATCCCCGACCGAAACGCCCGCGCCACCTCGTTCTGCGCCCCCGCTTGCGTGGGAGCGCGGCCGTCCCCGGCCGCTCTTCGGGTATTTCTTCGCCACCTTTCTTTTTCTCTGCGCTTTGCTGACGAAAACCGTCACCGCCACACTACCGGCGGCGCTGCTGGTGATCTTCTGGTGGCGCCGCGGCAAGCTCGGCTGGCGGCACGACGTGGTGCCGCTGCTTCCGTGGTTCGGCCTGAGCATTGCCGGCGGCGCGCTCACCGCACACTTCGAACGCACGCTCATCGGCGCGCAGGGCGCCGCGTTCGATCTTGGCTGGATTGAGCGTGGCCTGCTGGCCGGTCGCGTGGTGTGGTTCTACCTGGGCAAACTTCTCTGGCCAGCTGAGCTGAGTTTCATCTATCCGCGCTGGCACGTCGACGCCACCGCCTGGTGGCAATGGCTCTTCCCGCTCGCCACCCTCGCGGTATTGGCGGTGCTTTGGCGTATCGCCCACTCCGGCTCCCAACCCTCAACTCTCAACTCTCAACTCTCCGCCCCTGCCCTCCGTAGGCTTGGCGAAGGAGGGCGCCGCGCTCCGCTCGCCGCGGCACTCCTCTTCGGCGGCACGCTGTTTCCCGTCCTCGGTTTTTTCAACGTCTACCCGTTCGTCTTTTCCTACGTCGCCGACCACTTCCAATATCTCGCCGCGCTCGCCGTCTTCGCCTTGGTCGCCGCGGCGATCGCCCACGCTGCGGTGCGCTGGACTCGTCCCGCCGCCCTCTCCAGCGCGGGCGTGATCCTGCTGGTGCTCGGCGCGCTGACCTGGTCGCAGGCCGCCATCTATCGCGACGGGTTCAGGCTCTACCGCGACACCCTCGCGAAAAACCCCGATTGCTGGATGGCGCACAACAACCTGGCGATGTTGCTCACCGAATCCGGCCGGCCCGCGGAAGCGATTCCGCATCTCGAGCAGGCGCTCCGGATCCGACCCGACTATCCGCAGGCGATGAGCAATCTGGGCGACGATCTCATCCGGCTCGGCCGGTCGCGGGAAGCGATTCCGCACCTCGAGCGCGCGCTGGCGCTTCAGCCGGACTACGTCCAGGCGCACAACAACCTCGGCACGGCGCTGCTCACGCTCGATCGGGCGGCCGAGGCGATCGCGCATTTCGAACGCGCCGTGCAGCTCGACCCGCGCTACACCATGGCTCACTACAATCTCGGCCTCGCGCTGGCCCAGACGGATCGGGTGCGGGAGGCCATTCCTCACTTCGAGCGCGTCGTCACCCTGCAGCCCACTCATGCGCACGCCGAGCTCAGCCTCGCCTACGCCCTCGCCTCCACTGATCGGTTCAGCGAATCCATTCGGCACTTCGAGCGCGCGCTCGAGCTCGAACCCGATTCCGTCGAAGCCCATCAGACCTACGCGCGGATGCTCGCCCGACACGGACAGCTCGACCAGGCGCTCCCGCATTTCCGCGCCGTCGTGGAGCTGATGCCACAGTCCGGCGCGGCGCATCGCGACTTGGGCTTTGCGCTCCGTCAGCTCGGCCGCAGCGACGAAGCCATGCCGCACTTTCTCGAAGCGCAGCGGCTCGGCGAACGATAGCGTCGCCGCACCGGGCGACTGCCCCCCCGCGTCAGCATCCACCGGCGGGCCTGTCCTCCGCTCTTGCGGCGTCCCGCTCGAATTCGATACTTGTGCTCTGGAATTCGGATTTGTTTCGGATTTCGAGCTTACGATTTCGGATTTCCCCATGTCTCCCCTCTCACGGCTGTTCATCTTTCTCACCCTCGCCGGTCTCAGTTCCCTCTCCGCGGACGTGGTTCAGCGCGACCTCGTCTACGGCGAAGCTGGCGGCGAACGGCTGCTCCTCGACGCGCACGTGCCCGACGGCGCGGGACCATTCCCGATCGCGATCCTCGTCCACGGCGGCGGCTGGAGCGGCGGCGACAAGTCTGGCAGCGATAAACCGGGCAACGGCGCCGACATCACCCCGTGGTTCGCTCCGCTCACCGCGGCCAACTACACGTGGTTCTCCATCAATTACCGGCTCGCGCCGAAACACCGCTGGCCAGCGTGTTTCGACGACGTGCAGACCGCGATCCGCTGGGCCAAGGCGCACGCCGCCGAATTCAAGGGCGATCCCAAGCGCATCGCGCTCTTCGGCCACTCCGCCGGCGGCCACCTCGTCGCGCTCGCCGGCGTGCTCGCCAACGACGACACGCGCATTCAGGCCGTCGTCGGCTACGCGCCGGTCACCGACTTCGAGTCCGAACTTCCGCGCCGCGGCGGACTCAGCACTTCCCTGCAAGCACTGCACAACCGCGACGCCGTGGTCACTCCTGAAGCGCTGCAGCTGCTCCGCGACACTGCGCCGCTCAATCACATCAAACCCGGTCTTCCGCCGTTCCTCATTCTGCACGGCGATGCTGACAAGACCGTCTTCTACAGCCAGTCGCTCGAGTTTCAGAAACGGATGCGCGCGGCCGGCAACACCTGCGATCTCATCACCCTCCCCGGCGCCCCACACGGTTTGCTGAAGTGGTCCGAGTTCGCGCCCGACTACACCGATCGGATGATCGCCTGGCTCGACGGCACCCTCGGCCGCAGCGCGTCGTCCAATTCCACTGCACCCGACGCCAACAGCCATTTTCACGTAATACGTGAAATTAGCTCCCCCGCGCCGGCGGCGCCCGCGGCCTCGGCAGCGGTCCCCCGCGAAACCGACCAACGACATTTTCACGTAATACGTGAAAATGGCTCGGCCCCGGAGGAAGCCGCGACAGCGGCGCTCAAGCTCTGGTACCGCCAACCCGCCGCCCAGTGGGTCGAGGCGCTGCCCGTCGGCAACGGCCGGCTCGGCGCGATGGTGTTCGGCGGCATTCAGCAGGAGCGGCTGCAGCTCAACGAAGACACGCTCTGGGCCGGTGGACCCTACGATCCGGCCAGTCCCGAGGCGCGCGCCGCACTGCCGGAGATTCGCCGGCTGATTTCCGCCGGCAACTACGCTGCAGCGCAGCAACTCACGCAGGGAAAATTCATGGGGCGGCCGATCGTGCAGATGCCGTATCAGACGGTCGGTGACCTCATGATCACCCAGGCCGGCAGCGAACAGGTGGCGAACTACCGCCGGGAACTCGACCTCGACACCGCCATCGCCCGCACGGAGTACGTGCTCGGCGGCGTGACGTTTGTTCGGGAGGTGTTCGCCAGCCCGGTCGACCAGGTAATCGTGATCCGGCTCACCGCATCGCGGAACCCGCCGCGGCCGGAATGGGGCGGTCCATTGAGTTTCACGCTGGCCTTCCAAAGTCCGCAGCGCGCCACGGCCGCCGCCGACGGCGCCGAGCTGGTCCTGTCCGGCTCCAACAGCGACGCCGCCGGCATCAAAGGCCGGCTGAAGTTCGAGGCCCGCGCCCGGCTGATCGTCGAAGGCGGCGCCGTCGTCGCCGACGGCACCGATCTGCAGGTGCAGGGCGCGCATGCAGCCACCATCCTGCTGGCCGCGGCGACAAGCTATCGCCGCTACGACGACGTCAGCGGCGATCCCGCCGCGCTGAATCGCGCCACGCTCGCTGCGGTCGCGACCAAACCTTATGAAGCGATCCGCGCCGCCCACGTCGCCGAGCACCAGCGGCTCTTCCGCCGCGTCTCGCTCGATCTCGGCACCAGTTACGCCGCGCAACTGCCCACCGACGAACGCGTCCGCCTCTCCACCACCAGCGTCGATCCCGCGCTCGCCGCGCTTTATTTCCAGTACGCGCGTTACCTGCTGATCTCCTCGTCCCGACCGGGCAGCCAGCCGGCAAACCTGCAGGGCCTCTGGAACGATCATGTCACCCCGCCGTGGGGTTCGAAGTACACGATCAACATCAACACCGAGATGAACTACTGGCCGGCCGAGGTCGCCAACCTCGCCGAATGCACCGAGCCGGTGTTCAGCATGATTCGCGATCTCACCGAAACCGGCACGAAGATGGCGCAGGCTCAGTATGGCGCGCGCGGCTGGGTGGTGCATCACAACACCGATCTCTGGCGCGCCGCCGCGCCGATCGACGGCGCTTTTTGGGGCATGTGGCCGACCGGCGGGGCCTGGCTCTGCCGCACCGCGTGGGAACATTACCTCTACAGCGGCGACCGCGAGTTCCTCGCCCGGATCTACCCCTGGCTGAAAGGCGCGGCCGAATTCTTCCTCGACACGCTGGTCGAAGAACCGCGCCACCGCTGGCTCGTCACGAGTCCCTCGATCTCGCCGGAAAACGCGCACCACCCGGGCGTCACGATCAGCGCCGGACCCACGATGGACGAACAGATCATCCGCGACCTGTTCTCCGAGGTGATCACCGCCAGCGAACAGCTCGGCGTGGATGCGGACTTCCGCCAAAAGGTCGCGGCGGCCCGCGCCCGGCTCGCGCCGAACCAGATCGGCGCGCAGGGCCAGCTGCAGGAATGGGTCGAGGACTGGGACGCGATCGCGCCCGAGCAAGACCACCGGCACGTCTCGCATCTCTACGGGCTGTTCCCCAGCGATCAGATCGATCCGCGCACCACGCCTGAGCTGGCCGCCGCCGCAAAGAAAACGCTCGAAACCCGGGGCGACATTTCCACCGGCTGGGCCATCGCCTGGCGGCTCAATCTCTGGACGCGGCTCGCCGACGCCGAGCGCGCCTACAAGATCCTGCGCGCGCTGCTGGCGCCCGAGCGCACCTATCCGAACCTGTTCGACGCGCATCCGCCCTTCCAGATCGACGGCAACTTCGGTGGCGCAAACGGCATCGCCGAGATGCTGCTGCAATCGCACCGCGGCGAGATCGAGTTGCTGCCCGCGTTGCCCAAGGCGTGGCCGACGGGTTCCGTCAAGGGCCTGCGCGCGCGTGGCGGATTCGAAGTCGACCTCGCCTGGGCCAACCAGCAGCTCGTGAGGGTCGAGCTCCGGTCCGCGTCCGGCGGCACGGCGCGCGTGCGCTGCGGCTCGCACACCGCCGAGGTCACCGTGCCCGCGGGCGGACGGATTCAACTCGGCGCAGAGCTGCGCTAGCCTGCCGTCGACCCGCCGCCCGAAGCAACGGCGGACCACGATGCGACTTACAACCGCATTGACGTAGCTCGATCGTCGTTTCGAGCTGTCAACCGGACACCCCCTTCGCTCTTCCCCGCTCCGTGCCTGCGAACGCCACCCTCCAAGACGTAGCCGATCGCGCCGGCGTGCATCGCTCCACCGTGGCGCTTGCGCTGCGCGACAGCACGCGCATCTCTGCCACCACGCGCCGACGGGTGCAGGCCATCGCGCAGGAACTGGGCTATCAGCTGAATCCCCTCGTCGCCGCGCTGATGAGCACCCGGCGTTCGGGTCATGCGGTGAAGGACGTCGTGCTCGGTTACGTGACCAATTACCCGACGCGTTACGGCTGGCGCCCCGAGCATCACGACCGGCCTGACTACTTCCCCGGCGCGGCGCAGCGGGCGCAGGATTTCGGCTACAAGGTCGAGCACTTCTGGCTGCGCGAGCCGGGCATGAGTCCCGCGCGGTTCGCCGCCATCCTGCGCGCCCGCAGCATCTATGGCCTGATCATCGGCCGACTGCCGCCGGGCGAACACACCCTGGACCTGCCCTGGACGCAGTTCTCCGCGGTCGCGCTCGGCATGACCCTCCAGTCGCCGCGGCTGCACCATGTGACCGAAAACCATTTCGAGGCCGCCTCCCTCGCGATGCGCCAGTGCATCGATCGCGGCTACCGCCGGATCGGCTTCGTGTTTTCCGAGGCGAACGACAGCCCGCAAGTCGGCGAACGCTGGCTCAGCGCCTACGCCGGCGCGTTGCTGCGGCTCGCGTCCGCGGACCGGCTGCCCGTTTGTCCCGGCGACCCGGCCACCGAATCCGATTTCGCCCGCTGGTTCACCAAGCACCGGCCGGATGCGTTGCTGGTCACGCACGCGCGACCGGTGCTCAGCTGGCTGCGCGCGCTGGGCCGTGAAGTGCCGCGCGATGTCGGGCTCATTGACCTCGCCGGCGATCATCCGGAACTCGACTGCGCCGGCGTCTATTGCGGCGCGGACCGGATCGGGGCGGTCGCGGTCGAGATGTTGATCGGCTTACTGCATCGCAGCGAAATCGGCGTGCCCGCGTTGCGACACGAAATCCTGCTCACTGGCGAATGGCGCGAAGGACTCACGCTCCCGCCGCGACGGGACGTTGAGGAACAGAGAAAGAAGTGACGGCACTCAGGTAGGGCGCGTCCTGCTGGCCAGCAGAACGCTCCGCGCCGCGAGTACCTCTGGTCGTCGCAGCGGTCCCGCGGCCGCGGGACCACCCCACTCGGCGTCACTGCTTCGGGTAAGTTTCGGTAGAAACGATCCGAAAACCTCGCGCCATAGGAACGCCTCTCCGAGGCGCCCGCAGGCTCCCGCGCTACATTCCCCCCACCCCGCCCTCTTCCCATTCGACAATGCGCACGCGCCTCGCCCTTGCGGCGCGTCCGTCGCTCGCATCTGGAATGACCCGCCCCCATGCGATTCTTCCCCGCCGCATTCATCGTCGTTTCCGGGCTCCTCGGCCCGTTGTTCGGCGCGACCGTTCAGCCCTCCGCCGAGCCGGAACCCATCGCGCCAATTCGCGCGCCGTTCCCGATGCCGCAACTCGCCCGGCCGACCTTCCCCGCGCGCGTCGAGGACATTCGCGATCATGGCGCCGTCCCCGGCGGCAAAACGAAGAACACCGCCGCGTTTGCCCAGGCGATCGCCGCCTGCGCCGAAGCCGGCGGCGGCCGCGTGCTCGTCCCCGCGGGGCGCTGGCTGACCGGCCCGATTCACCTGCGCAGCAACATCGAACTGCATCTCGCCCAGGACGCCGAAGTGATTTTCAGCGACCGGTTCGAGGATTACCTGCCGGTCGTGCTCGTCCGGGTTGGCGGCATCGAGCTCTACAACTACTCGCCGTTCATCTACGCGCGCGACTGCACCAACGTCGCGATCACCGGCCCCGGCCGGCTCAACGGCAATTCGCAGCGCTGGTGGGCCTGGAAAACCAAGGAGACGAAGCGCATCTTCAGGCTCGCCCCCGACGGCGTCCCGGTCGAGCAGCGGATCTTCGGCACGCCCGAGGCCGCCATCCGGCCGAACTTCGTCGTGTTCTTCAACTGCCGCAACGTGCTCATGGAGGGCTTCACCATCGGCGGCGGACCCAACTGGACGATCCATCCCGTTTACTCGGAAAACATCATCATCCGCCGCGTCCACGTCCTCACCGAGGGGCCGAACAACGACGGCATCGACCCCGATTCCTGCCGCAACGTGCTCATTGAACACTGCGTCTTCGACACCGGCGATGACTGCGTCGTCCTCAAGTCCGGTTACAACGAGGATGGCTGGCGCGTCGCCCGCCCGACCGAGAACGTCGTCATGCGCTGGTGTTCGAGCGCGCGCGGCCACGGTGGACTCGTCGTCGGCAGCGAGATGTCCGGCGACGTCCGCAATGTCTACATGCACGACTGCGACTTCGCCGGCACCGATCGCGCCGTCCGGATCAAATCGCGCCGCGGCCGCGGTGGCGTCGTGGAAAACATCTGGGCCGAAAATCTGCGCGTTCGCGACATGCAGCAGGAGGTCGTCATTCTCAACATGGACTACGGCGCCGATCGCAACCAGGCGTTCACCGAAAAACCGCCGCTGTTCCGCAACATTCACGTGCGTCGCGTCACCGCCGACGGCGCGCCCGCCGCCATCCGCATCGCCGGACTCGCCGACTCGCCGATCGAGCACGTCACCTTCGAGGATCTGACGATCCAGTCGACCCGCGGCGTCATCGCCCAGCATGTCCGCGGACTCACCTTCGCGAATGTCGCGATCGGGCCGCGTATCGGCCCGGTGTTCGAGCTCACCGACGCGCAGGACGTGCTCGTCCGGACCCGTGGCACGGGCGTCCCGCCCGTGGCTACAGCCACCGACACGCCTGCCAGTGCTCCGCGGAATGCGTTCCTGCAGGTCGCGGGCGCCCGTTCGGACAACATCCGAATCGAAACCGCTGTCGCCGACGCGACTCCCGCCATTCAGCGCGCAGACGACGTCGCCCCCGACGCGGTCAGCATCGTTCCGTTGTCCGCCGACCCCGCCGTCGTCCCGGAGGCGTGGCCGCAGTTTTAGGTCCCCGCCCTTCCTGCCCTCGCCTCACTCAGGTTCACCGCCGTGCGCTTGAAAGCCACCCTCGATGACGTCGCCCGGACCGCCGGGGTTCACCGCAGCACGGTGTCGCTCTCGCTGCGCGATCACCCGCGCATTCCGGTGCGTACCCGCGAACGCGTGAAAGCCGTCGCCCGTGAACTCGGCTACCAGATTGATCCGCTTGTCGCGGCGTTGATGCAGCTCCGGCGTTCCCCGCGGCCGCACCAAGCTCCTGCCCTCGCTTTCGTGCGGCTTGGCCCGCCGAACGCGACCCTCGCGCCCGGTGACATCGACTACCTTCCGGGTGCCGCGGCCCGGGCCCGCGAATGCGGGTTTCGGCTGCTGCGCTTCGACGACAGGGACGCCGCCGCCCGGCCGCTGGCCGACGAATTCTCCGTCCGTGGCATCAAGGGCGCGCTCATCGATTCGACCGCCGCGACGGGGCGCGCGGAGTTGCTCACGGGCGACGGCTTTTCCTGTCTCTCGATCGGGCCGCAGGTCACGCCGTCGCTGCATCACGTGGCGGAAAATCATTTCGACGCCGTCGGCGAGGCGCTTCAGCGCGCGGCGGAGCGCGGCTACTCGCGGATCGGATACGTCCCGGCCGCGCCGACGGCGGCGTGGCGTGCCGAGCGCGCACTCGGCGCCTATACGATCCACCAGTTGCGGCAGCCGGCCGGCGCCCGGCTGCCGGCCTGCCCCGGGAGTCCCGCCACGTATTCACTTTTCGAGCCGTGGTTCCTCGCGCACGCGCCGGCCGCGCTGCTCACCGACGATCCCGCGCTCGTGCGCGATTGGCTGCGGCAATTGGGACGACGCGTGCCCGACGACGTCGGGCTCGTGAGCGTGCGGGCGGGTGGCGAGGCCGATTGCAGCGGTTTCTATCCCGATCCCGCCATCACCGGGGCGTTCGCGGTGGACGCGCTCCTCGATCTGATGCGCCAGCACGAAACGGGTATTCCCGCGGTCGCATACGAAATCCTGCTCGGCGCGGCCTGGCGCGAGCACGACACGCTGCCGCTGCGTGCACCCGCCGCCGTATGCCCCGTGGCGTCGTCCTCGGCGTGAGGCGCAGACGCTGAGCCGGCCTCGTGCAGTCGGAAGTGGAGCCCGACGTCCTCGTCGGGCTGGTTTGAGAGGAACGTACTTGAAGCCCGATGGGGACATCGGGGTCCACCATTTGGTCGGTACATTTTCCGCGAACGGAGAGCCCCACGACATCGTCCCGGCTTGGTTCCGCGGCTCCTTGAAATCGAAAAGGACCGCAGAATGCACCGAAGCTCTTCTGTGTTTTTTGTGCCTCTTGTGGCCATGCCCACGATGATTCGTCACGACCGCGCCTCACAGTCTAGCGACTATCCGAAAACCTGTCGCGATCGCCGATTTCCCCGGTAGGGCCGGTGCTCGCCGCCGGCCGGGAACGCGTTTGGTCCTCCGTTTTATTTCACGGCTACCGGCCAGCGGCAGCCCTACAACTTGCACCGCGCGGTTTCCGGGCAGCCTCTAAAGCGATCGGGGACAAAACCCTTTGCGCGCGCGAATTCGACAATGCGCGCGTTGCAGCCGCTTGAGCCGGCGGGACGCCGGGATTGCCATCCGGCGTTCGCTCCGCGCGCGGTCTCCGCCGTGCGATGCTTCCCCCTCAACCCCCAGTGATAGCAGAACCAAACCCGTTCGCGTGATTTCGCTCCGCGGCTGCGCTGCGCATCCGCCCTCGATCGAGCCCGCGCGCGCGGCTGGTTGGCCAACCTCCTCAGCTTATTCCAGACATGAACCGTAGACCAAGCCACCACCGTCTCCGCACGCCCCTCGCCGCATCCTTCTTGTTCTGCGCGGCCGCGGCACTCGCTCAAACCGCCACGCCCGCAGCCGACGCCAGCGCCAAAGAAGACGAGGCGATCATCCTCTCGCCGTTCGAAGTCGTCGCCGACACCAAGGGCTACTACTCCGCGAACACGATGTCCGGCACCCGCTTCAACACGAAGCTGCAGGACCTCGGCGCTTCCGTCAGCGTCATGACGACGGAGCAGATGCACGACTTCGCGATGACCGACCTCAACGACGTGTTCCTTTACATGGCCGGCGTCGAGGGCACGGGCACCTACTCGGACTTCGTGACCAACCGCAACGGCGAGGTTCTCGACAACGTCTCGATGAACCCGACCCAGGCCAATCGCATCCGCGGCATCTCTGCCGCCAACATCTCGTATGGCAACTTCGAGACGATGGCCCGCACGCCGCTCGATCCGCTGGTCCTCGAGGGCGTCGAGGTCAACCGCGGTCCCAACGCGAACGTCTTCGGCCTCGGCAATCCGTCCGGCACGGTCAATCAGGTCCCGGTCTCGGCCAATTTGACGCGCGACCGCATGACCGTGGAAGCCCGCGTCGACGACTGGGACGGCCATCGCGCCAGCGTCGACGTGAACAAGGTCGTGTTGAAGCACAAGCTCGCCCTCCGTTTCAGCGCGCTGGACCAGGAGGAAGGCTTCGTCCGCAAACCGTCGGGCATCGATACCCGCCGCTACAACGGCATGATCCGTTTCCAGCCGTTCAAGAATACCACGATCAACGCCTCCTATCTCTACTACGAGAGCGAGGGTCGCCGGCCCAACTACGCCACGCCCCGCGACTTTGCCTCTTACTGGTTCGAGAGCGGCAAGCCGGGCTGGGATCCCGTGCGCCAGATGATCGTCAAGGCCGACGGCACCACCTACGGTCCGTTCGTCAACGACAACTTCCTGAACACCGACATCGGCTACGCGCTGCAACGCTCGGGTGGCCAGTTCCAGCGCAGCAACGTCTTCGTCGATCGCGACGGCATCACCTACTGGACCACGCCGACCAACAACACCGGCACCACCCCCGCCGCCAACACCGGCACCGGCGCCAATTTCATCCGTCTCCTCGGGTCGAGCCCCGGGCCCGGCGGCGCCACCGGCAAGTTCACCAACCAGCCGCTCTTCAAGGCCGTCCCCGGCGTTTCCAACAAGGACATCTACGACTACGAAAACATCAACCTGGCGTCGCCCGACTATCGCTGGGATGAGAGCGAGACCTATCTGGTCACGCTGGACCAGTTGTTCCTCAACACGCCCACCCAGACCCTCGCCGCGCAGCTCGGTTTCTTCCGCGAGGACGCCGATCGCTATCAGCAGTTCCCCGTCGGCAATGCCGGCGGCGGCGGCCAGAACGGCCAGCTCTGGGTCGACGTGAACAAATTCAATCTCGACGGCTCGGTGAATCCGAACTTCGGCCGCACGTACATCGGCGTCGGTGAGCCGGTCTACTCGTACTATCCGGAAAAGTGGGACACCTATCGCGGCCAGCTCGCCTACCGCTACGATTTCACCCAGTCGGATCGCTGGACGAAGTGGCTCGGCACGCATCAGCTTACGGGCTACTCCGAGTACAAGTACCGCCTCGCCCGGAAATACTCCTACCGCGACACGATCACGTCGGATCATCCTTGGTTGGCGGAGGGCCAGCCCGGCGTCGTCGGGAATTTTGCCCGCGCCAATCAGGCCAACATCACCGGCGGTCCGCAGGCGGGCCCGAACATCATTCGCGAGTTCTACCGGTTCTACGTTGGCGACGATCAGGGCGGCGACATCGACTACGCGCCCGGCCAGATCATCCCCGGTACCTACGACTTCGTCTGGGGCACGACCGGCAACTGGCGGCATGAGAAGACCACCCTTGGACAACTGGCCACCACCAACAACACCGGCGGTCCGAACAACCTGAAGCGCATCATCAAGACCAACGGCGGCGTGATCCAGAGCCACTGGCTCGACGGCAAGTTCGTCTCCACCTTCGGCCTTCGCCAGGACCTGGTCTACGCGAAGCAGGGCATGACCCCGCAGCAGCTGCTCAACAACAACACCGAGCACGACTTCAAGCAGATCAACTCCTGGGAGCCGGACTACCGCTACAGCAGCGGCAAGACCAAGACCATGCAGTTCGTCGCCCGCCCGTTCCGCGATCTCGGTTTCGTGAATCGCTGGGCTCAGGGCACCGGCTTCACCCGGTTCTTCGGCACGCTCCTTCGCGATTCAGCGATCACCTATAACAAGTCCGACAACTTCATCCCCGCGCCGCCGGCCATCGACCTGTTCCTCAACCCGCTGCCGAATCAAACCGGCGAGGGCGAGGACATCGGCGTTTGGTTGAACATGTTCGACAACAAGCTCGTCGTTCGCGTCAACCACTACGACAACACGCAGATCAACGCCCGCGATGGCGACGCCAACACGATCGCCCAACGCGTGCTCCGGCTCGAGTTCTATGCCAACGACCGCCACCAGTTGTTCAACCGCGCCCGCGACTGGCACCTGCTGCAAAATCCCGCGGCCCCCGTCGGCCAGGCGGAAGACTCCGCCCTGCAGCTGATGAAGTTGTCCCGCGGTCAATTCGACCTGCTGCTGGACAACGCCAACGCCGGCACGCTCGCCGCCACCAACGACATCCAGGCGAAGGGTACGGAAATCGAAATCAACTACAACCCCACGTCCTACTGGACGATCTCCGCCAACGGCGAGGAGAAGCGCTCCATCAACCAGAACGTCTCTTCGACGGTGCAGGACTGGATCGATCTGCGCATGCCCATCTGGACCTCGGTCGTCGACCCGATCAGCGATCCCAACATGATCCTGGGCACGGATCGAAACACTCAGGGTTGGGCGACCGATGCCACCAATCCGAACCGCCTCTGGTGGCTCCACCGCTACGGCGGCGGCTCGCAGAGCCCAGCCGAAAACTTCGCGGTCAACGTCGAGGCGCCGTGGTCCGTCATCCGCGAGACCGAGGGCAAGGCCCGTCCGCAGGTCCGGCGCTACGCCGCCCGGCTGAGCACGAACTTCCGGCTCGAAGGCATCACCAGCCACAAGCTGCTCAAGAAGTTCAGCGTCGGTGGCGCCTTCCGCTGGGAGGACAAGGGCGCGATCGGTTATTACGGCGTGGCCGACAGCCAAGGCATCTATCGCAGCCTCGACGCCAATCGTCCGATCTGGTCTGACGCCACCACCGACATCGACGCGTTCATCACGTATCGGACGAAGCTGTTCCACGACCGCGTGGGCGCGACGTTCCGGCTCAACGTGCGCAATCTCACGCGCGGCGGCGAACTGCAGCCGACCGATGCTCTGCCGGATGGCACGCCGCTGACCTTTCGCATCATCGACCCGCGTCAGTTCATTCTGACCGCCAGCTTCGATCTCTAGTTTTGGTGTCTGTTTGCGGCGGCGCCGGTCGTTCCCGGCGCCGCTTTTTTTCGCCCCGGCCCTCCCTGCTGTTTTCGGAGCTCGCCCACCCTCGCTCCCATGCGCCGTCTGCATTCGCGTCGCCCGCCCTCCATGGTGAGAGCGCCGCTCGCTGCGCCCTTGCCGATTCCCTCTCGCGCGATCGCCTGGCCGCTCGCGTGCGTCACCGTCTTCTCGCTCCTCTGCGGCGCTGCCCTCCGTCCGCCGCACCTGTCGCAGCCGCCCCGGGCGATTTTCACGTACTACGTGAAACCAGCCCGGCCTCAACCCGCGCACCACGCCCGAGCTCGCAACGGGCGCCCGCCGAGCCTTGAACCGATTCGACGATGAGCGCATCCGGCAGGTTGGGGCGGACCCCGCGATCCTCCATCGTCGTTTGATCCAGTCACCGTGCCGCCTGCCTCCGGCATGAGTGTGCACGCCCTCTTTTGATGAACCCCTCGCCTGCCTCCACCGTCGCGTCTCCCGGCCGCTTCCGCTGGGCGATCTGCGCGCTGCTTTTCTTCTCGGTCGCGCTGAATTACATCGATCGAAACATCATCGGGATTCTGAAGGGCCCGCTGAGCAAGGAACTCGGCTGGAGTGAAACCGACTACGCGCACATCGCCTCCGCCTTTCAGTTCGCCTATGCGTTCGGCTATCTTTTCGGCGGACGACTGATGGACTGGATCGGCGTGAAGCGCGGGCTGCCGTTCGCGGTGCTGCTTTGGAGCCTCGCCGCGGGCGCCCACGGACTTTGCTCGCTGCTGCCCGCCAACGAAACGCTCACGCTCTCGCTTGCGTGGCTCTCGCTTGGAGCGTTCACCGTGCCCGTGACGGTGTTCGGTTTCATGGCTGCGCGCATCGCGCTCGGCCTCGCCGAGGGCGGCAACTTTCCCGGGGCAATCAAGACGGTCGCCGAGTGGTTCCCGGTCAAGGAACGCGCGCTCGCCACCGGTCTGTTCAATGCCGGCACCAATATCGGCGCGATCTTGTGCCCGTTCGCCGTGCCGCGGCTGTACGCCGCATGGGGCTGGCCCGCCACGTTCTACGTCACGGGCGCGCTCGGACTCGTCTGGCTGGTCGCCTGGCTGTGGATCTACGAAAATCCCGAGAAACATCCGCGGCTTTCCGCGGCGGAGCGCGAGTACATCCGCTCTGGCCAGCCGGCCACCGCGGAGAAAAAAGTCTCCGTCCCCTGGCTGTCGCTGCTGGGCTACCGCGCCGTATGGGCCTACATCGCCGCCAGCATTCTCGCCGGTCCGGTCTGGAACATCTACATGTTCTTCCTCCCGGATTTCCTGCAGAAAAATTTTCAGCTCGATCTCGTCGCCGTCGGCGACTGGACCGCGGTGTTTTATTTCATCGCGTCGTTCGGCGGGGTCGCCGGCGGCTGGCTCTCCGGCCGGCTGATCGGCCGCGGCTGGTCGCTTAATCTCGCGCGCAAGCTCACCCTCCTCTGCTGCGCTCTCGCCGTGGTGCCGATCTTCCTCGCGCCGAGCATGCCCAACGTCCTGCTCACCGTCCTCATCGTCGGCCTCGCGGGCTCCGCGCATCAGGGCTGGTCCGCCAATCTGTTCAGCTTCGTCTCCGACACGATGCCCAAGGCCGCCATCAGCTCGGTCGTCGGGCTCGGCGGATTCGTCGCCTATTTCACCGGCGGCGTGATGACCGAAGTCATCGGCCTGATTCTCCAGAAGACCGGCAGCTACGCGTCGATTTTCGCCGCCGCCTCGCTGCTCTACCTCGCCGCTCTGCTCGTCCTGCACCTCCTCGTGCCGCGGATCGGACAACCGGTCCCTCCAGCACCGTTCTCCTCGCCATGATCCTCCCAACGCAGTCAACCGCCGACAACGCGAAGACCCTCGGGAGGTCGGCCCTGCCCCTTTGATCTGCCCGCGCTCTTTGCGGGTACTTTTGGGAATGCTCCGCCCCTTTAGCCTCATGACCCTGCTTTCGACTGCGCTCGCCGCGTCTGTCACTTCCGCCGTCCCACCTTGGGCGGCCGATCTCGGCGACGGCACCTACCGCAATCCGGTACTCTACGCCGACTACTCGGATCCTGATGCGATCCGCGTCGGCGACGACTACTGGCTCATCTCGTCGAGTTTCAGCCACGTGCCCGGGCTGCCGATCCTGCACTCGCGCGACCTGGTCAATTGGTCGCTCGTCGGTCACGCGTTGCCGCGGCTGGTGCCCGAGACGGCGTTCGCCACGCCGCAGCCCGGCAAGGGCGTCTGGGCCCCCGCGATCCGCCACCACGCGGGCCGGTTCTGGATCTATTATCCCGATCCCGATTTCGGACTCTATGTCCTCACCGCCGATGATCCGCGCGGTCCGTGGTCAGCACCCACGCTCGTGAAAGCGGGGCGAGGGCTGATCGATCCGTGTCCGTTGTGGGACGATGACGGCTCGCTTTATCTGATCCACGGCTGGGCCCACAGCCGCGCAGGGTTTGCCAACGTCCTCTCGCTGCTCCGGCTCAGCGCCGACGGCACGCACGTCGAGGAGGATCTCGGCATCCTGATCGATGGCCACAAGGTCCCGGGCTGCACTACGCTCGAAGGCCCAAAGCTCTACCGGCGCAATGGCTGGTATTACGTCTTCGCGCCCGCCGGTGGCGTGAAGCAAGGCTGGCAATCCGTGTTCCGCGCGCGCGCGCTGACCGGACCCTACGAGCATCGCATCGTCCTCGCGCAGGGCACCACGCCGATCAACGGACCGCATCAGGGCGCGCTCGTCGATACGCCGACCGGCGAAGAGTGGTTCCTGCACTTCCAGGATCAGCACGCCTACGGCCGCGTCGTGCACCTGCAGCCGGTCGTGTGGAAAAACGACTGGCCCGTGATCGGCAACGATCCGGACGGCGACGGCACCGGGGAGCCGGTACTCGTTTTCCGCAAACCCGACGTAGGGCCGGCGCTCGCCGGCGGTGAGCCTGTCGAATCCGCGGCCGGCCGGGAAACCCCCGACCACCGCTCGACTGCCGGCCAGCGGCAGCCCTACGAGACACCTTTGCCCGTCGGAGCCGCTCGCGTCGCGCCACCGCTTGCCGCCATTCCCTGTTCCGACGAGTTCGCCTCGCCGGAGCTCGGCTTGCAGTGGCAATGGCAGGCAAACCCGCGCGCCGAGTGGCTCTCGCTCACCGCGCGGCCAGGCTGGTTGCGGCTGTTCGCGCACCCCGTCGCGACTGGCAATCTCTACCACGCCCCGCAGCTGCTCCTCCAAAAGCTCCCCGCGCCCGCGTTCACCGTCACCACGAAGCTCGACTTCACTCACGCTGCCGCCGGCGACGCCGCCGGACTGATCGTGTTCGGCTACGACTATGCGTGGCTCGGCGTCCGCGACGGGAAGCTTGTCCACGTCGTCGTGAAACACGCGCACCAGCAACCGGTGCGGACCGAAACCCCGCTCGAGGTTCCCGTCGCGGGTCCTTGTTTCCTGCGCCTGGTCGTCCGCGAGGGCGCCCACTGCGAATTTTCCCACAGCACCGACGGCCGGCACTACACGCCCATCGGCACTCCCTTCGTTGCGAACGTTTCGCGCTGGGTCGGTGCCAAGATGGGCCTGTTCGCCGCCGGTCCGGGCAGCTCCGCCGCCGATTGGGAATTCTTCCACGTCGAGCCCGTGAGTGCGCGTTGATCCGCCGATCGCACCGCCGCGGCGCATCCGGTGTGGCACGGGTTGCTCGCCCGCGCTCAGCCCATCTTCACGACGGCACTCCCGTGCCCCGCTGCACCTCGTCGACGCTTGCGTGGGAGCGCGGGCGTCTGGTGGAGTGACATAAATCCGCTTACACTTTTTCGCACCAAGCCGGGTTCGTTTGTCTTGAAGAGGAAGCCATGAGGCTTGGGGAGGGTTGAGGGAGGGGCGCAGCCCCTCCCTCACCTGAACCTACGAACGGGGACGAGGCCGGATCTGGTTAGCCGCGGGTCGATCGTGCCCAGCAGGAGGGAATCGAAGTGTACGCGGTAAAGCTGCCGGTAAGGGGTGAACGCCACGGTCAGGCCAACGAAGGCCCGACCGATGTGGCGATGGCTGCCGTCCAGCTTCACGTAGCCGTGAGGCCTGACCCGGCGAGTGACGCAGCCGAGCGGGTACTGTGGCGGCACGAGTCGGGGCAGCAGCCGGGTGCTCGGGCGGTAGAGGCTGGCCGGAGTGCGTCCGGCCAAACCCTCATGCGGACGGTCGTGGTTGTACCGGCCGCACCAGCGCTGCAGGCGTCGGACTTGCGCGCCGTAGGAGCGGGACACGGGCGTGGCGGCCTCGGCCTTGAGCATGCGGTGCATCTGCTCGTGAGCGTTGTTGTCGAGGCGGCGTTTGCGGCTGACAAACTGCACTTCGATGCCCAGCCGCTGCCACCATAGGCTCAGCGCGGTCAGGCCATACGGCCCGCTGCCGCAAAACGGCGTGCCGCGGTCAACCCGAATCGCCTGCGGCACGCCGAAGCGGCGGAACAGCCGCGCGAACACGCGGCGGACCACCGGCTCGCTCTGCCGGGGCACGGGATGGGCCGTAAGCATGAAGCGGCTGTACAGATCGCGCACCGTTAAAGCCAAGATCCACGCTCCGTCTTTGGTGTAAAAGTCTCCCTTGAAGTCCGCGGTCCAGACCGCGTTCACTCGCTCGGCGAGCACGGTGGCGGGCCGCCCCGGTCCGGCTCTAAGCTTGCGACGTCGCTGGTGCACGCGACCGGCGGCTACCAGCCACCGGTGGAGCGTCCGGCTACACGGCACTCGCTCGCCGGGATGCGTCCGCTCGAGCCACCACCGCAACTTGGGCGCACCCCAACTGGGCCGCGCCTGACGCGCGAGCAACACGCGCGCGTGCCACCGCGCCAACGCCTGGCTCACCTGTTTGGGGCGGCCCGGTTGTCGCGCAACCAGCCCGTTTACCCCCTGAGCCACATACCTCGCCGCCCACTTGTAAGCGGTCGTGCGGCTCACGCCAAACCGCGCGCACAACGCGGTCACCGACACCGTGCCTCGCGTCATCTCCCGAGCGAGAGCCTGACGCTGCTGCTCCGCCGTTTTGATCTTCCAGGGCATCGCACCCCAGAAAAAGTGTCAGCGGATTTATGGCACTAAGTGTAAACGAATATGTGGCACTGTGCCCTCCCGGCCGCTCCGTTCTTGCCCCTCGACGCAACACCTTGTTGGCTCCTGCTGCCTCGCGCCGGAACCCCGCACTCTCTGTGACGCATGCCTTGGATGGCGAACTGACGCATATCAACGATGAGCGCAGTCCGTGGATTGGGCTGCGCCGACCGGCGGGTATGCTGAGCGCGACGATAGGGATGGCCTGCCCCGCTGCACACCGTCCGATTTTCTGTCCCATAGTTTGCATGGACATCCCCTCGCCTCCCTTCCTTTAGCATCTCTCTTATGCTGGCTTGGTCACGTGCGTCCTGCGCCGAAGCGTCGGACAATCCGCGACCTCTTCCAAAACCAACATGAAATCCCCTGATTATCTTCAGCAACTCTTCGGTCTGAGCGGCAAAGTCGCCGTCGTCATCGGCGGCACCGGCGAATTGTGCGGCGCCATGGCCGAAGGCCTGGCCGGCGCCGGCGCCGAGGTCGTGATCGTCGGCCGCAATGCCGAGAAGGCCAAGGCCCGGATCGACAAGATCGCCGCCGCCGGCGGCAAGGCGTGGTTCCACGCCGCCGAGGCCACGAGCAAAGCCGAAGTGCAGGGCCTCCTCGATGCCGTGCTGAAAAAATCCGGCCAGGTCGACGTGGTCGTCAACGGCGCCGGCATCAACTCCGCCACGCCGTTCTTCGACATCAGCGAGGAGGAGTTCGAGCGCATTCTCCGTGTCAACGTCAAGGGCGTGTTCCTCGGCTGCCAGGTGTTTGGCAAATACCTCGTCGAGCGCGGCCAGGGCGGCTCGATCATCAACCTCGGCTCGATGTCCGGCGTCGTGCCGCTTTCCCGCGTGTTCACCTACTCCGCCTCCAAGGGCGCGGTGCACAATCTCTCGCTCAACCTCGCGCGCGAATGGGCGCCGCACCGCGTGCGCGTGAACGTCCTCGTCCCCGGTTTCTTTCCCGCCGAGCAAAACCGCAAGGTGCTCACGCCCGACCGCGTCACCGCGATCATGGGCCACACGCCCGCCAAGCGCTTTGGCGAAGCGCGCGAGCTGATCGGCGCCACGCTGCTGCTCGCCTCCGACGCCGCCGGCTCGTTCATCACCGGCGAAGAGCTGATCGTCGACGGCGGCTACCACGCGATGACGATCTGAAAAATCTCAAACGCCAACCTCCCAAGCTCCAAAGAATACCCGCGGGACCAGAGAGCCAACCTCCCGATCTCTTTGGTGTTTGGGTTCTGGCGTTTGGAATTTTCTACCCCCGAGTCCCGATCTCCGGCCTTCGTTTCCGCCCCTCAACTCTCATCCCTCAACTCTCAACCGATCGGGCACTCCGCTCTCAGCTCTCGGCTCTGGACTCGCCGCTCTCAGCTCTGGACTCCCCTCTCATGAACCCCATCAATCAATTCCTCCTCACCCACAATCTGCGGATTGCGCAGAACCCGTGCGTCAGCCCGGACTTCTGCCTCGATTGGGGTGCGCTCAGCGGCAAGATCGTCGCCGGGGCTCCGCTGCGCCACTGGCCGCGCAGCCGGTTCCAGACCGCCGCCGGCACGTGGTCGCTGCTGGAGGACGATGTTACCGGCGATTGCGCCTGGCAGCTGGAGGCGCGCACGCCCGGCACGATCGCCGGGCTGCTCGACGGTGGCGTGGCGCTCGACGGCTCGCTCGCAGTGTATCCCGCCACGTGGACGAACCTGCTCCGGTTGAAAAATCTCGTGCAGGAGCACGATGCCGCCTCGACGATCTTCCCCTCCGCCGCCGGTAACCTCGGTCAGAGTACGCTCGGCGTCGGCGCCCGGTTCACCACCCTGCACTGGCCCGCCGTCGACTGGGCGATGAGCGCGCTCGATCTCGGCGTCACCGCCAACCAGAACTCGATCCCGCGCGAGCTGGTTTACGACGTGAACGCCATGCTCGCCGGCCAGCTCGACACCGTGCCGTTCCCTTTCATCGGTACCAACGTCCCGGAAGGTCACCAAGGCCAGAGCGTCGAGGGCATGAGCCACGGTTGCGTGCTCACCAAGCTCAAGACCGGCTTTCACCAGCGCAAGATTCCGTGGAGCTTCAACGCCGACCACCAGCCGATCGGCGGCAAGTTCGACGCGCGTGAGGACCAGCTCGTCACCGGCTGCGTGCTCGCCAGCTACATCACGTTCGACCTCTCGCCCGAGCTCGCGCTCAACCAGCCCGCGAAACTCAGCGACGTGCCCGCTGACCTTGTCCAGAAGGTCCGCGCGCGCGTCGCCGCCGTCGGACTGCAGCTGAACGACGCCGACTTCAACGCGCTGCTCACCAAGGTGTGGCCCTCACTGCAGAAGATGCAGCGCCGCGACGAGAAATACGCCGCCGCCCGCGCCAAGCTGTTCACCACCGCCGCCGGCCGCGCCTATCTCCGCGAGCTCTCGATCGACGAACTTCCCGGGCTTACGACGCCCGAGACCACCGCGATCATGCTCGCGCTGTGCGAGACGATGGGGATGAAGATCAACTTCGTCGCGCCGGCGTTCGGTTTTCAAAAGAACATGCCGTACCCCGACAATGCGGCGCTGCGGGCGTTGATCCAGAAGCAGTGGGACGTCTGCAAAAAGTTCGACGCGAGCATCGGCTTCCATTCGGGCTCCGGCAAATCCGCCGAAAATTACCAGGTCATGGGCCAGGTCACGGGTGGCCGGCTCGAGATCAAAACCAGCGGCCGCTACACCTATGAGATGGGCAAGGCGCTCTTCGCCTCGAAGAATGCCGCCGATCATGCGCTGTGGCAGGATTGGTACAAGTTCACCGTCGAGCTCGCGCTCAAGGGCGCCGTTAGCACCGACGCGACCGAACAGAAGATGGCGCGCAGCTTCATCGTCGACGCGCTGAGCAAGTCCGGCAAACCGACCGATGTGTTCGCCTCGCCAGCCGCCACGCGCCAGGCAATCGAGGCGCTGCCGCCGAGCCCCGAGCACATGTTCTGGTTCGAATACAACTTCCTCTACGTGCTCGCTGGCGGCGGCAAACCGGAGAAATCCGCGCTCGGTGACCACTCGCCCGCGGGCTACCAGCAGCGCGCGCGGTTTTATTCGATCAGCGAGGAAGGCCGGCTGCTCTTTGCCAAAGGCATCGCCAGCTACCTGATCTTCCTCGCCGAAAACACCGGCCTTGCCACCAAGGAACGCTGCGCCGCCGCCGCGAAACTCCTCGCCGGCTACACCTCGCTCCGCGCCATGCTCAGCGACATCGCGCGGTAGCTCGTCCCATACGTCCTATAGGCCCATCCGGCTCTCAACTCTCAACCCTCAACTCTCAACTCCGGTGCGCCCCTTCATTCACGACGACTTCCTGCTGCACACCGATGCGGCTCGCGATCTCTACCACAGCTTCGCGAAGGCCGAGCCGATCTTCGACTATCACTGCCATCTGCCGCAGCAGCAGATCCTCGAGAATCACCAGTTCGCCGATCTCGCCGAGATCTGGCTCGGCGGCGATCACTACAAATGGCGCGCGATGCGCGCCAACGGCGTGAAGGAGCGGTTCTGCACCGGCGCCGCCACGCCGCGTGAGAAGTTCGACGCCTGGGTCGGCGCCGTGCCGCACACGCTGCGCAATCCGCTCTACCACTGGTCGCACCTCGAGCTCGCCCGCTACTTCGGGATTTTCGATCTCATCAACCAGAAGTCCGCCGACAAGATCTGGCGCGAGGCCAACGAGAAACTCGCGACGATGCGCGTCCACGACATCCTCGCTGCCAACAAGGTCGCCGTCATCTGCACGACCGACGACCCCGCCGACTCGCTCGAGCAGCACGAGAAGATCAAAAAGCTCGGGATCAAGACCCGCGTTTATCCGACCTTCCGGCCCGACAAGGCGCTGAACGTCGGCTCGCCCGCCGCCTACAACGCCTGGCTCGAGAAGCTCGCTGGCGCCGCGAAAACAAAGATCGCTTCCTTCGACGACTTCCTGAGCGCGCTGAAAAAACGCCACGACGACTTCCACGCCATCGGCGGCCGGCTCTCCGATCACGGCATGGAGAATTGCTACGCCGAGCCGTGCACGGCCACCGAAGCCCAGGCGATCTTCGACGCTGCGCGCGCCGGCCGTGCCGCGAGTGTCGCCGATCAGGCGAAGTTCGCGTCGTTCATGATGCTCGAGTTCGGCCGCTGGGATGCGAAGAAGGGCTGGACCAAACAACTTCACCTCGGCGCCCTGCGTAACAACAACACCCGGCTGCTCGCGACGCTCGGGCCCGACACCGGCTTCGACTCCATTGGCGATTTCCCGCAAACCCGCGCACTCAGCCGTTACCTCGACACGCTGGACTCGACCGACGAGCTGCCCCGCACCGTCCTCTACAATCTCAACCCTGCCGACAACTACGCGTTCGCGACGATGATCGGCAATTTCCAGGACGGCAGCGTGCCCGGCAAGATGCAGTTCGGCAGTGGCTGGTGGTTCCTCGACCAGAAGGAAGCGATGGAGTGGCAGATGAACGCGCTCTCCAACCAGGGCCTGCTCAGCCGGTTCGTCGGCATGCTCACCGACTCGCGCAGCTTCCTCAGCTACACGCGGCACGAATATTTCCGCCGCACGCTGTGCAACCTGATCGGCGCCGAAATGGAACGCGGCGAGATCCCGAACGATCGCGAGCTCGTCGGGCCGATGGTCCGCCGGATCTGCTTCGCCAACGCCCGCGAATACTTCCGGCTCGAACTGGATCCGTCCTTCCGCGGGTAGCTGGATTCCCCCGTACGGGCGCAGCTTGCTGCGCCCTAACGCCACACTGCGCCTGCAGCCGGGTCGCCGATCCCGGGTCTGCTTTACGGGGTTGCCGACTCGCCAAAAACTTCCACCCGCGCCTCTCCACTCGACAGCCGCATCGCACGGTACATGCCCGCAGTGTTGAACGGCATCGCGACGTTCC
Source organism: Opitutus terrae PB90-1 (assembly GCF_000019965.1). Taxonomy (GTDB): domain Bacteria; phylum Verrucomicrobiota; class Verrucomicrobiia; order Opitutales; family Opitutaceae; genus Opitutus; species Opitutus terrae. The sequence goes on from NC_010571.1 coordinate 5,574,783, forward strand.
CTCTGCCGTCGATCGCAATCACCCCGCCATCGCCGCCGAGTTTCGCCACCTTCGCGAGCGTGGCGCGCGCCGCCTCGTCCACCGACACCCCCTGGTACTCCATCTGCGCGGCAATATCGCGCGCCACGCCGACGCGAATGAAATACTCGCCCCAGCCCGTCGCGCTCACGGCGCACGTCGTGTTGCTGGCGTAGGTCCCGGCCCCGACGATCGGCGAGTCACCGACGCGGCCGAATTTCTTGTTCGTCATTCCGCCGGTCGAGGTACCCGCCGCGAGGTTGCCGTGCCGGTCGAGCGCCGCGCAGCCGACGGTGCCGTGTTTCCTCTCTGCAGGAGCGCCGCTGGTCGGCGCCTTCCTCTCGCGCTCCGCCGCCTGTACCCGCTCGAGTTGCTTTCGCCTGAGCTTGGTTTCGAAATAACGCGCCGGCATCATCTCGTAGCCGAGTTGCCGCGCAAACACCTCCGCACCGTCGCCCGTCAGCATCACGTGGGGCGATTTCTCCATGACGTCCCGCGCCAGCAGAATGGGATTCCTGATGTGGTGTACTCCGGCGACCGCCCCAGCTGCCTGGGTCCGTCCATCCATGATCGACGCATCTAGTTCGCACCGGCCTTCGGCGTTGAGCACCGCGCCCTTGCCGGCGTTGAAGAGCGGCGAGTCCTCCAGGATCGTGATCGTGGCGACCACCGCATCAAGCGCACTGCCGCCGCGCTCGAGCACCGCATAGCCCGCGTCGCGCGCTTCGGTAAGTTTCGCGCGATACTCCGCCTCGCGCTCCGCGGACAACTCCTCGCGCCGAATCACACCCGCCCCGCCATGAACTACGAGGCCAAATCTTTCTGCTGCCGGGAGAACGGCCACCATACCCAGTCCCAGTGCTCCCGCCATGACTACGCGTTTCATGCGGCGCTGATCCTGGCCATTCCCGCTCGCGCCGCAATCGCCGCGTGCGTGGGAGCGCGGCCGCCCTCGGCCGCGTGGTTCGCCCGCGGTCTTGACCACGGCTGAGAACGGACCCGGGTGCATCCGCGTTATCCGCGGTCGTACCGATCGTGTCATGCGTCCACGCCGTCGCGCCCTGTTCTTCGAGTTTCGCGGCTTCGCGTTTTCTTGCGCCTTTTGCGCATTTTTGCGGCCATGGCTCCTCGCATGGCCGGCTCCTCCCAGGCTTCTCGTTCGTGGTTCTCACGCGTCCTGCAACGCGTGCGCCCGGCCGCCCCGATCACCGTCGGCGTCGACCTGATGCTCATGCAGCCCGGCGGAGCGAACGGCGGGGTCAAACCGCTCGTCTACTCGTTCCTCGCCGAGATCGCCCGCACGCATGGCCGCTCCTTCCGCTACGTCGTCTTCGCGCAGCCTGAGCTGGCCCCTGAGATCACCGCTTTTCTCCGGCCATGCGATGAACTGGTCTGCGCCACTCAACCCTCAACGCTCAACCCTCAACTCCCTGCCCGCCGTAGCCTCGGCGAAGGCGGGTCAACTCTCAACCCCCCGCCCAACGTAGCCTCGGCGAAGGCAGGTCAACCCTCAACTTCTCACCTCTCCGTCCTCTACGCGCCTTTCGGCCGCTCACCGCTGATCCGCCCCGGACTGCCCACCGTCAGCCTGATCGTCGATCTGCTTCATCGCGATCTGCCCGAGGCCTTGCCGCCGGAGGAGGTGCATTACCGCCACGAGTGGTTTCAACAGCTGGCCACGAGCGCGACGTTCTTCCAGTGCATCTCGCACTACACCGCCTCGCGGCTGCAGCTCCACAATGCGGTGCCGCCCGCGCGCTGTTTCGTGACGCACATCCCCGTTCACCAGCGGCTCGCGACCGATGCTATCGGCACCGCTGAATCGCCCATCGCCGGTCCGTTCTTCTTCTATCCGGCGAACTCCTGGCCGCACAAAAACCACGAGGCGCTGCTCGCGGCGTATCAGCGTTACCGCTCCGCCGCCTCGGCCGAAGCCTGGCCGCTGGTTCTTACCGGCTATCCCGACGCGCGCATGCAGTCGCTCGCCACGCACGCGACGAGCCTGGGGCTTGGCGGACACGTCCATTTCCTCGGCCACGTCGACGACGCACACTTCCGGGCACTGTGGCGCGCCGCCGGCGCGCTGGTTTATCCGTCGCGCCACGAGGGTTTCGGCATTCCGCTGCTCGAGGCGATGTCGTTCCGCTGTCCAATCATCGCTGCGAACACCACCTCGCTGCCCGAGGTTGGCGGTGATGCCTGCCTCTACGTCGACCCAAATGACGTCGCCTCCCTCGCCTCGGCGCTGACGCGCATCGCCTCCGACGCCGCCCTGCGTGCGGCGCTGGTGCAGCGTGGCACGGAACGACTCGCGGAGTTTTCTCTTTCGCGTGAAGCGGCTAAGCTGGCCGATTGTCTCGTCCGGGCCGCCGGCCGGTCGTAACGACGCTGCCGCATCGACAGCTTCACCGTTTTTTTCGGCTCCGCTGCGCCTCGCAAGCGTCACTTCGCCCTTGGCGCCGGTTCCGGGCTCTGGACGCTCAGCTCTAGTCTCTGAGCTCTCGACTCATTCATGCCCCTCACCTGGCGCGAAGCCACCGCCGCCGATCTCCCCCTGCTCGCCGAGTGGAATCACCAACTCATCCGTGACGAGGGTCATCGCAACGCGATGACGGTGCCCGAGCTCATCGAACGCATGCAGGGTTGGCTGCGCGCTGAGTATCAGGCGATCGTCTTCTGCGCCGCGGGCGAGCCGGTCGCTTATGCACTGTACCGCCACGATGACGAATCGCTTTATCTCCGCCAGTTCTTCGTCCGCCGCGATCGCCGCCGGCTTGGACTAGGCCGGGCGGCCATCACTGCGCTCCGCCACGAGATTTGGCCGCAGGAGACTCGGCTGACGCTCGACGTGCTGTGCGGCAACACTGCCGGCATCGCTTTCTGGCACGCGGTCGGCTACCGCGACTATTGTCTCACCTTGGAGATCCCTCCCGCCTGACTCGCTGAGAGGCGGCCGCACCGGACGCGCAACAGCGGCGATCACCGTCTGCGGAAGCTCCGGCGCCTCAGTGCATCCCGATTCCGGTTACCGAACGTGCGTCCGTCCGGCAGCGGCGCGTTGCTGAGCGCGTGCTTCACCCCGTCGTGAGGAAACGCGCCGCAAATGTGTAATAGCTGGCAGCCGGCGTTGTCCGTATTCTCCGCGCCGTCATGCGCACTTCATCGCTGCCGATCGAACGTTTCGCGATCGCGGGAAAACCGATTCGCTGCCCGCACTGCCAGGGAACGGAATTCAGCAGCCGCCAGGTTCTCATGAACACGCGCGGCGTCACCTTCTTCAACCTCGACTGGCTCAACCGCGGCGCCTTCGCGCTCACCTGTCAGACGTGCGGCCGGATCGAGTGGTTCAGCCGCCGGCCCGACGCCGGCGGGTGAATCCCAAGACTCCACCCTCAGCCCCTTCCGCCGTGCCCTCCCGTGTACCCGCTGCTGTTGGGCCCTCTTTCACGCGCCGACGCTGGCGGGCCTCGGTTCTGCCTATGCTCGCCTGGACGCTCGTCGCGCTTTCCGCGTTAACCTATAGTCTGCACCGCCCGTCAGTCTCGACCTCGTTCGCGTATCACTGGGAGCGCGCGTCGCGCGTGCTGTGCGTCTCGCCGGTGCTCGTCGCACCCGCTTCCGTCCTGAAATCGCTGCTACCCTAGTCGCGCGCCGCAGCGGCGTCCGAATGTCGCCGCCGGTGCCCACCCCGATGAAAATCGAAAAACTTCTGCTCACGGTGCTCTGCAGCATCGCCTGCGCCTGGGTCGTTTGGACGGCGGTAGGCGTCGCCGGACTCGCTCAGCACCAGGGTCCGCCCTCGCTGGCCGGTGGACTGGAGCTGCTCGCGTTTGCTGCCGCGAGCGCGATCCCGCTCGTGCACACCTGGTGGCGGTCGGGGCGGCGCCCGTGGCTGCTGGCGGTCTGGGCTCCTTGCCTGCTCTATGAGTGTTTTCTCGCCACGCGCGTGGCGCTGCACCAGCCGCTGGCCGGTGCCGCCCGACTCCTGTTGTGGCTGGCAATCGCCGTGCTCGTCGCTCGGCAGAGTCATCAGGAACAGGCCGCCTGACCGCCCGTGCCACTTGAACCCCCGCCGCGCTTCACTACGGTACTCGTATGAGTGTGCGCATCGTCCGCCTCGGCACCCCTCGGCAGCCCGACGAGGGCCTTCGCATCGGCACCGTTCGTCGTCCTCCACGTGGCGTCCCCAAGGAGCAATTCGCGAAACAAAATTGGTACGACGTCTGGTTCCCCAATCTCGCGCCGAGCCTCCCAGTGATGAAGTCCGCGCTGAAAGCGACCACGCCGGCGCAGTGGGCGGCCTTCGTCCGCAGCTACAAGTCCGAGATGGCCCAGCCCGCCGCCCGCCACGACGTCGCCCTCCTGGCCGCGCTCTCGCGGCACACCAACTTCTCGGTTGGCTGCTACTGCGAGCGCGAAGAGCACTGCCACCGCTCGGTACTGCGGCAGCTGCTCCTCGAAGCGGGGGCGAAGGTCGAATAGCGCACGGCATGGAGCGGATTGCCTTGCGACAGTGGCGGGACTCCGACCTGGAGCCCTATGTCGCGATGAACCGCGATCCCGAGGTGATGCGCTTCTTTCCCGCGCGGCTCGAGCCGGAGCAAAGCCGCGCCTCACTCGAGCGCCAGCGCCGGTTCATCACCGAACGCGGTTGGGGACTCTGGGCCGTCGACGTCGACGGCACGTTCGCCGGTTTCACCGGGCTCTCGGTCCCGACGTTCGCGGCGCCGTTCATGCCGTGCGTGGAGATCGGCTGGCGGCTGCGCCGCGAATTCTGGGGTCGCGGCATCGGCTTTCGCGCCGCGCAGCAGGCGCTCGCCTATGGGTTCGACACGCTGCACCTCGCGGAGATCGTGTCCTTCACCGCCGCGGTGAACCAACGCTCGCGCCGGCTGATGGAGCGGCTCGGGCTCGTACGCGACCTGACGGGCGATTTCGATCATCCAACGATCCCTCTCGGGCACGAGCTGCGCCGGCACGTGCTCTACCGTGTATCCGCGAGACTCGACAACGCCGGAGCGTTTGGCCATCGTGCGCCGCTCCCATGAATAATCCGGCTTTGGGGGCCATTGAGTTGGTCCTCCTCCTCACGGTTGTCCTGCTCTGGCTTTGGAGCGTGATCTGGGCCGCCCGCGACGCCCGCCGGCGGGGCAAGTCCGGCTTCCTCGTCGCGCTGTTGGTGATCTTCCTGGCCTGGCCGTTGGGCTTGCTGGTGTGGCTGATTTTCCGCCCGCGCCTGCGCGAGCCGGGAGTCGGTAGGTTCCACTGATGGCGCTGTTCCGGCGCATTCGCCGCTTGTTTCGCTCGCCCGAAGAAGATCCTCGCGAGGTGCTCGCCAGTCTGCTGCTCGCTGCGAGGGAAGACCCGGCCCTGCGTCGGCAGGTGTTGTTTGTTCTGGAGGCACCGCCCCTGCAGCGTGCGTCCCTGATTCACAGCGCCGTGCATGAGATGACGCTCCGCGGCGAGCCAGCGGCGGCGCGGGCCGCGTTTGTGTTCCTCACCACCGACGAAGGCGCCCGCGCCGCGCGTGAGGCGCTGCGCGCGCCGTAGCGATCACAGGGGTGCGCAGCTGCACGCCCTCGGGCGGGACGCTCGTGCCACGTGGCCTGGCGATCGCACGGGCGGCGTTGACTGGCGGTACGCCGGGGAGACAGTGTGTCTGTTCGCGAACATGCTTTACCCCGCGTTCCTCTCCGTCCTCCGCGTGGCGACTCTGGCGGCTCTGCCTGTCGCCGCTGCCGCTGTGGAGATCACGATCGACCCAAACGCCGGTCGCACGCCAATCAGTCCGCTGGTCTATGGCAGCAACGCCGCGCTCGAGGGCGTGCGCTTTCCACTCCGCCGGCAAGGCGGCAACCGGATGACCGGCTACAACTGGGAGAACAACGCCTCCAATGCCGGCCACGACTACCGCCACCAAAGCGACAACTACCTCACGTGGGTCGTCGGCATCCCGGACAGCCAGGCCAACACGCCCGGCATCGTGATGACGCATTACCACGACCAGGTCCTCGCCGACAGCGCGCGATACTCGATCATCACGGTGCCGATGGCCGGCTACGTCGCCGCTGATAAGATCAACCGCGGGCTCTTCGCGAGTGAAGCCGCGCCGTCAGTGCGCTGGGTCGCCGTCGAGAACACCAAGCCCACCGCGCTCTCGCTCGTGCCGGACGTGACTGACGCTCGGGTCTACAGCGACGAAATGGTAAACTTTCTGGTGAACCGTTACGGCTCCGCCTCCGGCCCACGCGGCGTGAAAGCTTACAGCCTCGATAACGAGCCTGATCTTTGGTCCGACGGCCAGTATGTGAATGGGCAGGTCGCCCTCGAAAACAACGCCACGCATCCGCTGATTCATCCCGCCAAGCCTCGTGCGGCCGAGTTGATCACGCGCTCGGTCGATCTCGCCAAAGCAATCAAGCGCGTGGATCCCGCCGCGGAAGTCGTGGGTTTCGCGAGCTACGGATTCGGCGGTTACAGCACCTTTCAGAGCGCACCGGACTGGGACACGGAAAAGGCCAAGGGGAGCTATCGTTGGTTCATCGACTACTTCCTCGATCAGATGCGACAGGCCTCCACGACAGCCGGCGTGCGACTGCTGGACGTGATGGACCTGCACAACTACAGCGAAGCGCGCGGCGGCGGCGTGCGCGTCAACGATACGACCGACTACACCAATACGGCCGCGAACGAGGCCCGGATGCAATCGCCACGTTCGTTCTGGGATTCGACCTACATCGAGGACAGCTGGATCGGCCGGTACAACGTGCAGTTCCTCCCCTGGCTACCGAACATCAAGCAGTCGATCGACGCGTTTTATCCCGGCACGAAACTGATGATCGGCGAGTATAACTTCGGTGGCGAGGGCCACATCTCCGGCGGCATCGCCCAAGCCGACATTCTCGGCATCCTCGGAGAGAACGGCGTCTACGCGGCCGCGCTGTGGCCCTTCAGCGGCTCGCATACTTACTCGATCGCTGCCTTCAAACTCTACCTCGATTACGACGGCGCCGAGAGCAAGTTTGGCGACACCGCCGTTTCCGCGACGTGGGCCGAGCGCGCGTTATGTTCCGTCCACGCGGCGGCAGAAAGCGGCGATCCCACTCGGCTGCACGTGATCGTGCTCAACAAGAGCACCACCGCAGCGGCCCCGGTCGATCTTTCCATCGCCGGCACGACGACCTACCGCCGGGCGCGCGTCTTCGCGTTCGACTCCGCCAGCGCGACGATCACCGAGCGCGATCCCATCCCGACCATCACCGGCAACCGGTTCACCTATTCGCTGCCCGCGCTCACCGCCGCGCACTTCGTGCTCGATGCGTCGCTGGTTCGCGCCGATCCCGCCGTTCGACAGGTGGTGCTCGGCGGCGGCACTTCGTTCAGCGCCGGCGCGAGCGGCTTGAGCGGCTATCAATGGCGGCACAATGGCACCGATCTCACCTCGGCCAGCGCGACTGCCGCGACACTCACGCTCGCCGACATCCAGCCAGCGAACACGGGACTTTACTCGGTCCAAGCCGGCGGGAACGTGAGCGGCGCGGGCAGCGATCCGGTGATTCTCGGGCTCAGCACGACGAGCAAGTTCGTCGGTTCCGGCGAGGTCGTCGGTACGGACATCGAACACCCGAATGGCAACATCTTCGACCAGGTCCTGCTCACCGGAGCCGCGGAGGCGGTCACAGCCGATTACGCGCAGAATCAAATCACCCGCACCTCGTTCATCGACGTGGACGGCGACATCGTGCAGGTCGAGTTCAGCGGCCCCGGGACGCTCTCGCTGGTGCTCGATGCACCGACGGGCCGCGCCACTCCCGAGAAGTACCACCAGCTGGACGTCGAGTACATGAAAGGGCACGCGGGCATCGTCATCACCGGCGCGGATGAACGAACCAATATTTCCGTGTTCACCGTCGGCCGGGCCACCGCCTTTGACCCCTCAGGTCAGTTCAATTTTCTGCAGCCGATCACCGCGGCGAACAACCCGGCGAACAATGGCAGCCCGTTGTTCGTAGGTCACGACAGCACCGAGTACGACGGCCACGCCGACATCGCGTTTATCGCGATCTCGTCGCTCAACGGCAAGTTCGGCGGCGTGCGCACGGCGAACACGACCTACTTCGCCCGGCGTGGCTACACCGGCCTCTACGCGCCCGGCGTGGCGTTCAGCGGTCCTGTCTTCATCGGCGACATCACCGCGTTCGAATCGGCGCAACCCGTGATCATGCTCGGGGCCGCCAGCGACACGCGAATCACCGGCGGCGATCTTTCGCAGGGCAACGGCCGCGCGGTCCGCGTCAGCGGACTCACGCAGCTGCGGTTCACCGACGGTTCCGATTCGCACGGCCACACGCTGACCGCGCAGGTCAACCACGCTCGGCTCGAGCAGAACGGCGTCGACGTTACCGCAGCCGTCGTGGTGAATCCCACGCCCTAAGCCGCCGAGCGTTGGGAGGGTGGGGTCTTCCGACTCCACGGAAGCGCCGGTAGAGGCCGGCTCCCGCGATCCGACCCCCGCGATCGGCTCTGGCCGTCGCTCGCCGCGATGGAGGGATTCGGCACGCCGTAAAACGTCAGCACCCGCGCGAACCAGCCTTGCCGATAGAACGTGCGGTCGGGGATCGCGAATGCGGCCCAGACCAGAAAACCCGCCGGCAGCCACGCGCCTACTCGATTTTCTGTAGGACTCGCTGCCAAGCGGAGGGCCAGCAGCACGCCGAGCACGCTACCCGTCACATTTGCCGCGGTGATCCAGTCCATCGCCAACGAATCGCGCGCCTGCCGCATCAACTCAATCTAGAAGAGACGGTTTGGGAACTCGCGCGCAGGCGGCGCCGCACCCCGCTCGCGACCCTCACGCGGGGATGCGTGACGTTCGCTGTAACAAAACTAAACGGGCTGCATCCAATCGCGGCACAGCTTCAACACACTCCCCCCCTGCGTCGAATCCCATCATGAAGCCCGCAGTTTCCTCGATCCTGTTTACTTTCGGAGCGGTCGCGACCGTCACGCTGCTCCTCACGGGGGCCACGGCCCCTCGTTCCGCCTCCGCCGGCACGTCCGGCGACGCCTTCGATTACCGCGTTCTGCAAAACAACTTTCAGCTGTTTCACGAAGGGCAGCGCATCTTTCGTTTCGATACGTTCGGCAGCGAAGCCTTCTGGGGCGATGCGCTGAAACTCCATCAAGCGATCGCCGGCCAAGCCAACGGCGGAGTGGGTGGTGGCGTCAGTCCGGAAACCGCGCTCGCCGTCGGTCTGAAGGTCGACAGCGAAGCGATTCCCCGCTCGGTCGCCACCGCTCTTCGACAGGGGAAGGTTGATCTGAAGAATCCCGCGACCACGCTCGCGCTGCTGAAATTCGGCGCGGTCGTGGGCGTCAAGGGTACGTTCGATCGCAAGGGCAAGCTCACCGCCGTCGGCATCCAGTGCTCGCTTTGCCACTCCACCGTCGACGACTCCTTCGCCCCCGGCATCGGCAAACGGCTCGACGGCTGGCCCAACCGGGACCTCAACGTCGGTGCCATCATCGCACTGGCTCCGGATCTTTCGGTGATCGCCAACTTACTCGGCGTGGACGCGGACACCGTGCGCGAAGTCCTGCACAGTTGGGGCCCGGGCAAGTTCGACGCCTCGCTGCTACTCGACGGAAAAGCCTTCCGGCCTGACGGCGGCGCCGCGGCCACGTTGCTGCCTGCGGCGTACGGCCTCGCCGGCGTGAATCTCCACACCTACACGGGCTGGGGCTCGGTCACGCATTGGAACGCCCTCGTCGCCAACCTCGAGATGGGTGGCCGCGGCACGTTCTACGATCCCCGCCTGGCCGACGCGGAGAAATTTCCCATCGCGGCGAAGCGCGGTGCGTTCGACGTGCGCAACACCCCGGATCTCGTGACCTCGAAGCTGCCCGCACTGCATTTCTATCAGCTCGCGTTGCCGGCGCCGAAGCCGCCGCGCGGCAGCTTCAATGCCGCCGCCGCCGAGCGCGGACGCGCCGTGTTCAACGGCAAGGCGCAGTGCGCGACGTGCCATGTGCCACCGCTGTTCACCGAACCAGGCTGGAACATGCACACCGCGGCGGAAATCGGCATCGACGACTTCCAAGCCATGCGCTCGCCTGACGAGCACTACCGCACAACGCCGCTCAACGGTCTGTTCGCTCGCGAAAAGGGCGGATTCTACCACGACGGACGTTTCGCCACCTATCGGGCCGTGGTCGATCACTATGACGCCCACCTCCATACCGGACTCGGCGAAAGCGAGAAGAACGACCTGGTCGAATATCTGAAATCGCTGTGACACGCGCCGGCCTCGGGGAGCCCGGCGTCCCGCCGGGCTTTCCTGCGACTCGCGCTGAACTCGCCGGGACGGCGGGCTCCACCTGAGCCGCGGTCGACTCGGCGTTCGGCGGATCGGAATGTCCCACCCTATGACTCGGCGCCGATCAGCCGGTGCAGTCGTTCGTACGCCGCGACGGCTTTGCCCGCTTTCAGCTCCTTCATCGCCCGCGTGATCTCGCGGGCGATGCTCGGATCGAGTGAAGGCGCCGCCTTGGGCGGCTGCTTCGACTTGGGGAACGTCGGCCCGGGCCTCGCCCGCGCCTCGCGCGCCGGCGGAGCAGCCTCGCTCGGTGCCGCGCGGTGCCGCGACGCCTTGCTGCTTCCTGACCCGCGGCGCGCTTTTGCCACGGGTCTCCGTCGCGGCCGCCGCGAACGTCATCGCGGGTTGTTCCAGCAGGTCGTAGTTGATGCCAATCACCCTTCGGCCTTCGAAGTCGCGGATCGATTTGGGAAAAACCACGAACTGCGCGCGTGGCTCCTCGTGAAATCCCACCGCGCCGAAATCTTTCTTCGTTCCAACATTTTCCTGGTGAATCGTCAGCACGCGATGCTCCTTGCGTGCACGCTGAAAGGTCCGGTCCCGGCCCGGATCACTCCACAATTGATGCGGCTCCGGCTTGCCCGCCTTCGCCACGAGTTCTGCAAATCGCACCGTCTTCATCAACGGCTTCCCGCCCTCGCGTTGCGCGCGCGTCGCGCGGCAGTTCGCGGCGTCACGCCAGTTCTCCGATCGGCGGAAGCTTCTGTTTCAGCTGCAACACCGGCGCGAACAGATCGCCGTGTTTCGCGATTCGCTTCACCACGTCTTCCGACTCGAACACGAGCAGATCCGCCTTCTGCTTTTTCCACGCCGCCTCGACTTCTTCCCACGTGACGGGCGTCGACACCGTCGGCTGGTCCTTCGCGCGCAACGAGTAGACGTTCACCGTCGTCTTGTGATCGTCGTTCTGGCTCCAGTCCACGAGCACCTTGCCGGTGCGCAGTGACTTTAGCATCTTCGACACGACCACGTCCGGAAACTGCCGCTCCAGCGCCTGCGCGAGCGTGTGCGCGAACGCCTTCGTCCGGTCGTAGGTCACCGGCGTGTTCAGCGGCACGTAGATCTGCAGGCCTTTCGAGCCGGACGTCTTCGCGAAACTTTTCAAACCCAGCCGGTCGAACACCGCCTTCACCCACAATCCGACCTGGCAGCAGAGCACGATGTCTGCGGGCGGCCCCGGATCGAGGTCGAATGCGATCGCCGTCGGTCGGCCGATCGCCGGCGCCTTGTGCAAAAACGTGTGCAGCTCGAGATCCGCGAGATTCGCCGCCCAGACCAGCGCCGGCAGGTCGTTCATCACGCAATAGTGGATCTCACCCTCGCGCTTGCCGCGCGGCACCGTCGCGGTCTTCACCCATTTCGGCCGGTGGGGCGGACACTGCTTTTCATAGAAAAAGAATCCCGCCACGCCATCGGGATAGCGCTTCAACGTGATCGGTCGGTTCTTCAGATGCGGTAGCAACACGTCGGCCACGCGCACGTAGTAGTCGATCACGTTGCCCTTGGTGAAGCCCGTTTTCGGATACATCACCTTGTCGAGATTGCTCACCATCAGCCGCGTGCCCGCGACGACGAGTTCGGTTTTCGTGGCCATGATCAATCACTCCGTTCGCGCACCACCTCGCGGGCGGGCTTGTCTTCGCGCAGTCCGAGAAACACCGGCTGACGCAGCCGGTCGTCGCGCGTCCACTCCGCAAACTTGATCTGCGCCACCAGTTCCGGCTTCACCCAGGTGCAGCGCTTCATCTCGGCCGCCGTGACGCCCGCGCCATAGCGGCCGCGGCGTTTCTCGGGCAGGTTCACGAACGGACAGGCCTCCGTGCGGATTTTTTGAAACCGGCCGTGCAGCTCGCGCAGCAGCTTTACGTTGAATCCGGTCCCCACCTTCCCGGCAAACGTGAGCCCCGCGCCCTCGTGGACTCCGACGAGCAGTGCACCGAAATACGGCCGCGAACCGCCCGGCGGACTGTAGCCGCCGATCACGAACTCCTGCTCCTGATGCAGCTTCAGTTTGATCCACGCGCCGCTGCGCTGGCCCGTTTCGTAACGTGCATCCGGCCGCTTGCCGATCAGGCCTTCCAACCCGAGTTTTCGCGCCTGCGCCAGCAGTGGCTCTGCGTCCGCGCCCAGCGATTTCGAATACCGCACGAGCCCGTCGTGGCCGGCGAGCAGCCGCTCCAGTTGCGCCTTCCGTTCCGTCAGCGGTTCGGCGCGCAGGTCGCGCCCGTTCCACTGCAGCAGGTCGAACGCATAGAAAAACAACGGTGGGTGTTCCTGCCCGAGATCATACGCCTGCAGCAGCTGAAACGAGGAGCGCCCCTTGTCGTCGAGCGCAACAATCTCTCCGTCGATCACCGCATCCTTTACGTCGAGCGCCGCCACCGCGTCGACGATTTCCGGAAACTTTGCCGCGAACGGCTTGTTGTTCCGTGAGAGCAGCCGCACGCCCTTCCGATCGCGAAACGCCATCGCGCGAAAGCCGTCGAACTTAATCTCGTAAATCCATTCGCCCGGCGGCGGCGCGTCCACCAGCAGCGCCTTCATCGGCTCGATGAACGACGGGGTGAGTTTGGAGGCTCGGCCCTGGGCGCGCGGGCGTCTCGCCCGCTCCGATCCGTGCTCGGCCTTCACGCCCGCGCTTTTATCCGCAGCTCGACCGTGAGCGGCTTTGGCTGGGGCCGCGACGCCCTCGTCGCGGCTCGCTTTCGCGTCGCTCGCCTGCCGGCCGCGACGGGGGCGTCGCGGCTCCAGGTTCGCGAACGTTTCCTTTTTTGTCCGCCGCTTTGTCTCGGCCGCGTGCATTGCCTCCGCCACGCTCGCGCGAAACGATTTCGGTTCGCTCCGGTTCGATTGCCATACCCGGCCCTTCCCTTCCGACAGCTGCTTCATCGATTTTCCGGAGAGCACGGAGGTGTCATCCGCCTTCGCACTCACCGGCTTCATGTCCTCGCCGCCTTTGATCAGCAGCCACTCGTCGCCCCCACGCAACCGGACGAGATACCACTCGCCCTTCAGTTTTTTTCCGCGCAGCACAAAATGCAGTTTCCCGCCGTCGAGCTCCTTCAACGGCGCCTCGCTCAGCGGTTCGAAGGTGCCGCGGTCCCACACCATCACCGTGCCTCCCCCGTACTGGCCCTGCGGAATCGTTCCCTCGAAATCGATGTAGGAGACCGGGTGGTCCTCGACGTGCACCGCCAGCCGCTTGTCGCCTTTCGCGTAGGGCATGCCCTTCGGCACCGCCCACGACTTCAGCGTGCCGCCGAGTTCGAGCCGAAAATCGTAATGCAGCCGCGAGGCCGCGTGCTTTTGCACGACGAACCGATGCCCTGCTCCGCCGGGCGCGCGCCCCCCCTTCGGCTCCGCCGTTTTGCGGAAGTCCCGCTTTTTGACATAGGCCTTGAGCGACATCGCAGCCACATTGTCAGCGCAGGCTGACCGCCGTTCCCGGCGCCGGACGGCGTCCGCCGCTCGTCTAGCTGGCGACGATCGCCATCGGATCTGGGCACACCGCCCGGATCGGGCAGGACGCTCCATCGAACCAGGTGCCTTCAACAAACGTGGTCGTCGCCACCGGCGGGATGCCAAACTTCTTGTGTTGCAGCTGGCCCGCGAGGATTTCCACCGCGATGCTGCCGACCACATCGTGATTCTGGTGCACGCCGGCGACGCTGCCGTCCGGATCCTCAAGAAACAGGTTCACAAACGCGACATCCCGGGGGATCTGAAGCCCCAGCTTGCGGAACAGCGGGAGCACGTAATCGCCCTTGGCCACGATCACCTCCGGCCGGTAACGGCGCAGCCACTTTTCGAACGGCTCGACGTCGGCCAGCACGGACGCGTTGGTTTCGTTAAACCAGCGCTTCATCGGATGCAGCGTCGGGAAAAGGTGCGGCGGCAGCCGGTCGCCGCGCGGCAGGTGCTCCAGCTCGCCGCAATACCCCGCCGTCCAGTTGTGGTCGACCGCGTGGTCCCATCCGCGATGCACGACGAATCCGATTCGCCGGTAGCCGGCGGCGCGAACCTTGCGCATCGCCAGCCGGATCACGTTCGTCTGGTTGTTGGTGACGTTGTGCAGCGGCGGCTGGTGCGGGAAGTAGTCGATCTTCACCGCACTGAAATGCTCCCATTCGAACTGCAGCTCGTCGCCCATCTCGCGGCTGTGCGAAGCGATGATCAGCCCGTGAATCCCGCGGGAATACAGGATCTTGCTCATCCGTTTCTGCGACAGCCCCGGCTCGTGCAGCCAGAAATGCTCGAGCTTGTAGCCCAGCTCGTTCGCCTTGCTCTCCGCGCCGGCGAAAAACTTCCGGTGCGCCGGGACTTCCTTCCAGCCCCAGCGCGAATTCCAGTTCGTCACGTAGGCCAGCGTCGGCACGTTGCGCCGCGGCATCATGCCGCCGCGATACGCAACCAGCGCGCCGAGGAACGGATCCGGCCGGTAACCCATCTCTTTTGCCAGCGCCTGCAGCCGCGAACGTGTGCTCTCCGGCAGCCGCGGGCTGTTCCGCAGCGCGAGCGAGACCGTAGTGACATGCACGCCCGCCCGGTCGGCCACGTCGGAAAGCGTGACCCGATCCTTCATGCCAGCTGAACTTTTTCCTCGGGCGCAGCCGTCGACAGTACCGGACAGGAGGCGCCCGCGAACCACGTTCCCTCCACATAAGTGGTCGTGGGAATCTCCGGGATGCCGCGCTTGTTGTGCTGCAGCTGGCCCGCCAAAATCTCCACCGCCAGCCCGCCGACCGTCGCGTGATTCTGCCGCACACCCGCGGTCGCGCCCGTGAGATCTTCGAGAAAAACATCCACGAACGCCAGGTCGCGCGGAACCTTGATCCCGAGTTCCTTGAACGCGTCTTCGACGAACGAGCCTTTGCTGATCACCACCTGCGGCTGATACTTTTCCAGCCACATCCGGAACGGCTCGGGATCCACCGTCACCGGCGCGTTGTTTTCATTCAACCAGCGGTCCACCGGTTGCGCGTCCGGGAAAATGTGCGCCGGAATCCGCTCCTTCGGCAGCAGGTTCTCCTGCTCGCAAAGGTAGCCGGCCATCCAGAGGTGATCCACCGCGTGATCCCAGCCGCGATGCATCACGAAGCCGATTCGACGATAGCCGGCCGCCATCACTTTCTGCATCGCGAGCCGCACGATGTCGCACTGGTTGTTGGTCACGTTGTGCAGCGCCGGCTGGTGCGGGAAATAGTCGATCTTCACCGCGCTGAAATGATCCCACTCGAGCTGCAGTTCGTCGCCCATCTCGCGGCCATGCGAGGCCACGATCACGCCGTGAATGCCCCGCGCGTTCAGGATCCGGCTCAGCCGGCCCTGCGTCAGTCCGGGTTCGCGCATCCAGAAATGGTCGAGGTGAAACCCCAGCTCCTTCGCCTTCGCCTCGGCGCCCGCGAAGAAATCCGAATGCGCCGTCGCCTTCTTCCAGCCCCAGCGCGTGGCCCAGTTGGTCACGTAGGCGAGCGTCGGCGGATTGCGCCGCGGCATCACCTGGCCCCGATACGCCACCAGCGCACGCAGGAACGGGTCGGGCGTGTAGCCCATCTCCTCGGCCAGCGCCTGGATTCGCTTACGGGTACTTTCGGGCAGTCGCGGATGATTGCGCAGGGCCAGTGACACGGTGGTCACATGCACTCCGGCTTTCAGGGCGACGTCGGCGAGGGTAACACGGCGCTCGTTCATGGGGCTGGGCTCACTTTGGAGCCCATTTCGCGCCGCCGCTCAAGTCTATTGTTAGAGTGTACGTCCGGTGGCCTCACCTTCCGCCCAACCAGACGATCCAGCTTCCGCCGCGTCGCCGACTGCTCGTGACGGATCCGTCTTCGTCCAACCCCGATCCAGCGCCTGCGCTGCAGCGGCCGAGCGCTCCTCTTCCCCGTGGCTCAAGAAAGTTACCATACCCAACACGCGCCGTTCGGCGCGTTCGCCAGCTTCACCGTCGGTCTCGTCGACTCCCAAGGTGGCTTCGGTCAATCGCTCGGCGTGCCGGCCAGGCAGAATGTCTACGTCGGCTTTCGCAGCGCTCAGCATGCCCGCTGGCAGATGCTGCCGTTCCTCAACCCGCCCGTCGCCGCCGAAACCGCGTTCACGGCCGAGGACACCGTGCCGCGTCCACCCGGCGGATTCGATGCGCTCCGGCCGGCGGCTTATCAACGCACGCTGAACTGGGCCAGCGACACTTGGCGCGCGGACGAATCGCGCTTCGGCTTCTCGTTGCTCACGCCCTTCGACCACGTCGCTGATCCGGCGAAGATGAAGAAGTCCGCCGCGCGCTTCCAACTCGCGCCGGCGATCTTCGGCTGGATCGAATACGACAACCGCGCGGGCACCGAGCCCGTGGAACTGATGTTCGGCATCGGCGATCCGTCCCGCCCGCTGCGGCCGTTGTCTGAGGCGGATCCGAAGCTCGTCGGTTTCGCCGGCGGCACCGGCTGGGGCTACGCCACCGCGCCGACGCGCGGGATCGAGCTGCGCCAGGGTTTCGACGTCTTCGCACCGAAATTCCGCGATTACCACGGGCTGCTCGTCATCGCCGCGGAGACCGCGCTCGTCTTCTCCGTGCCCGCGGGCCGCCGCAAGCGCTTCCCGCTCGTGCTCGGATTCTATGCGGCCGGCACCCAGACCACCGGGCTTCCGGCCAGCTACGCCTACACCCGCGTATTCGACGACCTGGAAGACGTGCTCAAGCACGGGCTCGAGCACTTCGACCGCTACGCCGCGATCGCCGCCACCCGCGACCGGGAGCTCGATCGCAGCCGGCTCAACCCCGACCAGCGCTTCCTGCTCGCGCAGAGCACCCATAGTTACTACGGCAGCACGCAGCTGCTCTGGGACAAACGGGGCCCGCTCTGGATGGTGAACGAGGGCGAATACCGGATGATCAACACGTTTGATCTGACGGTGGACCACGTCTTCTTCGAGCTGGCCTGGCATCCGTGGGCCGTCCGCGACGTGCTCGATCTCTTTGTCCGCCGGTATTCCTACCGCGACCGCCACGGCCTCGCGTTCACCCACGACATGGGCGTGATGAACCATTTCACCATGCCCGGCCGGTCGAGCTACGAATGCGATCACCTGACCGGCTGCTTCAGTCACATGACCATGGAGCAGCTGCTCAACTGGGTGCTCACGGCGGTGACGTATGCCTCGCACACCGAGGATCGCCGCTGGCTCAAGACGAACCTCAAGACGCTGCTCGCCTGCGCCGAGAGCCTGCACGTGCGCGACGACGCCGATCCCAAAAAACGGGACGGCATCCTGAAACGCGATTCCGACCGCTGCGGCGCCGACGGTTCGGAGATCACGACGTACGACAGCCTCGACGTCAGTCTGGGGCAGGCGCGGAACAACCTGTATCTCGCAGTGAAGACGCTCGGCGCGTGGGTGCTGCTGGAACGCGCGTTCGGCGCGCTCGGCCAAGCCAAAGCCGCCGGGGATGCCCGCGCGACCGCGGATCGTTTGGCGCAGTCGATCACCCAAAAATTCGAGCACGACACCGGGTTCTTCCCCGCCGTGTTCGAAAAGGGCAATCGCTCGCGCATCCTCCCGGCGGTCGAAGGTTTCATCTACCCGCTTTACCTCGGCTACACCGACGCGACCAACCGCACCGGCCGGTTCGCACCGTTGTTCCGCCAGCTCGGCCAGCACATGGCTCAGGCGCTGCAGCCGGGCATCTGCCTCGATGCCAAGAGCGGCGGCTGGAAGATGAGCAGCACCAGCACCAACACGTGGTTCAGCAAGATCGCGATCGCCCAGCACGTCGTCCGCCAGCTTTTCCCCGAGGTGATGAACGACGCCGCGCGGGCCGGCGATCGCGTGCACGCCGACTGGCAACGCACCCCGGGCTGCGGCCGTGACGCGATGTGCGATCAGATTCGGAGTGACTCCGGCGTCGCGTGCGGTAGCCGATATTACCCGCGCGGCGTCTCCTGCTACCTGTGGCTTTCGGAGTAATCGGTTCGGCGCCGCTCCGGCCCTGCCTCTTCTTTCTTTAGCTCTGCAACCAACCCCAGCCTCTCCTCCATGAGTGCCTCTCCGCACATCCTGCCTGTCCGCGAGAAGATCGGCTACGCGCTCGGCGACGTAGCGACGAACTTCTTCTTCCAGTCGATGATTCTCTACCAGACCCGGTTCTACACCGATACGGTAGGGCTCTCGGCCTCCGCCGTGGGCTGGATGTTCCTCATCCTGCGTCTCGCCGACGCCTTTGTGGACCCGGTGGTGGGCGCGCTCTCCGATCGCACCAACACCCGCTGGGGCAAGTTCCGCCCGTGGATCCTGTGGACCGCGCTGCCGTTCGGTCTGATCTTCTGGGCCGTCTACATCACGCCCAACGTCGGGATGACCGGCAAGCTGATCTACGCCTACATCACTTACGTGCTGGTGATGATGTTCTACTCGGCGAACAACACGCCCTACGCCGCGCTGATGGGCGTCATGACGCCGGACGTCAGCGAACGCGCCAACATCGCCCGCTACCGCTTCGTCGGCGCGCTGGTCGGTCAGTTTCTCATCCAGGCGCTCGCGCTTCCGCTCGTCGACAAATTCGGCCAGGGCGATAGCGCCAAGGGCTGGGCCATCACCATGGCCATCTTCGGTGGCGCGATCGTGATCTGCAGCCTGGCCGTGTTCCTCTCGACCAAGGAACGCGTTCTGCCGCCACCGGAACAGAAGCCGTCACTCAAGGAGGACATCAAGAGCGTCGTCGGGTGCAAGCCGTGGCTCGCGATGTTCATCCTCACCTTGATGATCTTCACGATGCTGGTCGTCCGCGGCAGCCTGACCAATTACTTCTTCACGTATTACATGGATCCGAACGCGATCCGCTCCTTCCTCGACAACTTCGGGCTGGCGGCGGTGAACGCGGGCGAAACGGTCTCCGCCTGGCGTTCGGTGCTCAATGCGTTGGGCCTGCAGATTCTCCCCGATGCCTCCAACGCTTCCGGCGTCGGCCAGGCGTTCTTCTTCGTGATCGGCTCGATCGTCCAGATCTTCTGCATCCTCATCTCGAAGCCGCTCGCCGATCGTTTCGGCAAAAAGACGGTCTTCATCGTCGGCTTCCTCATCACCATCGCCGCCACCTGTGCCGTGTTCTGGGTGCCGCCGACCGCGATGACCGCGCTCTTCTGGCTCAGCATCATCTGGGGTCTGGGCTGGGGCCCGACGGTCCCGCTGCTGTGGGTGATGATCGCCGACGTGGCCGACTATTCCGAATGGCAGACGTCGCGCCGGGCGACCGGGTTCACCTACGCTGGCATTCTGTTCGCCCTCAAGGCTGGTCTCGGTCTCGGCGGTGCGCTCTCGGGCTGGATCGTTGGCCTCTACGGCTACGTCCCGAACGTCGCGCAGACGGAGCATTCGCTGCTCGGCATACGGCTCGGTGCCTCGATCTACTCGGCCGTGCCGCTGTTGGTCGGACTCGTCTGCCTGATCTACTATCCGATCACCAAGGCGCTGAATCTGCAGATTCAGAACGAACTCGAAGCGCGTCGCGAAAAAGCCGCCGCGAAAACGTAAGAGGGGACCCGCCACCCCGGCGCGGTCGGTTCCATTTCCTTCCGAGCCCGGCGACCTCGTCGGGCTCGTTTCGTTTTCCCTGTTTCCAACGAAGTCCCCCCCCGAAATTGCCCGCTGTCCGCTTTCCCTCTCAACTCTCATCCCTCAACTCTCAACCGGTTCGGTCCCCCGACTCTCTACCAGTTCGCTCTCTCAGCTCTAGACTCTTGGCTCTGAGCTCTAGACTCTCCTTCCCCCTGCAACTTTGCTTCCGCTGCCTCGTCCCTCCCCGCCATGAGATTCCCGTTCCTCCCCCTCGTGCTCGGCCTCGCCTTGGGTTCGCTCTCCGCCGTCGCTGCCACGGCTGCACAAGGCGCCGCTGAAACCGGGCGCTACCGGAACCCCTTCAAGGAGTTGCTCGGCAAATCCGACGCGGAAATCAACGCCAAGCTCCAAGCCGCCTGGCAGCAACTGTTCTACGGCGACGAGAACTCGCAGCGGCTGTTCTACCCGATCGCCGGCGACATGGCCTATGTGCCCGACATCAACAACAATGACGTCCGCTCCGAAGGGCTCTCCTACGGGATGATGATCGCCGTGCAGATGGACCGGCAGAAGGAATTCAACCAGATCTGGAAGTTCGCGAAGCATTACATGTATTACGACGCCGGTCCGTTTCGCGGCTACTTCGCCTGGCACACCGCATTCGACGGTCGCCGGCTGAGCCCCGGCCCCGCACCCGACGGCGAGGAGTGGTGGGTGATGGCGCTGTTCTTCGCGTCGCACCGCTGGGGCGACGGCGAAGGCATCTTCAATTACCGCAAGGAAGCACAGGACCTCCTCCGCACGATGCTGCACAAGAACGAGGAGCCGGATCGCGGTCCGATCACCGCCATGTTCGACCCGGTGCACAAGCAGATCGTGTTTGTGCCGCAGGGTCCCGGTGCGCAGTTCACCGATCCGTCCTATCACCTCCCCGCCTACTACGAGCTCTGGGCGCGCTGGGCCGCCGATCCGGCCGATCGCGCGTTCATGGCCGAGGCGGCAAAGATCAGCCGTGAGCATTTCCGCACGGCCGCGCATCCCAAGACGGGATTGATGCCGGACTACTCCAACTTCGACGGCACGCCTTACACCGCGCGCTGGGGCAATCACCAGGATTTTCTCTACGACGCATGGCGCACGCTCAACAACCCGGCACTCGACTACTCCTGGTGGGCCGCCGATCCCTGGGTCGTCGAACAAAGCAACCGCGTGCTCACGTTTCTCTCCTCGTTCGGCAGCGAAGTTCCCGACCGGTTCAAGCTCGACGGCACACCCGTGTCGACCGACACGAACACGGCCGGTCTCACCGCGATGGCGGCGTGTGCCGGACTCGCGGCCGATTCCGTCATCGCCAAGCCATGGGTTCAGCAGCTCTGGGACATGCCGATCCCCACCGGCCGTCATCGTTACTACGGTGGACTCCTGACGATGATCGCGCTGCTCGAGTGCAGCGGAAATTTCAAAATCTACGGTCCCGTTGCGAAATGACGTTTGTCCTGCGAAAGCCTGCGAACGACTGCTGCGGCGCTCGGCATCGAGCTGATGTAGCCGGGGTCGGTGACCCCGGCCCGGGCTCAGCGAGCCCGGCTACAAACGTATCCCCGCCCCGGTTTGTCGCGTGGGCCGCGGCGTTCGCCGCCTTGCTCGTCTCGTCCCTTGCTGCCGCGCCCGCGCCGCGCAACCTTTTCGCCGAACTCCTCGGCAGATCCGACGCCGAAATCACCGCCAAGATCGACGCCGGCTGGCAGCAGTTGTTCTACGGCAGCGATACCGAGGAGCGGCTCTATTATCCCGTCGATCCGGACCTCGCCTATCTCGCCGACATCAACAACGGCGACGTCCGCTCCGAAGGCATGTCCTACGGCATGATGCTCGCGGTGCAGATAGATCGTCGCGCCGAGTTCGACCGGCTCTATCGCTGGGCCCGAAAGTACATGCTGCACACCGACAGTCCGCGCCGGGGCTATTTCGCGTGGCAGGTTTCTTTCGACGGCCGTCAGATCGATCCCGGCTCCGCTTCCGATGGCGAGGAGTGGATCGCGACCGCGCTGCTGCTCGCGGCCGAGCGCTGGGGTTCTTCTGATGCTGGCTCTTTCAACTACCTCGCCGACGCCCAGGCGCTGCTGCACGAGATGCTGCACAAGCCGACCGAGGGCAACATCACCGCGATCTTCTCGCGCGAGGAAAAGCAGGTCGTGTTCGCGCCGACGCTCGCCGGCTCCCAGTTCACCGATCCTTCTTATCATTTGCCGGCCTTCTACGAAGTGTGGGCACGCCACGCCGACTCGCCGGAAGACCGCGCGTTCTGGCGCGACGCCACGCAAACCAGCCGTGCGTTTTTCCATCGCGCCGCGCATCCGCAGACCGGCTTGATGCCCGAATACGCACATTTCGACGGCCGGCCCTACACCGGCTTCGGCGCCGAGCGTGGCGACTTCCGCTACGACGCCTGGCGGATCCTCGCCAACGTCGCGTTCGATCACGCGCACTTCGCCGCGGATCCCTGGCAGGTCGAGCAGAGCAACCGCATCCTGCGTTTCCTCTCTTCGCATCAGCCCGCGATTCCCAACCAGTTCACGCTCGACGGCCGGCCGCTCTCGACCGACGTCAACTCGACCGGTCTCATGGCCATGGCCGCGGTGGCCGGCCTCGCCGCCGAACCTGAGCTCGCGCGACCCTTCGTGCAATTCCTCTGGGACGCTCCGATCCCCCGCGGCCAGTATCGCTACTACGACGGCGTGCTCTATCAGCTCGCCCTGCTGCAGGTCAGCGGCCGCTTCCAGCTCTCGTTCCACCTCACCGCACCCACCACTTCCAAATAGAACAACACGTCCCGTCACCCCACCTTCGACTCCCGTCGGTTCCTTGGCGTTTGGACTTTTGGCGTTTGTGATTTCCCCATGAGACTCCCCTTCGTTTCCATCGCAGCCATGGCGGTTGCACTCGCCGCGGGCTCGTTGCTCCGCGCCGACGACGGTTATCGGCTCTGGCTCCGCTACGACCGCGTCGCCGACGAATCGCTGCGCGCCACCTACGCCGCCGCGTTCACCGAAATCGCGCTGCCCGCACCGACCCGGCCGGGATTCAGCCTCGGCTCGATCGAAGCCGCACGCGACGAGCTCACCACTGGGTTGAAAGGCCTGCTCGGCGTCGACCTGTCCACGGTGAGTCAGCCGACGCGCGATGGTGCGCTGCTGCTCGGCACCGCCGTGCGCAGCCCCGAGCTCGCCGGACTCGTGAGCGAAGCCGACCTCCGCGCCGCCAGTGAGGAAGGCTACGTGATCCGTCCGGTCATCTTCGCCGGCAAGCGCTGCGTGCTCGTCCTCGGCAATCGCGACGTCGGCGTCCTCTATGGCGCGTTCGCACTGCTGCGTCACGTCCAGTTGCACGAGCCCATCGCCGGCCTGAATCTTGTCAGCGCGCCGCGCATCCAGCGGCGGTTGCTCAATCATTGGGACAACCTCAACGGCTTCGTCGAGCGCGGCTACGCCGGCCAGTCGCTCTGGCGCTGGTTTGAGCTGCCGGACATCGTCTCGCCGCGCTACCGCGACTACGCGCGCGCCTGTGCCTCCATCGGCGTCAACGGCACCGTGCTCACCAACGTGAATGCGAATGCCCTCGTGCTCACACCCGCCTATCTCCAAAAAGTCGCCGCGCTCGCCAACGTCTTCCGGCCCTATGGCATCCGCGTCTATCTTACGGCGCGGTTCAGCGCGCCCGTCGAGATCGGCGGACTCAAGACCGCCGACCCGCTCGATCCCGCGGTGAAGCAGTGGTGGACCGACAAGGTCGCCGAAATCTACCGGATCATTCCGGGCTTCGGTGGCTTTCTCGTGAAAGCCAACTCCGAAGGCCAGCCCGGGCCGCAGGCCTACGGCCGCAACCACGCCGACGGCGCGAACATGCTCGCCGACGCGCTCGTGCCGTATGGCGGCATCGTGATGTGGCGTGCTTTCGTCTACGACAACAACGTCCCCGCCGATCGGCACACGCAGGGTTTTTCCGAGTTCCAGCCGCTCGACGGACAGTTCCGCAGCAACGCCATCGTGCAGGTGAAAAACGGGGCAATCGATTTCATGCCGCGCGAACCGTTTCACCCGCTCTTCGGCGCGATGCCCCAGACTCCCCTCGCGCTCGAACTGCAGATCACGCAGGAATACCTCGGCCAGAGCATGCAGCTGGCGTTCCTCGGACCGCTCTTCGAAGAGGTGCTCGACGCCGACACGTTTCGGCCCAACGCCGGTTCCACCATCGCCAAAATTGTCGATGGCAGCGTCGACCTTCACGGGATCTCCGTGATCGCCGGCGTCGCTAACATCGGCGACGATCGCAACTGGACCGGCCATCCGCTCGCGCAGGCGAACTGGTATGCCTATGGCCGGCTCGCGTGGGATCATCAGCTCACTTCGGCGCAGATCGCGAACGAGTGGACGCGGCTCACCTTCGGGAACGACTCCGCTGTCGTGCAGCCAATCACGTCGATGCTGCTCGAATCGCACGAGGCTGTCGTGAATTATTCGATGCCACTCGGGTTGCACCACATCATGGCCGAGGGGCACCACTACGGCCCCGGTCCTTGGGTCGACCAAGCCGGCCGCGCCGACTGGACTTCGGTTTATTACCATCGCGCCGACGCGAATGGCGTCGGCTTCGACCGCACGAAGTCCGGCTCCAACGCCCTCGCGCAATATGCGCCGGAAATCCAAAACCTCTGGGGCAATCCCGCCACCACGCCGGACAATTTGCTGCTCTGGTTCCACCACTTGCCATGGGACTACCGGATGAAGTCCGGTCGTCCGCTCTGGGACGAGATCGCGCTGCACTACCAGTCTGGCGTCGACACGGTGCGCACCTGGCAGAAAGCGTGGGCGACACTCAACGGCAAGATGGACGACGAGCGGTTCACGCACGTGAAGCAGCTGCTCGCGCGACAGGAACACGATGCCCGGGTCTGGCGCGATGCCTGCCTGCTCTACTTCCAGCAGTTTTCCAAGAAACCGCTGCCGGCCGGCGTCGAGCCACCCGAGCATCCGCTCGATTTCTACAAAGCCCAGCAGATCCACTTCGCGCCCGGCCATCCCGGCGCGCACTGAGCAACCGTGGCACGGGCGTCCCGCCCGTGATCGTAGGGCCGCCGTTCACCGGCGGCCGCAATGTTCGATCGCACCGGCGCGACCAGCACGTTCCCGGCCGCGGGGAGCGCCGGCCCTACGCAAGGCCCTGACCTTCCGCGCGTCTTCTGGCCGCTCGCCGCATTAACCCGACCGCACGCCGCCAACAACCGTGCTTCTACCCGGCGCGCCGCCGGTTGCTTTCCATCGCACGCCACCGCGGTCGAGTGCTAAAACGCGCCCTCGTTCAGTCACCGATGCCATGATTTTGACGGGAGCCAGTCACGATCACGCCTCGGCCGCGTTCCTCCGCGGCCGCCGCCTGCTGGCATGAGCGCGCCCGGACTCCAGCACCGCACCGAGCTGCGCGTCCGCTACAGCGAGACCGATCAGATGGGCACGTTCTACAACAGCCGCGTGCTGGAGTGGTTCGAGGTCGCCCGCACCGAATGCCTTCGCGCCGCCGGGCTGCCCTACGCCGAGATGGAACACCGCGGCGCCTCGCTCCCGCTGATCGAAGCCGGGCTCAAGTTCCAGGGCCGCGCCCGCTACGACGACCGGCTGCAGATCGACACCCGCGTCACGCTCGCCGGCCGCGCCTCCGTCCGCTTCGAGCACACCATCACGCAAGCCGACAACGGCGCCGCGGTCGCCAGCGGCTTCACGCTGCACGCGATCACTGATCCCACCGGCCGGCCGATCCGCCCGCCCGCGTGGCTCAGCGCCCTTTTCTCCTCTTCCGCGCAATGACACTGCCGCAACGACAACTCCTCTCCGGTGACGAAGCGATCGCGCTGGCCGCACTCCGCGCCGGCGTCACGCTGGGCACGGGTTACCCTGGCACGCCCTCGACCGAGATCCTCGAAACGTTCCAGAAGCTCGGCGGCCCCGCGCAGTGGGCGCCCAACGAAAAGGTCGCGCTCGAGGTCGGCGTCGGCGTCGCGTTCGCCCGCGGCCGCGCGCTCGTCACGATGAAGCACGTCGGGCTCAACGTCGCCGCCGACGTCCTTTTTACCGTCGCCTACAGCGGCGTCAGCGGCGCGCTCGTCATCGTCTCCGCCGACGACCCCGGCATGTCGAGCAGTCAGAACGAGCAGGACAACCGGCGCTACGCCGTCGCCGCCGGCGTGCCGATGCTCGAACCCGCCGACTCGCAGGAAGCCTACGAGCAGACCTTCGCCGCGCTGGAGATTTCGCAACGCTGGGGTATCCCCGTCATCCTGCGGCTGACCACGCGCGTCTGCCACTCGAAGACGATCGTGGTCGACAACCATGCTCCGTGGTCTCCGGCCGCAACCGCGTTTGAACCGAACATCCGTGAGCGTGTGATGATTCCGGCTCACGCCCGCCCCGCACACCGGCGGCTCCGCGAGAAGCTCGCGCAGATCGAACAGTGGGCCGAGACCGCGCCGCTGCACAACCGCGCCGACGGCGATGGCCGGCTCGGCATCATCACCTCCGGCATCGTCGCGCACCACGCCCGCGAAGCCGCGCCTCACGCTTCGATTCTCCAGCTCGGACTTACCTATCCGCTACCGCTAAATCTGATCCGCGACTTCGTCGCCAGTGTGCAGGACTGTATCGTCCTCGAGGAAGGCGATCCGTATCTGGAGGATGCGCTCCGCGCCGCCGGGCTCAAGGTCCGCGGCAGGCCGGCCATGTATCGCTTCGGTGAGTTTTCCGTCCCGCGCGTCCGCCGGATTCTCGCCGGCGACGTCACGCCGGAAACCGCGCCGCCGCGCGGCAAGCCGCCGCAACTTTGTCCCGGCTGTCCCTACCGCACCGTGTTCGACGTGCTGCGCAAGCTCGATTGCATCGTCGCCGGCGACATCGGCTGCTACACGCTCGGCGCGCTGCCGCCGTTCGAAGCGATGCACACGCAGATCTGCATGGGCGCCTCGCTCGGCGTCGGACTCGGGCTGCGGCACGCGCTCCCCGCCGACCAAGCGCGCCGCGTCGTCAGCCTGATCGGCGACAGCACGTTCATGCACAGCGGGCTCACCGGGCTCGCCGAGATGGTCTACAATCCGCCCGCGACGGGGCACGTTCTGCTGATCCTCGACAACGGCACCACTGCGATGACCGGCCAGCAGGAGCACCCGGGCACCGGCCGCACCTTGAACCACGAGCCGACCGGCCGCGTTTCGATCGAGGCCGTGGCTCGCGCCATGGGTGTGAATCACGTCGACGTGATCGATCAGGTCGCCAGCACCGAGGAATTCGAGACGCTGCTCCGCGCCCGGCTCGCCGAGCCGGTGCTGTCCGTGATCATCGCGCGGCGCAACTGCATCCTCGCCGCCGCCGCGATTCGCGGCTACGAAAACGCGGCCAAAGCCGCCACCGCGTCGTGCTGCTCCGGCGACTGCGGCTGCAACAGCGCTCCGGCCGACGCCGCTTCCGACTCATGACCACCCCCGACACCGTTACCAACATCGTGGTCGCCGGACTCGGCGGCCAGGGCGTGATCAAGGCCTCCGATCTCATCGCCGCCGCCGCGTTCGCCGCGGGACTCGACGTGAAGAAAAGCGAGATCCACGGCATGAGCCAGCGCGGCGGCAGCGTCGCGAGCGACGTCCGCTTCGGCCGGCGCGTGCTCAGCCCGATGGTGCCCGTCGGCGAAGCCGATTTCCTGCTCGTCGTCGCGCCCGACCAGGTCGACAACAACCGCTACGTGCTCCGGCCGGGCGGCGTGTTGCTTGAGCCATCGCTGCTCGACGCCGTGAAACTCGCGAGCCCTCGCACGCTCAACGTTGCGCTCGTCGGCGCGCTCAGCGCCTTCCTGCCCTTCGACGCCGCGGTGTGGCGCGCGGCACTCGATGCGACGCTCGCGTCGAAGATCCGCGCGATCAACGACGCGGCCTTCGCGGCGGGGCGCACGCTCGGCGAGCAGCTCGCCGCCACCCGCTCCGCCGCCGCAGGCTGAGCAGCTTTCCCCCAAGCCGGCTGGTCCGGCGCCCCCTCCTTCACCGCGCGCGTTTCCCCTTCCAGAATCAACTTCAACCCGGTGAAAACCCACTCCTGCTGGCATTACTCCCCTGGCGGCTTCCATCCCGAGAGCGCGCCTGATTACCTGCCGTTGCCCCAACTGCGCGACCTGCAACTCGCCCGGCTGCGCGCGACGGTCCAGAACACCTACGATCACGTCGAACTTTTCCGCCGCCGGATGCAGGAGCGCAGCCTGACGCCGGATCACCTCCGCACGCTGGCCGATCTGGCGAAGCTGCCGTTCACGATGAAGGTCGATCTGCGCGACACCTACCCGTTCGGGCTGTTCGCGCGGCCGACCTCCGACATCGTCCGGCTCCACGCGTCGAGCGGCACCACCGGCAAGCCGATCGTCGTCGCCTACACGCAGGCGGACCTCGACGTCTGGGCGTCCGTGATGGTCCGCAGCTTCGCGGCCGCGGGCGTGCATCGCGGAGACATTGTCCAGAACGCCTACGGCTACGGTTTGTTCACCGGCGGATTGGGCGCGCACTACGGCGCCGAAAAGCTTGGTGCGACTGTCATCCCGATCAGCGGCGGCAACACCGATCGCCAGCTAATGCTCCTGCGCGATTTCGGCGTCACCGCGATCTGCTGCACGCCGAGCTACATGGTGCACCTGCTGGAGCGCGCGCAGGAAATGGCCATCGACATCAGCCGCGTGCGCGCCGGGATTTTCGGCGCCGAGCCGTGGACCGAAGGCATGCGCCAGCGGATCCAAGCGATGTCGAAGATGAGGGCCTACGACATTTACGGGCTTTCCGAAATCATCGGCCCCGGCGTCGCGATGGAGTGCGCCTCCCAGCACGGGTTGCACGTGTTCGAGGACCACTTCTACCCCGAGATCATCAATCCCGACACCGGCCAGGTGCTGCCGGACGGCGAGGAAGGCGAGCTCGTCATCACCACGCTGTCGAAGGAAGCGATGCCGATGATCCGCTACCGCACGCGCGACATCACCGCGCTCGAAACCGTCCCCTGCGAATGCGGCCGCACCATCCGGCGCATCCGCCGGATTGGCCGCCGCAGCGACGACATGCTGATCCTGCGCGGCGTGAATGTCTTCCCCTCGCAGGTCGAAACCGCGCTGCTCGCGGTCGAAGGCACCGTGCCGCATTATCAGATCGTGCTCACGCGCTCCCACGGTCTCGACGAAATGGAGGTCAAGGTCGAGGTCACGCCGCAGGTGTTCTCTGACGAGGTTCGCTCGCTTGAGGCCATCCAGCGCAAGCTCGAGGCGTCCGTCGAAAAGACGCTCTGCATTCGCGCCAAAGTGAAGCTCGTCGAACCGCACAGCATCCAACGCAGCGAAGGCAAGGCGAAGCGCGTACTCGACCTGCGCAACCAAAACTGACCCACCGCCCCCATGAAAATTCAACAACTCTCGCTCTTCGCCGAAAACCGCCCGGGCTCACTGCGGAAACCCTGCAAGATTCTCGCCGACGCCGGCATCGACCTGCTCTCGCTCACCGTCGCCGACACCGAGGAGTTCGGCATTCTCCGGATGATCGTGTCCGATCCCAAGCGCGCCCAGCAGGTGTTGAGTGACGCCGGCGTGGTGGTGAAGACCACCGAGGTCGTCGCGATCCAGGTGCCGCAAAAACCCGGCGGACTGCTCGTCGTGCTCGACGCGCTCGATGCCGCGAACCAATCGATCGAATATATGTATGCGTTCGCCGGGATGTGCGCCGGGCGGCAGAAGTCCAGCGAAGCCGTGCTAGTGTTCCGGTTCTCCAATCCCGACGCCGCGATCGCCGCGCTCGCGAAGGCGGGCATTCCCGCCATCGCCCCCGCACAGCTGCTGCAGCCGAAATAGAGCCGGGCCAAGGTGGAGCCCGCCGTCCCGGGGGCTTGATCCTCGTCGCGCTGCGAGCCTGCCGGGACGGCAGGCTCCACCTCGGCAAAATCGTTCTCGTTCTTCGTTCTCTTTCTCGTTCTCTCGATGCGTGGCACGGGCGAGACGCCCGTGTCACTTAGACCTTCTGTTTTTCTGTCCCAATGAAACCCCAACCCTCCACCCTTTTCGCCATCGCCGCCTTCTCGCTCGCCGCGAGCTCCTTTGCCGCCGCGCCCGCACCGGTCGCTTTCGACTCCTTCGAATACACCGGCCGCGACGACATCTTCGCCGCGCCGCTGCCCGCCGGCCACTACCGCAATCCGATCCTCGCGGGTTTCTATCCGGACCCGAGCGTGTGCCAGGTGGGCCAGGACTATTACCTGATCAACTCCACGTTCGCCTACTATCCCGGCATCCCGATCTTCCACAGCCGTGACCTCGTGAACTGGCGGCAGATCGGCCACGTCATTCACCGCCCGAATCAGTTGTCCTACGACAAGCTGGGCGTCAGCCGCGGGCTTTTCGCTCCGGCGCTCAGCTATCACGAGCCGTCGAAAACGTTTTACGTCGTCTGCACGCTGGTCGACGGCGGCGGCAATTTCTTCGTCACCGCCCAGGATCCCGCTGGTCCGTGGTCCGATCCGGTGTGGCTCGATTTCGACGGCATCGACCCCTCGCTGTTCTTCGATGACAACGGCCGCGCCTGGCTCGTGAACAACGGCAATCCGCCGGACAACAAGCCGATCTACCAAGGCCATCGCGCGATCTGGATTCAGGAGTTCGACGTGAAGGCGCAGAAACTCATCGGTCCGCGCAGCATCATCATCAATGGCGGCGTCGATCTCGCCAAGCAGCCCGTCTGGATCGAAGGTCCGCACCTCTACCAGCGCGGCGGCTGGTATTACCTGTGTTGCGCCGAGGGCGGCACGTCGGACCAGCACTCGCAGGTCATCTTCCGCAGCAAGGCGCCGACGGGGCCGTTCACGCCGTGGAGCGATAATCCGATTCTCACGCAGCGCGATCTCGATGGCACCGTGCCGCACGCAGTGACTGCGACCGGGCACGCCGATCTCGTCGAAGGACCCGATGGCCAGTGGTGGTCGGTGTTCCTCGCGTGCCGGCCGTTCGCCGGCCGCTATTTCACCACCGGCCGCGAAACTTTCTTGCTGCCGGTGAAATGGACCGAGGATGGCTGGCCGCGGATCCTCCCCCACGGCGAGCGCGTGCCCTATGTGGTGAAAGCGCCGGTAGGGCCGGCGCTCGCCGCCGGCCGCGAACAACCCAACTCAGCCGCGGCTGCCGACAAGCGGCAGCCCTACGATGACGTTCCTCTCACCGGCAACTTCACCTGGCGCGACGATTTCGATTCCGCGACGCTCTCGCCGCTCTGGATCATGGTGCGGGCGCCGAAGGAAACCTGGTGGCAGCTCGGTCAGCCGGCCGGCCGGCTCAGCCTCACGCCACGTGCCGACGCGCTCTCGGGCACAGGCAATCCTTCCTTCCTCGCGCGCCGGGTGCAGCACGCGAAATTCGAAACTTCGACCACGCTCGTTCCCCCGGCGACGGTCGGCACCTCGGGCGGACTCGTCGCGTTTCAGAGCGAAACCCACTACTACTACTTCGGCGTGCGGCGCACGTCCGACGGACTCGTTCTTTTCCTCGAACTCATGAACGGTCCCACGCCGGAAATCGTCGCGACAACGAAGCTCGACGCGGCGGCGGATGCGCCGATCACGCTCCGGCTCGTAGGGAACGAGATGACGCTGGGCTTCGACTACCGCGTTTCGAACGGCGAGTGGAAATCATTCGTCCCCGCGGCTGACACGCAGCCGATCACCGTACAAGCCGCCGGCGGCGGGCTGCACTTCACCGGCGCCGTGGTCGGCATGCACGCGCGGACCGAGTAGCACACGTTGATTCCGTTGGGGCGCACCTGGGTGCGCCCCGCTGCGGGCAGCAACCGCGACTTCTCGGCCGAATCACGATCACGATACGCACGAAACGCGCTTCGCTGCCTTGCCTCCCGGCGCCTCGCCGTACAGCCCGACCATCTGCCGCACGGTCCGAAGATTTCGCACCGTGCACTCGCAGCCTTTCAGCGCCTTGCCCATCAGCGGCGCCGCGAGGCTGTCCACGCTGATCTTGCCGCGACACAGCCAGTAGATCTCGCGTCCTTTCAGCCGAAACTCGTCTTTCGCTCCATTCAGCGCGGCGACAGCGCGCGCCACCTCGGCGGGCGGAGCCGCGCGCAGGAACAGCACGTTCAGCGAGTTCGTCTCGTTCTCCATGTCGCCAGACGAAAACGGCCGGTGGCCACCGACGGTCGCGAGCTCCGCCATCGACCGCAGCATCGTCGGCACGTCGTAGCCCAACTCGGCCGCCAGGTGTCGCTCGATCTTGCGTTCGAGCGCCGCGAGATCCGTGGTGGCGGTCTCGAAAATGACGTTGCCGCTGGCGATGAACGTTTCGACGCCACGCAGTTTCAGCGCGGCGAAATGTCCGCGCAACGCGTCCATCTTCACGCGATGTCCACCAACGTTGATTCCCCGCAAAAACGCGACGAGCCGGGCCATGAGCGGCCGAAGGTGCGCGTCGCCCCACCGAAGGCAAGCCGCCGGCCCGTCATCGCGGTGGATCCGCGCAGCCGACAGCCGCCGCGATTGTGGCTTGTCCGCGCGGCGGTTGCCGATTCGCTAGCAGCATGCCCCGCCCCACCGATTCCGATCACGCTCTCTCCCGTCGGCAATTCATCGCGCTCGCCAGCCTGGTGCCCGCGCTCGCCGCCGCGCCCTCGCTGCTCCGCGCCGCCACGTCGAGCGCGCCGGCTCGCGCCACCGCCAAAACGATCCCGATAGGCATCGAGCTCTACGCCGTCCGCAATGAGCTGAATCGCGATCTCATGGGCACGCTCAAGCAGGTTGCCAGCTTCGGCTACGAAGCCGTCGAGTTCTACGCCCCCTATTTCGAATGGACCCCGGCTCGCGCGAAGGAGGTTCGCCACCAGCTCGACGATCTCGGGCTTCGCTGTCTCTCCACGCACAATCACATCGCCGCCTTCACGCCGGGCGACGGAATCGCGAAGGCGATCGAACTGAACTCGATCCTCGGCGCGCGACAGGTCGTGATGGCCAGCGCGCCGCGCGAGGCCACGACGAATCTGGACGGTTGGAAAAAGCTCTGCGCCCAGCTTTCCGCCGCGACTGAGCAATTCCAACCACACGGGCTGACCGCCGGTTTCCACAATCACCAGGCCGAGTGGCAAAAGACCGACGGCGATCAGCGGATCCTCGACGTGATCGCCGCGAACACCCCACCGCAGTTCGTGCTGCAGCTCGACGTCGGCACCTGCCTCGAGGCGGGACAGGATCCGGTCGCGTGGATTCGCTCGCATCCGGGTCGGATCCGCAGCGTGCATTTGAAGGACTGGGCGCCCGGCAGCGAAGCCGACGAGAAACGTTACCGCGTGCTTTTCGGCGAAGGCATCGCCCCGTGGTCCGAAATCGTGGCGGCCGCCGAATCGGTCGGCGGTGTGGAAGTTTTCCTCATGGAGCAGGAAGGCAGCCGGTTCTCCGAGCTCGAAACCGCGCAACGCAGCCTCGCGCTCTGGAAAAAATTCCGCGGCGAAAGCTAGAGCAATCAGCTGGTAGGAAGCCTGCGGAGGTGGAACGCCTGGCCCCACGGCTTTGGCGTTGTCCCGGTCGCGTCAGCCTGCCCGCGAAGTCTCGACCGCCTATTGAAACCAGGCGGACGGTAGGGCGGCACCGCTGGGGCCGCCGAAATTTTCCGCGATGTTCGCTCGTCCTCGCTGCCCGCCTGGCGGTCGGGTGCTACCTTGTCAGCCCGCTGCGTGAGCGCCGGGTTAGGATCACCGCCTCAGCGCGCCTCCATCTCGACCGCCGTTCCCGCCAGCCCCGCTTCGGGCAGCTGCACCTCGCGCGTCTGTCCATCGACGGTTACGCGCAAGGTGCGGAGCTTCTGCGCCGGATCGACCACGCGCAGCGTTTTGGGGCCGACCAAAACCACCGCCGGCTCGCTCACGGCAATCCGCCGCCGGTCCGGCAGCTCGAATTCGCCCGCCGACCAGAAGACGACCGCCGTCTTGTTCCCCGAAAGCGCAACCGCCTGCATCGTGGCGGAGTTGGCCAGCACGCGCACGCTAACGTCGTTCGCCGCGACCGGCGAAATGCGATAGGCGTAGTGCGTCGCGCTCGAGCCGCGCCCGTGGTCGAGCCACAACAAAAAGATATCCTTCGTCACATCCGCCGTCGGTGCTTCCGGATTGTCGAAGACGCGGTGCCAGTTGCCGGTCACCGCCCCCGTCTGCAGCTTCAGTTCGCCGCCATCGAGGAACGTATAGCGCCAGCCGTCGTGTTCGACCTCGCTGACTCCCGCCAGATCATGGCGCCCCGCGCTGACCGTCGTTACGGCGGTTCCGCGGCGCACCGTCACGTCGCCGCGCAGCAAGCTTTGGTTGAGCGTCGTCGCCGTGACGGCGTCGGCCGGTCCGCTGATCTCCGCGCCGAGGCACACGATGGTGTCGCCCGCGAAAAACCACGACTTCTTGGCGCGCACTCCATCGCGCTGATAATCGAGCACCGCGCAGCCGTCCTCGCCATCCGTCACGGCGCCGACGAAGTCCCGCGGCACCGCCGCAGTCTTGAAGCTCGGCAACGGCCCCTCGACGCACGTGACACCCGGCAGCTTCCGCCAGTCCCACACCGGAAAGATATTCTCGTATTCGCCATTGTCGCGATAGAGCAACAGCACGCCGTCGCCGGTGTGGTAGCCGGCGAGATTTTCACTGTTCACCACCTCGGCTCCGATCACGCGATTCGAGGACATCTTCAACGTCGCACAGAACGCCGGGCGCCGGTGCACGAGGTAGTCCGAGCGCCAGAAATACCGGTCGCCGACGAGATCGTTCGGCGCGCCCGTCTGGTTGCGCGCGACGAATGCGCGATACGCCTTCGCTTCGGCGGGATCGAACTCCGCCGCTTGCTGCATGACGCGCGCGGCCGTCGCGGTCTTACTCCGCGGCGCGCGAGGCATCAGCTGCCGCGCGCACGCGCTCACGTCCATCGCTCCACGCCACGATACCCAGGCCTGTCCGTCGAGCAGGTAACGCCGGAAGACTGCGAGTTGCTCGTCCGCCAGTTGCCAGTCCGTGCCGCGCAGGATCAACGCCCAACGCGCGGTCTCCACCGCGAACGACAACCCATAGTTGCCGAACTGCTGCTGGGGGCCGTGCTGATGAAAACTGAAATCCGGCTGAATCCCCTCCGTCGTGGACACCCGCACTTCGCTCCAGATGGCGTCCGCCGCCTCGCGCACGATCGCTTCGTCGCCCAGCAGCAACCCGCGCATCAGCGCGTTGCCGGCGAGCCACACCTTGTTCTGACCCGTGAGCCGGATCGGATACCGCGCCAGGGAAACGCCGGTCGTATACGCGAGCTCCATCGGCTGCAGTTCCTCCCCCAGTAGCAAGGCCACCGCTCCGACCTCCTTCGGGATTCCAATCTCGTTATACCACCAGTTCGGACACTGAAAATCGTGCGCGATCCAGTAGCCGAAAGCCTGGTGCGTCGCGTCGAGCAGCTCGGCGCGACCCTGCTCGCCGGCGTTCAGCCGGGCCGCGGTGATCACCATGGCCCGCATCCGCTGCCAATGCCCCAGCGGCGCCCAGCCGGAACGCGCTTGCGAGGTGTAGTCGATGTCCGCCCACGAACCATCTGCGTGCACCGATGCCGCCCATCGCTGCGCCGTGTTCGGATCCGGCAGCAGCTCCTGCGGCGCGCGCGCAATCTCTCCCTCGATCGCGCCCACATGAAAGGCGTGGAACTGCGCGATCGCACGCTGCATATCGGCCGAGCGCGTGCCCGGCTCCGCGGCACGCGCGGTCGCCGCCACCGCGACCGCGAAGATCAACCGGCCAACCCAGGAAATGAGAAAACGCATGATGAGGTCTCCGTCGGTTTGTTATCTGATGAGACCGACGCACCACCGGGGGCGTGGTTTCAATCGTTGCGCGTCGCTTCGAGTTCCGCGAGCGCCTGCCGCGCGGGCCCGAAATCGGGCTGCAGCTCCAGCGTCCGTCGAAAATGACGCCGTGCGTCCGCCTGCCGCGCGGGCGCCCCGGAGAGAGCCACGCCCAACGCGTAGTGCGCCTCCATCATGTCCGGCGCAAGCCGCACGGCCGCTTCCAGCTCGCGGATCGCATCGGGCGTGCGCGCCGGATCGCGGAGCAGCGCGACGCCGAATGCCTGCCGCAGCTCCGCCGACTCCGGCTGCACGGCCACCGCTTGCTGCAGGTGCTCGGTGGCCTCGCGCAAACGCTCCGGGATCGTCAGCAAGATCCGGCCGAGCAGCCCGTGCGCTTCGCCCAGCGTTGGTGCGATCCGGAGCGCTGCCTCCAACTGCTCGATCGCTTCTGCGCCGTGCTCTGGTTGCGATGCGAGCGCCCTGGCGAGATTCATACGAGCTTCCGCCGAGTTCGGATCGAGCTCCACGGCCGTGCGAAACTCCGCCAGCGCCTCGGCTTCGCGGCCCGGCACATTCGCGAGCGCCACGCCGAGCCGGTTGCGCAACGCGGCCGCGTCCGGCTGCAGACTCACCGCCGCCGCAAACTCCTCCGCCGCTTCGGCCGACCGACCGGCGCGCAGCAACGCGACGCCGAGATTGTCGCGCACACCGGCGGACGACGGATCCATCCTCGCCGCTTCGCGCAGGTGGGTAATGCCGTCATCGAGTCGTCCCGGCATCGACGTCAGCAACACGCCGAGATTGTTGCGCGGATTGATCAGCTCCGGCTGCACTCGGATCGCCTGCTCGTAGCTCGCGATCGCCTCCGCCATCCGCGTCGGATCTTTGGCCAACGCCAAGCCGAGATTGTTCAACGCAGGCGCATTCTGCGGGTCGGCCTGAGCCGCCGCGCAAAAATGCTCGATCGCTTCCGCGTTCCGCTCCGGCCGGGACGCGAGGATCTCGCCGAGATTGTTGTGCGCCATCGACGATCCCGGATTCCGAGCGAGCGTCGCCCGCCACAGCGTTTCCGCATCGCGATAGTGGCCGCTCTGCCGCCACGTCGCCGCGGCGAGCGTCAGGAGCAGGACCGTCGCAGCTATCGGCGCGATCGCGCGAGCCCTCCGCGGCAGCCGGCGGCCGGCCAGCACAAATCCGAACGCCGCCGGCACAATCACGCCGAGACTCGCGAGATAAGCGAAATGATCCGCGACGTAGGAATAGAGAAACGGGTAAACGTCGAAAAAACCGAGCGCCGGAAACAAGGTGCCGGCGAAAAACAAAAACGCCGCGAGCGGACCGCGGTAGCGGCGCGCCAGTGCGATGAGTCCGATCAGCAGCGCGAGCACTGCCAGCGGGAAAACCCACTGCCATGCGTTGCCAGCATCGATCGTCCACCGCGGATAGATGAAAACGAGCTCCGTCGGCCAGAGCAGTTTCCCAAGGTAGAACAGAATCGCGCGGCCGGCCACGAGCCCGCGCTCGAAAAAATCCAGCGCGAACGCATCGCCGCGCGCGCCGATGTGCGTCCGTTCGACCCACGCGGTGAACAGCCCCGCGGTGACTCCGGCCGCCAACCACGGCACCAGCGGCAGCACGTCGCGCCGCCAGCCGAGCCGCCCGCGCCGCCACCAGAGCACGACCATCAACGCAGCCGGCAGCGTGGCGGTGACTGTCTTGGTCAGCAGCGCGCAAAGGAAGAGGAACGACGCGAGGAAATACCCGAACGAAAGCAGCCGGTGGCGGCCCTGCTCTCCCGTGGACATCGGCATGTAGCCGGCCTCGCTGAGGCCGGCGCCGGGGTCACCGCCCCCGGCTACATCAGATGAACGCGACGCAGCCGCCGGAGTCCCGTTCCCGGAATACCACTTCAAAAACACCAGCGCCGCGGCGAGGTAGAACACCGCGGAAAGCGTGTTCTTCTGCTCCGAGATCCACGCCACCGACTCCACGCCGACCGGATGCAGCGCAAAAAGCGCTCCGGCCAGCCACGCCGTCGCGTTTTCCCGCGCGCCGAAGAGCCGGCGAACGATCGCGACCACCAGCAACGCCGCCAGCGTGTGCAGGACCACGTTCATCAGATGATAGCCGGTCACCGACTCGCCCCACAGCCGGTGTTCGAGCCAGAACCCTGAATGCAGCAACGGATAATATTGCTGCGTCGCGCCGACGTCGGTCCAGATCCGCATGAGACCGCTCACACTGCGCAGCTCCGGCCGCGTGAGGTGTCCGTCATCGTCCCACAGCAACCCGCCGCGCAGCGCCGGCGCATAGGCCAGCAGCGTCAGGGTCAGCAAGAGCAGCCCGCCCGCGGCCCAACGCAGCCCTCGGCAGGAGCTGAAATCCGGCAAAACAGCGGACGGTTTCATCCGTATTCAACGAAGAACGAACCGCCCCGCCGTCGCAATGGATAACCCCCGCTCATTCGCCGTGTGTCGCAAGCGACGCGGCGTTGCCACCGCGGCGCGGGATCGCTCTCGTGATCACATGATGTTCTCCGTTCGTTCCCTCGCGCTGCTGCTCGTCGCGCTGACGGTCGCCTCGACCTCGTTCGTTCGCGCCGCCGCGCCGGCCTCCACTTTCGTCGCCGCCGACGATCCCGGCTTCGTTTACGAGGGCCGGTTCGATCAAGCGAACCCGGCCGCGCCCGTGGTCGTCTGGCAGGCGAGCCGGATTCGCGTGGCGTTCGAGGGTGACTCGATCGCGCTGCAGTTCGCCGACGCCAAAGGCCAAAGCTTTTTTAACGCCCAGGTGGACGGCCGCACGCAGCTCGTCGCGTTGCGGGAAGGCCGGCCGGCGGAAGGCACCTCGCTGTCCGGACTTGGCGCCGGCCGACACGAGCTCGTGCTCTTCAAGCGCAGTGAGGCCTCCGCCGGCACGGTGCGGTTCCGCGGAGTCGAGCTGCCGTCGGACGCCCGCCTG
Organism: Opitutus terrae PB90-1; assembly: GCF_000019965.1. Taxonomy (GTDB): domain Bacteria; phylum Verrucomicrobiota; class Verrucomicrobiia; order Opitutales; family Opitutaceae; genus Opitutus; species Opitutus terrae. Next base: position 5,613,599 of record NC_010571.1, read on the forward strand.
CTCCCGTCCGAGCGGCCGAGCTATCGGCTGCGGATGCAGTTCTTCGGTGACTCGATCACAGCGGGGGCGTGCAGCGAGGATGGCGCCGCGGATCAGTGGGCGGATCGCAGCACGCACAATAACGTGGTCAGCTACGGCGCACTCACGGCCGCGGCGTTCCAGGCAGACTATCGCAACATCGCCGTCAGCGGCATGGGCATCGCGATCGGCTGGACCGAGGTGAAAGCCGGCCAGATGTGGGATCGGATCTATCCGAGCGCCGATTCGCCTCGCGCCGATGTGGCGTCGTGGGTGCCCGACGTGCTCTTCATCAACCTGGGCGAAAACGACGATTCCTTCTCGACCGCAAAGCACCGGCCGTTCCCGGTGGACGACTACGTCAACGGCTATGTCGCGCTCGTGCAGTCCTTCCGCCGCGCATGGCCGGACGTGCAGATTGTGATTCTCCGCGGCGGGATGTTCGGTGGCTCACAGAGCGAGCAACTGCGCAAGCCTTGGGAAAAGGCGGTCGCGCAAATCGAAGCGACCGATCCGCACGTCAGCCATTTCGTTTTCACACACTGGGCTTCGACGCATCCGCGCGTGGCCGATCATCGCGCGATGGCCGACGAGCTGATCGCCTGGCTCCGCGAGCAGCCGTTCATGAAGCCGGCGGCGATCCGATAGGATGGCAAATCTATCGAGCCCGCCTGCGTGGGAGCGCGGACGTCCGCCCCCCCAGGGCTGTGAGAAAGCGCATCTGAAGCCGGCAAGATGCCCGCGCTCCCATTTCGATTCTCAACGCGCGTGCCGCTGCGCTGATCAGTTGGCGTTACGTGAACCAACCATCGCCTCACTCTTGCCCAAATACCGGTCGGCAAATTTCAAAAACGTCGGCCAGTCGAAGAGATCGAAGTGGCCGCCCTCGTGCAGCCGGAACGCCAGGTCGCCGTCGATCACGTCCTCGTTCGGTGCCGGCATTTCCGTGCGACCCAGATCCTTTTTCCCGAGCAACCGGTAGACCGGACCGGCGGCGACGCAGGCCTTGAACATGCCGACGGGATCCGGCCAGAGATCCGTGGTGCCGCCCGTCACCAGCAGCGGGCGTGGCGCCACGAGCGCGATCAGCTCGTGCTGATCGTTCGGTAGATCGTCCCAGCGGCCGGCGTATTTCAAATAGTTCGGCGCCATCCAGTGATACTCGCCGCTGGAGGCAACGATATCGACGTTCTCGCCGTAGTCGTGCCGGTGCAGCTTGGCACCGCCCTCGCCCGAGCAGCTCGCATACGCGATCGCCCAACGCGGTTCGTAAGCCGCCGCCACGAGCGCGGTCTTGCCGTAGCGGGAGTGACCTTCCACGCCGAGCCGCTTCGCGTCCACGTCCGCGTCGGTTTCGAAATAGTCGATGATCCGGCTGAGTCCCCACGACCACGCCGCGATGCTGCCCCACTGGTCCGGCGCGCGCGGCTGGCCTTTGTTCACCAGTCCGATGATGCCTTCCTTCATCCCGGCGCCGTCGTCGGCCTGCACGGTCACCGGGTTGAACCGCGCGTAGCCCCAGCCATGAGCAAGCGTCTGCTCGAGCGCGCTCGGGCCCTCCGGCGCGCCGGGGAAACGGAATCCGGGTGGGAAATCGAACGTGATCGCCACGATCACCGGCACCGGTCCCTTCGCTTCGGCCGGCAGATACAACGTCAGTCCAATGCTCGGTTTCGCCTCCGGGTAACTCGAGTTGTCGATCGACCCGACGATGCGCTTCATTCGTGCCCTGCCGTCGAGCGCGTGCTCGTCGGTCTCCACGACCGCCCACGTGACCGTCGGCGTGTTTTGCGGAATTCGGCCGTAGATCTCCCGCTGAAAACTTTCCAACACTTCCAGCCGCCGCCGCTCCCGCCACGTGGCCGCGTCTTTCACGAGTTCGCCGTTCTCGAGTCGCAGCGGATCAGGCAGCGGACTTCCCGTCTCCGCCTTCGCCAGATCGTAGTTGATCCAGTTGCCCCAGGCTGAGCGGACCGCGAAGTGCCCCTCGGCATCCGTCCAACCGTTGCCATTCGCATTGCGTTTCAGCCCGGCCGGCCGGCTCGGATCAGTTTCCTCCGGCGGCAGATCGACCGGCACGGAAAGCCCGAGCTGATCCATCGTCCGCTGCCAGTCGGCATGAGAGAGCTCGTTGAGCCGCTGCCGCTCCTCCGGCGTCGGCCAACGCGGGGCATCCGCCCGAGCAGGCTTTTCAGCGGCGACAGCGAGTGACGCCCCAGCGGTGAAAACCGCCAGCGCGATCACGGCGATGAGCAAGCGGGAGCGGGCCATTGAGAGGAAACTCGCCGCCGCTACACGCGTTTCAGATTGTGGACGCCGTGCGGCGCGCGTTCCGACCGCGACAACAGCGCGTTCGCCTCGGCGTCGTTGACGAATTTCTCCGCCTTCAAGTCCCACGTCAGCGGACGGCCCAGCTTCATCGCGATCCAGCTCACGATGCACGCGGTGTTCGCGTGGTGCGCGATCGGCGCCGGCGAAAGCGGCGTCTGCCGCGAGATCACGCAGTCGAGCCAGTTCTTGTGATGACTGCTGCTCTCGAGGAATTTCACGGTCACGCCGTTCGGATCCAGCAGCTTCGGATCGCTCGCGTCGAGCGGCTTGAGGTCCGTCGGCCGCATCGCCGGATCGCTCGAGGTCTGCTGCCCCTGCGGTTCGCGCGACACGAAAATCCAGCCCTCCTCGCCGATGAACTTCACGCCGTTCGGCAGCTTGTCCGAGACTTTCAGGTGAATGTCCCTCGGATAGAGCAGCTCGACGTCGTAGGCGCCGTGGACGTTCCAGATCTTGTTGGTCGGAAACTCCGCGCGCCCCTCGACCTTGATCGGTCCGCTGAGCTCCATGTCCATGCCCCAGTGCGCGGTGTCGAAATGGTGCGCGCCCCAGCCGGTGATCATGCCGAGGCAGTAGGACTCGTTGCGCAGCCAGCCGGGCCGGTCGTAGCCGCTCTGCGGATGCACGCGCTGCTCCGTGTAGTAGACCTGCGGCGTGGGCCCGAGCCACGCGTCGTAGTTCAGGTTCGCCGGAATCGGCTGCTCGGGGCTGTCGGGCGCCGTCGGATCGATCGGCAGCCCGATTTCGACGTGCGTCAGCCGGCCCACCCGGCCGCTGCGCACGAATTCGCAGCCCTTGCGGAACTGCTGCGTCTCGCCCCACGAGCGTTGCTGGCTGCCGACCTGCAGGATTCGGTTGCTCTTCGCCACCTCGTCGCGCAACAGCACGCTCTCAGCGTGCGTCATCGTGAACGGCTTTTGGAGGTAAACGTCCTTCCCCGCCCGCAGCGCGGCCACTGCGATCTCCGCGTGCTGGTGATCCGGCAGGCTTAACACCACGGCGTCGATGTCGCCGCGGGCCAGCAGCTCGCGATAGTTGCCGTAGGTGACAAACCCGGGCGCCGTCTTGCCGGCGTCGCGATAGAACTTGGCCGCGAGATCCCGTCCCTCCGCCACGCGCCGCAGGTCCACGTCGCAGAGCGCGACAATGTCGGCGAGCCCGGAGTTGAATACCCCGGGCATGTCGTGTCCACGCGCGATCCGGCCGCAACCGATCTGGCCGACGCGGATCCGGTTGCTCGGGGCAGCCGCGCCGGCGAGCAGCCGCGAGGGAATGATGTTCGGCACGGCCAGGACCGCCGTGGCCGTCGCGATCGTGCGGCAGAAGTCACGCCGCGAAAGTGAACCGGTTTGTGGGGCGAAAGTTTTCATATTGGGTGCGGTAGGGCCGGCGCTCGCCGCTGGCCGCGGCGGCCGACGAGCGGCAGCCCTACCTGTTCATTGCATGTCCGTGTTGCTGACAAACGCGATTCGCGTGCTGTCGGGCGCCCACGAGGGCACGTTGATCGTGCCCTGGCCGCCGTAGACGTAAGCGATCACGCGCGGCTGGCCGCCGCTGGCCGGCATCAGTCGCAGATAGACCTGCTTGTAATAGGGGTGCTCCGACGGCTTCACGTCCTGACCGTAGGAGATGAACGCGATCCATTTTCCGTCCGGCGAGAGATGCGGGAACCAGTTGTTGAACTCGTCGTTCGTCAACTGCTCCTGACCCGAGCCATCCGGCCGCATGCGCCAAAGCTGCATCAGCCCCGTGCGGGTGGAGTTGAAGTAGATCCACTGCCCGTCCCGCGAAAACTCCGGGCCGTCGCTCAACCCGGGGCTGTTGGTCAGCCGGACCTCTTCCCCGCCGTCGGCGGAAATCTTGTAGATGTCGTATTTGTCCGGGCCGCCGGGCGTCTCTTTGCGGCCGCCGGTGTAGACCATCCACTTTCCGTCCGGCGACCAGCCGTGAAAATACGACGGCGACTTCGGCGTCACGCGCACGGGCGTTCCGCCCGTCGAGGGTAACTTGTAGACGACCGAACGCCCATCGTCCTCCGCGGTGTGATGGCTGATGCCGAGCTGCTTCCCGTCGAACGTCAGCACGTGATCGTTGTTGTTCCGCGTCGCAAATCCGGTGTCGAGCAGCGCCGTCTGCTTCGTCACGAGATCAAGTGTCTGCAGCCGCCCCTTGTTCGCGCCGGGCCCGCTGATGTTCACGAGCAGCGTCTTGTGGTCCGGAAACCAGTTCGGCGCCTCGAACTGCTCGGGGGAGCTGTGCACGATCGCGAGCTGTCCCGTGAACACGTTGAGGATCTCGAGGTGCGCGCCGATGTAGTCGCGATACGGCACGTAGCCGGCCTTGGGCGGACGAATGATGCGCACGTCCTTCAGGATCGCCTCCTCCTTCACGTCGGGATTGTGCGAGCAGAGGAAAAGCCCGACAAACACCTCGTCGCCGAGATCGACGTCCTTCAGCTCCGCCGAGACGAACGGCTCACCGTAGTGGGCCGAGGAGAAAATGTAAGTGCCGCCGCGGCGCTCAAACTGGATCACGTCGCCGCCGGTGATCGGCAGCACGACCTGCTCGGTCTCGGCTCCCGCGCTGCGCCGGAACTGCAGCGAGGTAAGCCCGTCGCCGTGCACACACGCATCCGCATACGCCGAATCGCGATCGAGTGATTTCCGGACCATCCAGCCGAGCTTGCGATGCAGGTCGGTGCCCGTGCCGACGAGATTGAACCGCGCGCGAACGATGAAGTCGCCCTTCATCTTGTTCCATGCGAACTGAAACTGGTCCGACGGCCCCCACAGGTTGATGCCGCCCGCGCTCATGCGATACTGCTGCAGGCCGGCGTCGTAGACGGTCGCGCCGGCGATCGCCGGTGCGCCGACGTCGCCATGAGCGGCGAATTGTCCCACCGCACCGGATTCGGCGGCGAGAACGGCGAGCGCAGGAGCGCAGAACGTGAGCAGCGAGCAGAGCAACCAGCGGGAACACGCGAAGGTTTTCATGGGGTTGGAGGCACGACGATTCAGCCTTCGAAAGGTGACGCACTGCGATGTTCTTGGCGATGTTTATGCCACAGCGCCCCGCCCGGGAAAGCGGGCGTCCCGCCCGCTTTCGGGCAGTGTGCGCTCGCGTGCGCCGCAGCCCGGCGAGGGCGCCTCCTCGCGGTCTGACGCCGGCGCTCCTCAGCTCCCGGCCTGCCCCGCCGGTCTCATTCAGAATCCCATGCTCGCGCCGCCGTCGACCGGCAGCACCGCGCCGGTCACGAACTTGGAGGCGGGTGACGCGAGATAGACCGCCGCCCAGCCGACGTCGGACGGATCGCCAAACTTCGCCATCGGGGTGCGGCTGATGATTTTCGTTCTCCGCGCGGGATCGCCCTCCATCGCCTTGCGCGACATCTCGGTCTCGATCCAGCCCGGCGCGATTGCGTTCACGCGGATCCCATGCGCCGAGAACTCCGTGGCCATCGTGCGCAGCATGCCGATCATGGCTGACTTCGCGGCGCTGTAGGCCACGACCTGCGGAATCCCGAACAGCGAGGCCATCGAGGCCATGAAGATGATCGTGCCGTGTTTCCGCTGGATCATCGACGGCTCGACCGCCCGGCACAACGCGTGCGCGCCGAGGATATGCGTGGTCAGCACCCGCTGAAACTCCTCCGGCGTGGTATCGATCGCCGGTTTCTTGAGATGGATGCCCGCGTTGTTCACGAGGCTGGTGATCGGCCCGTGCTCCTTCGTGATCCGCTCGATCAACGGGGCTGCAGCGTCGAGCTGCGTGATGTCGTGGACAAGGTAGGAAGAGCCCGGCCCGAGTGACTCCACAGCCTTCGCCAGCTCGGCCTCGCGGCGGCCGATCAGCACCACGCGGGCGCCCGCGTCATGCATCGAGCGCGCCACCGCGAAGCCGATGCCGGTGCCGCCGCCGGTGATGAGTACGTGCTCCTCACGGAGCGAGAAAACGTCAGGGAAAATGGGAGTCTTCATGGGAGCCGGCCAGATGGCCGAGTGCCCACCTTATGACAGAATCGTCGGCGTTGCGAAGTGGATGCTTCGGTCAACTGTTGAACCGGGACGCTTGTGCGGAAGCGCGGCCGCCCTCGGCCGCACCGAGCACCGGTCTCATCCGGCAGTGGCGGACTCCCGATCCTGCCCTATACCGCGCTTTCCCCGCGATCCACCACCTCGCGGATCGCCCGCGTGTGTTCCGGTGTGCTGCCGCAACAGGAGCCGATGATCGCCACGTCCGCCGCCAGCACGTCAGGCACGCCCTTCGCCATGTCGGCCGGCGTTTGCTTGTAGACCGCCTTCATGTTCTCGAGCACGGGCAGGCCCGCGTTCGGCTGCACCATGATCGGCAGCTTCGTGCGTTCGCGATAAAGCCGCGCCACCTTGGCCGCGCCTGTCATGTCCATCCCGGTGCCGCAATTGAGCGCAATGACGTGCGCACCGCGTGCCTCGGCAAATTCCGCCGCGTCCTCCGGCGCCACGCCCATCATCGTCTTGTAGAACGTGCCGTCCATCGAGAGATCATATGCGAGCGACGCGATGATGCAGGGCGCGTTCGCCGCTTTCGCCGCATCGATGGCCACGCTGAGCTCCTCGATCGAGGTCTGTGTCTCAATGATGATGGCATCCACGCCCGCTGCGACGAGCGCCACGCATTGCTCCTCGAGCGCCGACTGCGCATCGGCGAGCGAGATTTCGCCATACGGCTCGAGCAACCCGCCGAGCGGGCCGACGTCGCCAAGCACGAATCCCGGCTTGGCCCCGAATGCCCCGCGCGCAATCCGCGCCGCGGCGCGATTGATCTCCGCGACGTCGCCCTCGTGACCATGGCGGCGCAGCATCAGCCGGCTGCCTCCAAACGTGTTCGTGATGAGGCAATCTGCGCCCGCGTTGGCGTAGCGCTGCTGGATGGCGAGCACGCGGTCGGCATGCGTGAGGTTCCAAGCCTCGCCGCATCCACCCTGTTCCAGCCCGGCGAGCATCAGCTGAGTACCCATCGCGCCGTCGCACACGAGCCGTCGCTCAAGCACCGTCTCGAGAAGAGGTTTTTTCATGGCAGGGTCTGCTAATCCACACGACTTCCCGCAAATGCCCACTCCAAATTCGTGTTCATCCGCGTGATTTGCGGGCTAAAGATTTTTGATGTCAGCATCCTCGCCGGTCTCGAAAACCTCACCATCAAAAATCACCGTCCGGGCCTTTCGCAGGTTCGCGATCGTCGTGAGTGGCGAATGCCGCGTCAGGATCATCCGCGAGCGATAGCCCGGCTCGATCCGACCAATCCGCTCCTGATACCGCAGCCGGCCAGCACTGACTCCGGTGGCGGCGTTGATGACGGCGACCGAGGGCATTCCCGCGCGCTCCATCAGTTCGAGCTCGTAAAGGAAGCCGGTGCCATGCGCGACCCCGCACGATCCGGCATCGCTGCCCGCGACGATCAGCACGCCCATCGCGTGCGCTTTCGCCAGACTCGCGGCGTGTTGCTCCAGAATCCGCCGTAGGTTTCCGATCACCTCCGCGTCCCAGCCCATCAGGTCGGCGTGGTCGATCTGTTCCTGCACCGGCGCGAACGTCGGCACCCACGCGGTATGCAGCGTGCGCAGCCGCGCGAGTTGATCCGCGCGCATGAAAAAACCATGTTCGATCGAATCGACGCCGCCTTCGATCGCGCGATCGATGCCGATGTCGCCCGAGGCATGCGCGAACGTCTGCCGGCCGGCCGAACGCGCCGCGCGCACGATTTCAGCGACCTCCGCGGTGGTCATCTGCGGCTCGGTCGTGACCGCGCCTTGCTTGAAATTGATGATGCCGGTCGGGATCAGCTTGATTCGATCAGCCCCCGCCGCGATCCGCGACTCCACGCACGCACGCAGTGACGCATGGTTCTCGATCGGGTCGGCCATGAAGCTGCCGTAGCGGCCGCGATGATGAATCGCCGCGCCCGGGCTCTCCAAATACGGCATCAACGGTCGCTGCGCCGAACGGTAGAGCCGGCTCAGCGCCAGACCGACGCCGTCTTTGTCCCCAGCATCACGCACGCCCGCGATTCCCAGCCGCACGAGTTTGCCGAGCCGCTCGTTCGCCGCGGCGAGCAACTGCTCGGACGTCTGCTGGAGGTAGGCCGCGCGTTTCTGCAGATCGAGTTCGCCACCCTCGAGAAACAAGTGCGCATGCGCTTCGATCAAGCCCGGCAGCAGCGTCGCGTCCGGCGCATGGACGTCAGGGCCCGTTTGCCCTGCCCGCACCAGTTCGCGCGGGGGCGAGCGATCGCCGGGACCCACGTAACGGATACCGTCATGGCGATAGACGACGTGTACATCGCGCAGCGGAGTCGTGCCGACCCCGTCGAGCAGCGTGCCGACGCGGAGCCAGACGGGATAGTCGAGTGTCGCAGCCGGGATCATGATTGGTAGGGCGCGTTGTCCCCAACGCGCCGCGGCGCTCTCGGAGAGAGCGCCCTACCCGCGCTACCGCGCGGTTGGGAGTGCCGCAAAGCTTTCATTCTTCGATCGAGGCCGCCTCTGCACAGATTGCCATTATCGCTTCGGCCTGCCGGAAACCGGCGGTTTCCTGTGACTCGCCCTCGCCGGCGCGGCCTTGTTCGAGCGCTTCCCGCAGCTTCGTGACCATCGGATGATCGGACGGCAGCGGTCCGGGCGATTTTTCCGGATTCGCGAGCGCGAAATCCAATCCCGCCTCCATCGCCAGCGTAAGGTAGGCGTTCTCCAGCTGCTCGCGCACGCCCTTCGGCGTGCCCCACGCGAAATTGGACAATCCGACGACAAAGTGCACCCCGCGCAGATCTGGATCGGCGCGAATCAGTCGCATCGCGTCGAGTCCGATGTTGACCAGCCCGTAGGTGTCGGCGCCCACCGGCGCCAGCCCCGGATCGATGATGATCTGGTCCGGCCGGCGGCCGGCCTTGGTCACGAGCAGTTCCACGAAGTGTTTTGCCGCCGCGTGCGAGTCCTGCGCCCGCAGGCATTGCGACGTCCCGCCGGCGACGAAGTGCTCGGACGCCATCACGATCACGTTCGTGTCGTAGGCGCGGACGAGTTCGATCATCTCGTCGAGCCGTTCCCGGGAAGCTGCGACCGAGTTCAGGATCGGCGGCCCGCTTTTCGCGCGGTCGTAGTGCTTCAGCGCCACCTCGTGATAGCGCACCGACGGATTGTCGAAACTGATCGGCACCGAGGTCACGGCTTGGATTGCCGGGATCACGTCGGGCAGGAACGCGAGCATCTCCTCCATGCGAACCTGAATCCGCGAAGTGCCGTCGAGGTTAAGCGTGAGATACTGGACGCCGAGATCGGACTGCACCTGCGCGAGCCTCTGGTAGTCGGCGACGCTGCGCTCGGTGAAAGCTTTCCGGGCGCGGGCATACGAGTTGTTCATCAACTCGCCGATGAGGTTGAGTTTTTTGGGGGGCATGGGGGAAAGGGTGTGGCAGGCGCGTGCACCAGAATGATGTTCCGATCGGAACATCATTCTGGCTCACGGCGGTGGAGAGGAGGACGACGGCGGCGCGTCTGCGGGCGAGGGAGGCATGGATCCGACGTCTCCGGGAACGGGCTTCGGTTTCGCGGTGTGATCGCGGCCGAGCCACGCGTTGGCCCATGAGGAGGTGCCGCGCAGGCTCTGGTCCTGCACGACCGGCGTGTGCGCCAGCATCGTCTGCTCGTGCCCGTCGTGCTTCAACCGCTCGTAGGCGCGGAGCCAGATGCAGTCGCCAAACCCGTCCACTTCGCAGCGACCGTCGCGCGTGCCGCCGCACGGGCCGTTGCGCTGGTTCTTCGCGCACTGCGATTCGGGACAAAGAAACGCGATCTCCGGCAGCGAGCAGTCGCCGCAGTCCTTGCAGCGAAACAACACCGCCTTGCTCGCGTGCTCGACCAGCCGCAGCGGTTTCGGGCCTTGCATCGGATCCGCCGCGGAGGCACACGCGCGGGCGCCCCATCGCGCAAGCAGCGTGCCCGGCGTGAACGCGACGTTGTGCATCCATTTCGAAAAATGATAAAGCGCGCTGACGTGCTTCGAAGGCCGCGCGGCGATCGAGGCCCGCCGCGTCGGATCGGCCAGGCCCGTGGCGTCGTTTTGCGCGTAGTAGAAAAATTCGCCCGGCCGCGAGAACGCGATCTCGCGCGTGAACTGCCGCCAGTCGCCCGGTGCAAAGCTGCGCTCCACCGTGAGAATCTGCTGGATCGCGGGGAAGGTGTGCACGCCCCCGAGATAGACGCCGCGATAGCCGAGCCCGCGATAAATCGCGATCTGCTTGGCCGCGAACTCGGTGAAGAACGCTTTGCCGCCATCGGCGCCTCCCGCGTGCCGCCGGCAGAGTTCACGCAACGCCGGACTGACGACCACGCCGGGGATCCGGCCTTCCGCGAACAGCTCGGCCACGCGCGGGCTGAGCAGGTAGACGTTGCCGATCAGCGGCACGTGACCCAACTCGTGCGCGCGCAGGTAGGCGAGCAGCTCGCTCTGCTTGCGCGCGTCGAAGCCAATTTGGTTGATGATGAACCGCGCGCCCACACCGATCTTGGCCGCAAGCTTGGCGTATTGCGGCATCACCTCGCCCTCATGGAGCTTGAAATTCGTCGTGACGGCGCCGACGAGAAAATTCGTCCCCTCAAACCGCGGTTTGCGGGGACCGGACTGGCCGACGTTCGGATCCAGTCCGCGATTCATCTGATCGAGCATCGAGATCAGCCCCACCGAATCGATGTCGAACACCGGCTTCGCCGTTCCGCCTGCCCCCGCGACCGGATAATCGCCGGTCATCGCGAGGATGTTGTTGAAGCCCTCGCTGTGCAGGAGCCACGCCTCGCTCTCGAGCGCGTTCCGATTGAGATCCTTGCAGGTGAGGTGAATCACGACCTCCTTGCCGGCGTAGAGGATCGGCTTCCCCAGCGCGGTGGGTGCGAGCTGCGGATTGCCGCCGGCGTTGTCCGTGATCGAGATCCAGTCGATCGCGTCGGCGTCCACGAGGTCGTTCGCGAAGGTGCGCGCCTTGACTGCGCTGCGCTCGGACATGCCGCCGCGCACCGAGACCAGTTCCGTTCCGATAAGGAATCGATCCGCCTGCTCCAGCTTTTCGCGCAGCGTGTGCATCGAATCAAAGCGGCTCAAGGTAGGGCGGGTTATCCTTAACCCGCCCAACCGGTGACGCGTGCGGCAGCTGAACCGGCGCGTTGGGGACAACGCACCCTACTTCGGGCGGCGCGCAGCGGACGCCTCGGAGAGGCGTCCCTACCTCAAAAGCTGCAGCGCCGCTCCCCATATCACTTCACCGGCAGCGCGAACAGTGTCGCGCTCATCGCTGGCGCGAGCAGTGGCCCGTCCGCTGCGATGTCGTTGGTGCGTTGAATGTCGACCACGCGGGGCTGGCCGGGGGTGTTGTGCGAGGTCGGCTCCGGTCCGGTGATGTGCCAGCGCGTGCCGCCGCCGGCCAGCGCAAGTCCGGCGGAATGGAGCTGCACCGCCAGCTGTTCGTTCGTGGGATTGACCACGCTCACCGTGAGCGTGCGCCCATCGTTCGTCAGCGCCGCCGCAACGTCGTAGGGCTCCGGAATGCCGGCCAGCAGCAGTGGCTTCTGGCCGAAATGCGCGCGGTAAAGCTGCAGCACGAGCCCGGTCGTCTCCATCTCGGCGGCGATCTTCGTCGTCTTGATGGCGCCGATGACGTTCACCGTCTGCGCATAGTGCGCCATGTGGATGAGGTCACTGTTGCGGAAGTATTCGTGCAGCCCCGCCGCCGTGCCGAGTCCGTCCGCCATGTCGTAGATGCAACCGAGTTCGCCGTAGACGTATTCCCGGTGCCAGTAATTCCACTCGTCCATCGCGATCGGCACGATCCGGCCCTTCAGGTTGGGCAGACTGGCCTGCAGCTTGCGATGACCTTCCGCCTTGTTGCGGATCGATTCGCGCAACATCCCGACGTGCGTGACCAGGTCAGCGCGGCCCTCCTGCGTCCATGGCAGCCGGCCCCGGTAAAAGTGCTCCGACAGCAGCGTCATGTAGTCCGCACAATTCTCCAGCATGCCCTGCGACCAGCCGATCGGCCGCTTCGGCGCGCCGGTGTCGAGGATGGGTGGCACGGTGTCCAGATCGCCGACGCCGCTCAACTGCAGCGTCGGGTCCACCTTCCACATCGCGGCGGCGACCCAGTTGTGCTTCAGCGTGTAGTGGTGCAGCTGCATGTAGCCGATCTGCCACGGGCCGAACATCTCGTTGCCGACGCACCAGTATTTCACGCCGTAGGGCTTTTCTTGGCCGTTCTTGACCCGCCAGCCGCCACCGATCGTGTCGCTGGCCGCGTTGCAGTATTCGACCCATTGCGCGGCCGAGTACGCGTCGCCGAACCCGGTGTTCGCGGCGATCATCGGCTCGGTACCGATCTCGCGACAGAACGCGATGAATTCGTCCGTGCCAAAATCGTTGTGCTCCACGCCGGTCCAGGCGGGATTCTTCCGCGGCGGCCGGCGGTCGCGATCGCCGATGCCGTCGCGCCAGTCGTAGCCGCTGACGAAGTTGCCACCCGGCCAGCGATAGATCGTGCCGTTGAGCTGCTTCAGCAGCGCGAGCGTGTCGGGCCGCATGCCACGCACATTGTCGGCCGGCATCAACGACGGCGGTCCGAGCCGCACGTCCCCGCGCAGCACGCGCAACTCCAGCATCGCACCGCGTTCGAGGGTCGCCTTCGGCGTGAAGGCGAAATTCTGTTTGCGGTAATCGCCCGCGGAAAACGTCAGCTTCTGCGCCGCGCGGTCGGCGGCATTCTCGCCCCAGACGAGCGTCACCTCGATCTCCGCGTCGCCCGACACGGGCCGCGCCCAGACATAGCCTTCGTACCGGCGTCCGGCGACGACACCGAGATCACGCTGCCGCAGCCCCGCGCCTGCCTTCACCACCGGCACGTGTTCGCCGACGAAGACCTGCTCCTTCGACATGCTCACGGCAGCTGGTTCGCCGATGATCTGCCAGGGCGACGCGCCCACGACCGGAAAATTCGAATCCTTCAGATCGCGATACGGCGCATAGTCGGCCGTGATGGGAAAATAGAATTTCCGGTCTTCGAGCATCTCGGCCCAGATGCCGCCGTAGATGCAGCGGCCCAAGTGCTCGATGAACTGACCGTAAATATACGGGTTGATCGGCGCGCCTTGCTTGGCGGCATCGACTTTGACCTCGATCGACGCCGCACCTAGGGCCGCGGTCAGCGGCAATGCGAGCAGGCCGAGCGCCACGCGAAGAAGTTTCAGGGATTTCATGGGGAGGTTGATTAAGGGTCCACGTGAGCGTGGGGGATCCACGCGAGTTCGACGATTCCTAATGCGTCACGTAGGATCCAAAACCGACAACCGACGGCCGCGCCGCTCATTTCGCGAGCGCCGCCTCCAGTTCCTTTTGCAGCGCGGCGGCGACGTCTGCTGGCGTGCCCGCGCGCTCGGTTTCCTCACCCCAACGCAATTGGGCGATGTAGTCATCCCCCTTGGTGAACCCCAGCCGCTGCGCGGTCGCGTCGATCCGTTCCGGGAACGGCGAAGGCAGATCCACCTTCACCTCCTCAAAGTCGTCCCACACTTTGATCTGCGATGGCAGGTCCTGCCAGTAGAGGATCTGGTATTTCGATTTCGCATCCGCCGGCCGCGCGTTCGCGGCCGCCGCGCGCGTCGGAGGCGAGAGCACCACCCCGCGCTTGGCGGAGGCCACCGGCGCTGGACCCTGGCCGACGAGATACAGGAAAAGGTCCACCGCGCTCGACGCGTCCGCGCCATAGCCGTCGGCTCCGATCTCATCGGCGAACATCTGGCTGATCGGCGCGCCGCCGATGGCGAACTTCACCTGATCGCGGCCTTGCGCGCGGAAGCCGTCCACGACCACTTTCATGTAGGTCATCGTGGTCGTCAGCAGCGCGCTCATGCCGATGACGTCGGGTTTGAATTCATCCGCCGCCGCCATGAATTTCTCGATACTCTGGTCGACGCCGATGTCCTTCACCTGGAAGCCGGCGCCCTCGGCCATCATGCACACGAGGTTCTTGCCGATGTCGTGGAGATCGCCTCGCACCGTGCCCATGAGCAGCCGGCCGGTGGAGCTCGACTGGCCGCCCGCAGTGAGCAGGGGCTTCAGCACCGCCATGCCCGCTTTCATCGCGCGCGCGGCAATGAGCACTTCCGGGACGTAGAGGATGTTGTGCTTAAAGTCCTCGCCGACGACGCTCATCCCGGCGATGAGGCCTTCTTCGAGGACTTCCTTCACACTGCGGCCTGCCGCGAGGGCGTCCTTGGTCATCTGTTCGACGTCCTTGGCTTTGCCCTCGTAGAGGCACTGATTCATCAACGCATAGTCTGGCATGGGGGAAAGGGAGTTGGGTGGGTGCTTTGGGTTTGCGTAGGGCCGCCGCTTGCCGGCGGCCGCAAAGGGGGATCACGGCCGGCGGCGAGCGCCGGCCCTACGCGACGCGCGGACTCAGCCGCGGCCGAAATGAGCTTGGTTGAATTCCTTCAACGCGGCCTGCATCGCGAGGATGTTGGCACGGGGCATACCGGGGCTCGTGCCGCCGCCGACCGACAGAATCATCCCGCGGCCCTCGCTGCCGCCTTTCTCGAGCACGTCGAGCGTCGCCGCGCGCACCTCCTCCGGCGTGCCGCGCACGCCGACCTCGAGCGGATTCACGTTGCCCATCAGGCACATTCTCTTTCCGACGCGCTCCTTCACTTCGGCGATGTCGGTCTGCTTGCCCCAGTTGAGCACGTTGAACCCAACGTCCGGCAGGTAATCGAGGCATGCCTGTACCTCCGCGTCGTTGTGGTAGATCTTGACCCAGTCCTTCGGAAACGCATCGCAGATCCGCTTCAGATACGGGTGACAGAACTCCTGGTAATGCTCCTCGTTCACGAAGCCGACGATGTCGTCCAGGAGGAAGATGCCCTCGACGTCGCGTCCGATCGCCTTCTCCTGCGCCTTCAGCCAGTCGATGATGAGCCGCGTGCAGAGATCGAGGAGCTTGTGCGCCCACTCGGGTTTTTCGACGAGGTCAATCATCAGCTCCGTCGTGCCGCGCGCGAAGCCCGCGGTGCACATCGGCCCGCGTGAGGTGACGATCGGCATGATCTCGCCGGTGCCGAACACGCGCTGCTTCTGCATCCGAATCCGCTGCAGCGTGAGCGCCATGAACGCGTCGTTCTCGACCTCGTATTCCGGCAGCTTCTCGACGTCTTCGATGTTGAAGAGCATCGGATACTCACTCGGCGTGTTGTCCTGCCAGAACTTGATCTTCGAACCCATCACCGAAGGTTCGGCGGCCATGCCGTATTCCATCCACCAGCCCGGCACGAAGATGATGTCCGGATACTCCTGGTGAATCTTCCAATGCGATTGGAACCAGACTTCCGGATTCAGGAAGAAATCCATGTGGCTGACGCCGACGTAGCCCGGGATCCACGGGCTGTCGATGATCATGGCCATCGGAATTTGGTCCAGCTTCTCCAGCCGGGCAGCTTTTTTGAAGGTCTCCCATTGTGCGGGTTTCATGCGGGGTGTCCTTTGGGTTTTGTCGGAGGGTAAGTGGGCGAAAGCGGGGACGCGGGTGCAACGCTCAGGGCGCGAGCAGGATTTCCGTGTCGGTGAGCTGCAGCTCGACGCCGGCAGCCTTGGCGGCCTCCTGCAATGCCGCCTGCAACATCACGACCGGATCGCGGCTGACTTCGAGTCGGCGCATGAGTCCGTCACCTTTCTTCGTGCCGACCTTCAGCGTCACGCGCAGGCCTTTGCGTTTGCACGAGACGCGCGTGCCGTCGGGCAGCGCGGTGTTCATCGGCGCCACGAACGCGTCCACGTAGTGCACGCCGATGCCAGACTTGTCGCGGAAGCCCGGAGGAAGCTTCTCCCTCGCGGCTGGGTTGAGGTCACAGAGTTTGATCATGGTGGGGGAAGGGAAAGGCCCGGACTTGTCGCGCCGTCGCGCGGGGGATGCGCCAGCGTGTAGTGAATCGCCTCCAGCGCCAGACCCCATTTGTGGGCGCGGCTCGCCGCGGTGCAGTGGCAACCCGAAGGCGCTGCGACGCGCGACCAGCGCAACACCGCATCGAGCGGCTGGCCGAGCAGCGGCTTCTCGGTGGCGATGGCCTGCATCAGCGCGGCGGGGTCGTTGAGGTAAGCGCACATGAACCGGTGGCCTTCGTCGTCCGCGGTCGGGGTGCACTCCGTGCGCCGGATCACGCGTCCGCTGGCCTCGGGACTGAGTTCAACCGTGTAGTCGAAGGCCAGCGGCCGGCCCATGTTTGAGCACGTGGTGCCGTCGAATCGGAATCGCGCGGTCAACGAGCCGTCGGCGCGCCGCTCGAGCGTTACCCGCTCGCGTGACCATTTCTGCAGCGCGCGCTCGCTCACGGAGTAGTGCGGGCTCGGAGGGAAAGGCGCCGCGGCCGGAGCGACCGAAGCAGCGCGCTCGTTTTGCGCTTCGTCGCGCTGTGCCGCACTCGACCGTGCGTGGCGATAGGGTCGGCGCCGATACGAGCACGGTGAAAGGCTGCACGCCTCGCACGGAATCCATCGGTTCGTCGCGCGGGCCTGCACGCTCTGTGGCACAAGCCCGACAACGGCGATGAGTGATTTCTTGGGCCGGAGCATTCCGCTCGCCAGCACTTCGAAGGGTTCCGGCAGCGGCTGACCCATACCGCGGCCGATCAGCTCGAACAGCGGAACCTGATCGGCGACGTCCCAGCCGGTGTAGCCGGGACTGTAGTGCGGAATCGCCGCAAGCCCGTCACGTTCCGCCAGGTCACAGATCCGGCCGTTCATCGTGGCCATCAGATGCTCGACCACGGCCGAGCCGAACATCTCCAGGAAGAAATACTCGTCCGGCTTTGACTCTTGCCAGAGCTGGCGCGCGTGTTCCTCGCAGCTGCGGCCTGCACTGACCGCCACCAGCATGGCGCGCTTCGCTCCGGCTTCGCGCAGGTGATCGTGCAGCTGCTGCGAGCGAAATTCCTGACCGTCGAGCCGCAACGCCTCCGGTGTCAGCTCCAGCCGCGTTTCGCGGAGATACACCCACGGGCGACCGTTCGCCGCATACCATTGACGGGCCCAAGCCGCGAGTTCGAGCGCGCGATCACTCGGCTCGTGATCCGGCGGGTAGCCGAGCAGCCGCCAGTATTCCGCCTCCTCCACGTCGATCGGTGGCTGCGCCTGCAACAGTTCAAACCGCCGGTGATGTTCATCGCCAGCCGCCGGCGCCGGGGTATCGGCGGTCGCTGCGTCGAGCGAAGGTCGCTGGCTCATGGTTCGCTCACCTCCACTCCACCGACGGGACCGAACTGACAGCCCTCGACGAAAAAATCGAAAAAGCCGGGATGCGTCTCGAGCCGGCAATGCGTGACGCGCCGCACGAGCTGCTCCAACTCTGCGCGTTTGGTGCGGGAAAGCAGCGCAATGCACGCGCCCTCTACCGACGCGTTTCCGACCTGCAGGATCCGCTCGGCCGGGAGGTTCGGAATCAGCCCGATTCGCTTCGCCGATTCGATGTTGAGGTGCCGGCCAAATCCGCCCGCGAGATAGAACACCTCGAGATCGGCCGGCCTGATGCCGTATTCCGCGAACGCGATCTGCAGACCGGCGACGTTCGCGCCTTTAGCCTGCGCGAGCGCGTTGATGTCCGCCTCGCTGAAGGTGACCGGCTGATCCGCTCCCTGCGCGACGACGAATTCCTCCGGTCCGTGCTCGAATCGCCCGAGCGCGTTGATCCGGCCCGTGCGCAGCAACTCGCCCAAAAGATCCACGAGCCCCGAGCCGCAGAGCCCCTCGGGCGCGCCGTCTCCGATCACGCCGACACGCACCGCGCCGCCCTCCGCGATCGCGACCTTCTCGATCGCGCCGGGCAATCCCGGCATGCCGAACGTGATTTGTCCGCCCTCGAACGCCGGACCGGCCGGACACGACGCCGCGAGTACGCGATGCTTGTTGCCGACGATCAGCTCGGTGTTCGTGCCGATGTCCATGATGGCCACTGTTCGCTCCTCGTGCGCGAGATCGACCGCCAGCATGCACGCCGCCGCGTCTGCACCGACGTGACCGCTGATGATCGGCAAACCATAGACGCGCGCCTTCGGATGGATCGGCAGCCCGAGCCGCTTCGCCTCGACGGCGAGGCTGGTGGTCGCGCGCTTCCCCTCGGCGAGTTCAAGTTCGGTGATCGACCGATACGGGCTCTGGCCGATCGAGTAAACCGACAGCCGGAAAAACAGGTCCCGCATCGTCGAGTTGCCCGCGAGCACCACCTCGTAGATCGACTGCGGATCGACCGGCAATTCCTGGATCGCGTGGCTGAGATAGCCGACCAGCGTGCGCTGCAGCGTCTTCGTGCGATCTTCGGTGTCGTATTGGATCCGCGCCATCACGTCGGAGCCGCCGAACCGCTGCGGATTCTCGAACGACGAATCGGCGATCACCTCGCCGGTCTCCAGGTTCAGCAACCGGATCACGACCGTCGTCGTGCCGAGATCGATCGCGAGCCCGTGCATCGCCCCAGGGCTCCGCGCAATTTCCTGGCCGTCCAACAGGATTCGCTCTCCGTCGCGCGTGACCGCCGGATCGAGCTGCCAGGCCTGACGCTGCACCGGCAACGCGAAGGCGTGCTTCTCGATTCGCATCTCGCCGCGCCGCATCGTGTGGCAGCGCACCGTGCCCTCGTCCGCGATCACTCGCGTGCAGCAGGACAGCCGAAACGCGCCCTTGAGATGCTGCTCTGCTGGCACGCGCTCCGACAGCCGCTCCATGCCCTCCGTGACTTCGACCACGCACTCCTTGCAGCGGCCCTGCTTGTTGCACGAGGTCGGAACCTGCACGCCCACGCTCGTCGCGTAATCGAACAGCGACCCGCCCGCCGGCGCGTCGCATGTGCGATGGTTGACGTGCAGTTGGACGCTCATCAGCGGGCTTTCCGTAGGGCCGCCGCTCGCCGGCGGCCGGCGGCAAGCGCCGGCCCTACCGCCAAACTCAGCAGCGTTCGTTTCGCCGTCATCACGAAATCCCCAGCGCCCTCATTGCCCCCTTCATGTAACCCATCGCGAACGCCATCCCGGCGTGCCACGGCGCCGCGCAGCTCATCGCGGGCGTATGATCGGGAATCAGCACGCCGTCGAATCCGTTGCGTCGCAGGATTTCCAGCACGCGCAGCATGTCGACGTCGCCGTCGTCGATGAAGGTCTCCTTGTAGGTTGGCACCTTGCCGGTGATGTTGCGGAAATGGACGTAGCCGAGCCGCCCCGTCCGGCTGTAGATGTCGACGATCTCGTAAATGTCACCCTCGGCCATCTCCGCGAGCGAACCGATGCAGAATTCCAACGTGTTCGCCGGACTCGGATTCAGGTCGAGCAGCTTTTGGTAGAGCTGCGGCTGGTAAACCAGGCGCGGCTGGCCGCGCACGGTTGGCATCGGCGGGTCGTCGGGATGCGCGGCGAGCTTCACGCCCGCTTCCTCCGCCACCGGCAGCACCTCGTCGAGAAACGCCCGGCAGCGCCGCCAGAGTTCCTCGTGCGTGATCGACGCAAGCGTGCCCTGCGGCGCGTTCTCGTCGTAAATCATGTTCCAGACCATCCCGTTGGGCATGGGAAGATCGTACGGGCCCTCCATACCGACCGACGGCGCCCCACCACGCGCGTAGGGTCCGGTGGTCCGTCCCGCCACGCCGGCGATGCTGAAGTTGTAGCCCATGATCGGAATTCCGGCCTCACCCAACCGGCGGAGAATCGTCTTCACGTTCTCGATGTGCTCGGCGCGGCGCGGACCATCGAGCAGCACGTCGTGCCAGTGCGCCGGATCGAAGTTCTCGATCGCCTCGAGCTTCAGCCCGGCCGCCTCGACGTCGCGTCGCAGGGCGACGAGTTCCTCGAGCGTCCACAGCTTCGCGGGATCGCCCGCGAGGCCCCAACCGCGATCGGTGCCGGTGGGTTGGTCGTCGCGCGACTTGGTCGCGCCGCCGCGAAAATAGTCGACGAGATGGGCGACGATGTGCGTCGCACCCGCTTGGCGCGCGAACAGAAAATTCTCACGCGTCAGCATGTGGCGATAAAGCCCGAGGCCGAGTTTCATGGGGGAACGAAGAAAGGTGGACGGACGACGCAGGTTGACCAACGCAAAGGTGATCAACTGTTGACCGACAATTGGCTTCGCAGCGAGTGATTCTCGACCCAGTGGCTCTCGACCATCTCGATCCGAGGATTCGCCGGGATGCCGAGGTCGTGGTTCGCGATGCGCGCCGCCAGCAGCTCCACCGCCCACGCGCCCATTAACGGCTGGTTCTGCTGCAGTCCCGAAAAGCCCGAGCCTTCGAGAAACTGGCTCAGCGCCGCCACCCCGAGCTGCTGCGGCACGCTCAGCTCGTTTTTGCGCAGCACCGCGCGCAGTTCGGGCAGTACGTCGTAGAGGTGAACAAACACCAGCACGTCCGGCCGCTGCCGGCGCAGCCATTCCAACAGCGGCTTCGCGTCGACGTGCTCCACCAGATGCACCGGCAGCGACTGCCCCGGCCCGAGCCGATGTTCGCACCAGCCGAGATACGCGGACGTATGCGCGTGGCCGCTCCGTGCCTCCTCGTACCGGCCCACGACAAGACCAGGCCGGCGGTAGCCCAGCGCGTGCAGGCGGTTCAGCACGTGCATGGTGTCATTGTAGAAATGGCTCGTGATTCGGTGCAGCCGCGTCCGGATGCTAAGGCCGACGGTCACGATCGCGTAGGAATCCAGCTCCTCGGGAAAGTCCTGTTCGAGATCCGGACTGCCGAAGCACAGCAGCCCTTCGATTCCACGGGCGTCGAGGATCGTGCGAAACCGCCGGTAGGTCATTCCCGGCGCGCGCAGCCACAACGGCTCGAGCCGATAGCCGAGCTCGGTCGCGCGCTTCTGCATCCCCTCGTAGATCCGCGTGAGATGCTTCGAGGTCTCCCACGGCCGCGGGTGGTTGTAGAACGACACCACCCCGAAACAGGCCTGCTGCCGCACGGCGCGCGGCTTGCGCAGGTGGGTCATCATTGCGACCACCTTGGCGTCCGGGCGATAGCCGGTCTTGTCCGCCAGCTCGCGCACGAGCTTCCGCGTCGCCACGGAAATCTTCGGGCTGTCGCGCAGGGCCAGCGAGACGGCCGAAGGCGAAAGCTGCGCCAGCCGGGCGAGGTGACGGAGGTTCATGGTGAACAGTTGACGTCGAGAGCGAATGCGACTCGCGCGCCGAGGCAATCGCGGTCTGCGGCCGTCGTTTATCCGACTCCCATAGGTCGTATGCATCGCATAGGACCTATCGGAATCTGCGCTTTCCTACTGCACTGGCTCGCCCACCCGCGGGCTCTCGACCGGCCCAAGATAGCTCGGCCGCACCCCGCCGGCATCGATGATCACGCGCTCGAGCACCACGCCGGGAGTGATCATCCAGAACTTCAGCACGTGCTGACCGCGTGTCTCCAGCTTGTGCCGGGTGGTGACCTTGCGCACGCCGTCGCCTACGGCCTTTTCCCAAGTCTGCAGCGTCGCCCACGTGTCGAGATTCACCACCTGGGGCTGCTCATCATCGAAGGAAACGGCGAACTGCAGCCCGTAGCCCGGCTGGAAATCCAGCGAGGGCGCGCAGTGCAGCTCCACGGTGACCTCACCAAGGGAGCTCGTCACTACGTCGTATTCGAGCCGCGGCGAGTTGCCGCCCGGCGCCTGCTTCGCAGCCGTGACCGGCATCACCGTCACGCCGCCCAGCGTGCGGCCGAAATCCGGCAGCGTCTTCCACTGGATCTCGCCCGCGCCGATCGCCCGCGCAAAATGCGGCGCTTCGATCGCAATGTGGCGGTCCGACTCGAGAAATCCGTTCACGCCCGTGAGATCGGGATTCTCCACCGGCAGATCGACCGCAAATGTCTCGCTGTTCGCCACGACGGTGAGCGTCGCCTTGGCATCGCCGCGCGGCGCGGCTTTCCAGTCTACACCGACCTCGACGCGTACCAGGTCAGTCACCTCACCGCTCGCAGGCGTGAGCGTGACCCACGACTGATCCGCGCTGACTTTGTACTCGAAAGGTTTCAGTCCACGATTGAACACCTCGATCCAGCGCGTGCCGCCGGCCACCACGTGCAGGGGAGGCAGCACGGCGCGACCGGCCCCGTACGAGGACCACGATTTTTCTGAACCTTCGATCGCGATCGCCGGAGACGCCTCGGCGTAGGGCCGGACTTCGCTGACGGCGGGCGCCACCTCGAGGTTGGGCGTCTGCCAGTAAGTGTAGCCCATGTTGCTCTGGTCCATCATATGATTCCAGCGGCCACCACCGAGCTCGTGGTAATCGTCGACCAGCTTCTGATCGAGGTCGAAGAGCTCGCGCACGCGGGCCGACTGCGCGTTGGCTGCCGCGCGCCCTTGCAGCGCGTAGAGCCGGTTCAGGCCTGCGGCCACCTGGATTTCCTGCACCACTCCGCTCGCCTTCACGGGATAAAGCACGAGCTGGTAGAACGCATCACGCGACTCCGCTGGCAGTGCTAGGTTGAGCTGCTCCGCTCGGGCGGTCAGATCACGCCATTCCGTCAGCACGCGCTCGGCCTCGCGGTAGTTCACCATGCTCAATGTGTCCGGCGCGAGCATCTCCGGCTTTCGCCGGCCGTTGAGTTTCGTGTAGCCGTCGATCAGCGCGGCCACTTCCGCCGCGTGCTCCGCCCCGAACTCGCGCGCCGCCCAGGTCTGCGTGTACGCCGGCAGCTGCTCGTAGGGCCAGCGGCTCGGGTTCCACGCATAGTCGAGGAAGAACTCGATCGGGAACTCCATCGGCTTCAGGTCGCCCACGTTCACGATCCAGATCCGGTTGGCCTGGTACGTCCACGCGAGGTGCATCTGCTCCCAAATTTTGGTGAGCGGAATGGTGTTCAGCCATTTGTAGTTTCGCGGTCCGCCCACGTAATCGAAGTGGTAATAGATGCCTGCGCCGCCGGCCCGCTTTTGTTCCTCCGGTGTCGGCAGTCGGCGAATGTTGCCCCAATTGTCGTCGCACCAAAGCAGGATCACGTCGTCCGGCACGCGCATCCCGCGCTCGTAGTACCCCTGCACTTCCTTGTAGAGCGCCCAGAGCTGCGGAACGTCCTGTGGCTTTTGGCCCATCACGTCGCCGATGATCTGCCGCTGATCCGCCACGATCCGTTCGAGCAGCGCGACGTTTTCCTGTTCCGACATCGGCTCGTCGCCATCGCCGCGCATGCCGATGGAGATGATCTTCTCCTTATCCTTCACGCGTTCCAGCCCGCCGCGCCAGAACTCGCGCAGCACCGCGATGTTCTTTTCGTAGTTCCAAGGGCCCTTCCCGTAACGGTCCCACTCCGCGTGCGCGCGCATCAGCGGCTCGTGGTGCGACGTGCCCATGACGATGCCATACTCGTCGGCCAGCTGTGGGTTGAGCGGATCGTCGTCGTTGAACGCCCGCGGCTGCCACATCGCCGGCCAGAGGTAGTTGCCCCGGAGCCGCAGGATCAGCTCGAACACGTGCTGATAAAACGTGTGGTCGAACTTGCCGAACTTCTCGTAAACCCAGCCGGTCAGCGCGGGCGCCTCGTCATTGAGGAAGATCCCGCGATACTGCACCGCCGGACCCTCGTTGATGTGCCGAACCGGCCGGATGAACACCGACGCGTGTTTCTGCACCGGCACGTCGGCCCACCAATACCACGGCGAAACGCCGATCTGCTCGGAGACACTGTAGACGCCATAAATCGTGCCCCGCTTGTCGCTGCCGGTGATCACGAGCGCCTGGTCGATCCCGGGCAGCGGCGCCGCGACGACCTGCACGAGAAACGCCTCCCATTTTCCGGCAATCCGTGTCCCATCGATTTTCTTTTCCCGCACCAGCTGATCAATCATCCGGCTCTTGCCGATCGTGCCAATGATCACGGCGGCCGGGCGCGCGTTCCAGTCGTCGCGGCGCAGATCGGCTTTGACGCCGCTCACGCGCGCGATGTCCGCCTGCAGGTCGCCCGCGACCCGCCACACGCCCGCGTGATCCTGGCTGTCGACGAGCAGCGTCGCCGCGCGACCTTCGTGCACCAGCGGAAATGCGCCTGGCGCCGGTGCAAACGTCGCGAACCGCTCGTCCCCTACGGTGGCTTGCGCTTGCGGGGTGAAGGCACTCAGGCAGGCGCACGCTACGAGCAACCACAGCCATCCGAGGCGACGACGCGTTGATGTCTTGTTCATAAAATCGAGATGGGATGCCGTGATCAGACCACGTGAAAACGCCGCCGACAATAGCGCGACAGCGCTTGCCGGCGCGGTGGACGATGTGAGCGATTACGGTGCGAGGCCACGGATCTTTAGAGGAAAGAGCGATGCCGCTCGCGCGCGCAACCGACCGCCGTTTCAGCGGGCGGCGCCCATTCCGCTGCCCGCTGGAAGATCGCTTTATCGTCTGCGGCACGCCCATCGAGCGACCGCGTCACCTTGCTGGCGCCCGCGCGTCGCATGAACGCGTCCAGCCGTCTCACTGGATACGTCGGCCTTGGTCAAAGCGCGCGGCCTTTCGCCAGATCGCACGCAAAACACAGCAGCGCGTCCTTGCCGTCTGCAATGGCCGCGCTTCTGCGAGGGTAGCTTGGGAGGAGTGGGCGGATCCGGAGTGGCCGGTGGTAGGCCGCTCCAGTCGGCGCGGATCATCCGCACGGCGATGGCCGGAGCAAAAGCGCTTTCTGTCCAACTTTAGTATGGACCTACATCCTCCCCCGCGCGCTCCCCAAACCGTGCGGCTATTCGGGCGTGGGCCCGACCGTGTCCGCCGAATAGGCATCGCGCTGGCCGAGCGGTTTCGGCTCGCCCGCAGTCGTGTCCTTCTCCGTCTGACGTTCCATTTCGGCATTCAGTTCGGCGCCGAGCAAAACCACATACCCGGTCAGATACAGCCAAAGCAGAAACACCACCAGCGCTCCCAGCGAACCGTAGGTTTTCTCGTAATTGCCGAGGGTGCTCACATAAAACGAAAACCCGAGCGACGCCACGATCCACAAGCCCGTGGCCACGACCGCTCCCGCGCTCAACCATCGCCATTGCGGCGGATTCCGGCTTGGTCCGAACCGGTACAGCACTCCGAGTCCGAGCATGAACCCACCCACGAGCAGCGGCCATCGCAGCCAGTTCACCGCCGTCCCCGCCGCGTCCGACCAACCCAAATGTCCGGCCACGGATGGCAGTACCGCCACCAGTCCGAGCGCCAGCACCGCGCCGAGCACCGCGCCCAGCGTGAGCGCAAGGGCCACCGCTTGCAGCCGCACGAATCCCCGACGCTCCTCTTCGTCGTAGGCGATGTTCAATCCCGTGATCAACGCCTTGGTGGCCTTGGCGCTGGCATACACCGCGAGGAGCAAACTGACCAGCGCGCCGATGCCGGCTGCCTCACCCGCGGACGTGAGCCGTTGCATCTGTTCGCGCAGCAAAGGCATCACCTCAGCCGGCACCACCTGCGCCAGCGCCTCGGCGTGCTCGCTCACCTGCACGGGATCGGCGACCAGGCCATAGGTCGACACGATGGCGCCCAGCATCGGCACGAACGCCATGAAGCAATAGAATGCCACCCCCGCGGCGACGATCGAGAGATTGTCTTTCGCGAGTTCATTCTTGGTTCTAAGCAAAACATCGCGCCATCCCGGCGCGGGGAGGTCGCCGGGGGCGTCCGCCCGCCGGCCGCGCGCGGTCTGCCCGCGCCGGTGGCTGGCGCGGCTTGAGGTCTCTGGCTTCGTCGTGCTCATACGCGTAAATAAATCAGGAGCGGGCGCTGGCCCGCTCCTGATTTCCCATGAGTCCTGAATTAAATGGCGGGGGTGATGCCCGAAGCGCCGGGCGCAACAGACTCGTTGCTCGTCGAGGAGCCACCGGCCGCATTGGCATTTTCTTCCGGCGCGCGACCGCCCTCCCCGCGCAGCTTCGCCACCGATAGGCCCTGCGTCTTGGCTTCGACCTTGGCAGCGTGCGTGGCCGCTTCGACGACGCGTTTGCCTTTCTCGAGCAATTCCGAGCCGGCGGCGCGGGTGCGATCACGCAGTTGATCAACGCGCGGCCCGAGTTTCCGGTTCACCACGGCGGGCGTCGGCAGGGCGAGCCCGATGATCACGCCGGCGGCGAAGCAGCCAAGCGCGACTTCGAGCGGATGCTGATCGGCGGTCGTCACCACTCGCTGCCGGGTTGTGGCGTAAAGTTCCTGGCTGCGGGCCTGCACGCCTGCGGTCATTCGGCCGAGCTTCTCGCGCGCCGTATCCAGTTTCTCGCGGCCGCGTTCGCGTACCGTGGCCATCTGGTGGCGCGCCTTGTCTCCCAACTGGGAGAGTTTTTCCTTCGCCTGGCCCGCCACCGTCGAGGCCTTGTCGCCCAAGCCGCCGGTGTCCTCGCCCGTTTCCCCGGTGGGTGCAAACCCCTCCGGGTACGTGCCGATGCTGTCTTCCAGATAGCGCGTGCTCGAGTCCGGGGCGTCGTCGTTCATGCCGTCGTGCCGGCGCCGGGAGCGCGCTTCGTACACGAGGAAGGCCAGCCCCGCACCAATCATCAATGTCGGCACGGGATGCGCCTTCACCGTGTTGACGACGGAATGCAGTGCATTCTCGGCGGAGTGGGCCAGCCGCTCGCCCACGGCCGGGCGTTCGCTGTTGTCACTGCGGCCGCGGAAAAACCCGATCACTTCGTCGAGGAGATGGCGGCCCTGCAGCCGGTTGCCGAGCGCATCGATCGTCTCGTCCATGCGTTCGCGGGTGCTGTCGATTTCCGAACGCAGCGCGTCGGACTGAAGTTCAGGTTGTGGATTCATGGGGGTGATGGAGTTTGTCTTGGACCCACTGCTGGTCCTCTTTGAGGGTTTGAATGGTTTGCCGCGGCATCAGCGGATCGTCAGCGAGCGCCTTGCGCGCGCGATTGAGCATCGCCCAGCCGACGACCGCGACCACAAGGCCGACGAGCGTCGTGCCCAGCCACCGCGCGGTGTCTTCATCCAGGCCGGCTCGCGCCAGCACGAGACCGATCAACAGGCCGAGCCCGATGAGCAACACGATCACGCCCGTGAAGGCCACCAGGCCGCCGATCGCAATTTGCGCCACGTGGCTGCCGAGCCGACCGAGGTTTTCCTTCAGCTCCGTCTTGGCCAAGGCCGCTTGCTGCCGAACAAGCGTCGCCGCTTCGTCGCGCAAATCGCGCAACAGGCTCGCGAGCGTGCTACCCGTAGGATTGTCGGTGCTCATGGGTCCTCCCGATCAGATCATTGCCGCCGGTGCGGAGGGTGCATCGGCCATGGACTCCTCGCCACGCGTCTCGCGGTCGGGATCGTAGCCGGTTTGAAACGAATCGGACTCGCCGGTGGATTCAGCCAACTTCCGGCCAGAGGCCTTCAGCACGCTGCCGAGGATGAACCCGGCAATGCACGCGCCGCCAAAAAACGCCGCCGGGTGCCGGCGGGCGAAATTCTCGGCGTCGGCACGCAGAGCAGGATAGTCGCGTTCGCGCACGTAGTTCGCGAGACTCTGCAGCCGATCCGCCGCGCGGTGCGTGAGCCAGGCGACGTTGGGATCCTGCTCCTCGAGCGATTTGGCCGACTCGTGAATCGCACGGCCGTAGCTGTCGACCCGCTCCGCCGCTTCGTCCTTCTTTTCGGCGGCCACCGCGTGCGCGGTTTCCGCCGCACGGTGCGCCGTGTCAGTCGCCACGGATTTTACCTTGGCCGCGGCTTCGCGTGCGCTCTGCGCCACCTTTGACGTGCCTCGCTCGTTCGCCGGATCGGCCGCGCCGCCACTCGTAGACGCGCCGCCGGTTGGGGTAGGATTGGGAAAGTTGGATGGGTTCATGGGCATCGATGTTCAACCTCCGCTGGACCGGGCCTACTAAGCACTGACCATACCTGCGCGCCGCCAGACTGCGTTCGCACGCTAAGCCGTTGCGCGGGAGTTTCCAAAAAACTCGAGGCGCGCGGGAAGCTCTGCCGTGCCCCGCGCGCGCCAGTTGCAATGTGCCGAGGCGGCTTCCGCCAATCTTGCAATCTGCACCCGCTTCGGCCGCGCGCGCTCGCGTCGCGGCGTCGCGGCGGCATGGCTCAGCGGGCCGCGGTCTGCAACGTGCGCGACGGTTCCGCCCGCCCGGGCGGTTGCGGCCGACGCGCGCGCAGCACGCTGTGATTCACCGGCCGGCGCTGGTCCGGCGTCAAAGGCGGAAGCTCGGGCAGCGCTTCGTGGCGCGTTTGGTCGAGCCAGCTTCGCGCCATCAACCGAAACTCCTCCCAGCGTTCCGCAATGAACTGATCGCGGCCGGTCATCGGCGCGCCATCGCCTTCGAGCGGCCCCGCGGCCGCCGCTTGTCGGAGCAGGCTGCGCCACTCCGTCAACAGCCGGTCGAGATCCCCGCGGCCGGCGGTTTCCACCGCATCGAGCACTTCGCGCGTGCGCGCGCGTTGCTCCACCAGCGCGCGCACCGCTTCACTGGCGCCCGAGCCGTAGTTCACCGGCAGGCCTTCCTGCAGCCAGCCATCGATGGTCAACCGCCGGTAGGCGCGCGTGCACTCCGCCGCCAAGCGGCCGAGCCACCGCGGATTCGTGCCGCAGAATCGTTCGCCCGCAAACAGGTTCGCCGCGTCGAACATCAGATCGTCCAGCGGATAGCGGCGATTCTCCAGCGCCGCGGCGAGCGCCAGCCCTTCCGGCCCGAGGAACGCCGACACGATCTCGCCGCGCACCGTGAGCCGCAACTGCCGGTCGAGCACGCCCGTGCGTTGCCACTGCCAGAGCAGCGTCGGCTGCGGCGTGAGCGCGAGGCAGGCGCTGCGCAATGAACAGGTGTTGCAACCCGCAAAAGGATTCCGCTCGCGGCGCACGACGCGCGCGCGGCCGGTGTCGGTCAACTCGCCGCACGGCAACCGCGCCAGCGGCAGCCGGGCCGTATGATCGGCGCCGAGCGCGATCCGGCCTTCCGCGAAAAACCGCGCCGCCTCGGTCGCCGCCAGTTCGGCGGCATCACGGCCGGCGCGCAGTTGGCGCAGGAAAAACGCCCACGGCAGCGCGTTCGCGCGCTTCAAGCGCAGCGGCTCTGCGCGTCGCATACGCGGCGTGCCACTGCTCACGAGCACGAAGCCCGCCTCATCCAGACCACGCCGGCCGGCGCGCCCGATCATCTGCAGCAACTCATGTGGTGCGATCTCGTGATCCAATTGCTCGTGACGATAACTGCTCGCGGTGATCAACACCGACCGCAGCGAAAAGTTGATTCCGGCGCTCAGCCCGAGCGTCGCCACGACCGCGCGCAGCTGGCCCGCTTTCGCGAGCGGTTCGATCAAGCCCGCCCGTTGCGCGTAACTCAGTCCGCTATGGTGGTAAGCGACGCGCGCGCGCAGCATCTTGCTCAGCGTGGGGCCGCACAGTTGTTCCTGCTCCGGCGTCAACGTCAGCGGATCGGCCAGCGGCAGCTCGCGTGCAAACTGCCGCGCCAGCCGTTCGGCGTCGCGGCGGTGCGGCGCAAACACCAGCACCGGCCCGAGTCCCTCGCGCAGCGCGCCGGCCACGCGTTTCGACCAGTAGCCTTCGATCACGCGCGGCAGCCCGTGCACCAGGTCGTCCACGTCCACTTCCTCCAGTTGCACGGGACGTTCGCGATGCTGCACGACCTCGGCATTGCGACCGAGCCGATTCAGCCAGGCGGCGACGTCACCGGGGTTGGCAACCGCGCCGGAGAGCAAGAGCAGCTGCAACTCCGGCGGCACCGAAAGCAGGACGCCTTCGTAGTGGTTGCCGCGATGAGGATCCGCGATCCAGTGATACTCGTCGATCACGAGCAGATGAAACGGCTCGCCGCGATCTTTCGCCCGCGAGCGCGGACCCTGCGCTGCTGCGCGCGCACCCACCACCGAGCCTTGCACGGCCTCGAGCGTCGCCACAATCACCGGTGCTTCGGGATCGACACACAAGTCGCCGGTCATGATGCCGACGCGCCAGCCGCGGCTGCGCCACTCCGCGTATTTGTCGTTCGCCAGCGCGCGCGTCGGCACGGTGAACAGCGCACGCTTGCCCGAGCTGCTTTGTTCCACCCAGCGCTCGAACACGTACGTTTTGCCAGCGCCCGTCGGCGCATCGACGATCACGTCGCGCCCCGCACGCAAACCCGCGAGTGCCAGCGCCTGCCAGCGGTCTGGCAGCGTCAGCTTTTGCAGGCACTCAAACGCGTTCGCAAGCACGGCAGCAGACTGGGGGTGCGCTCACCACCGGTCAAACGGGCGCTGTCATTTTTCGCGCGTTCTTCTGCTCGCGCGCGGCGCGCCGTTCGCGGCGAGAAGGTTGCGACAAATTCCGCCGCGCGCGCCGCCGAACTCCGCGCGCCATGGAGAAATCGCCCCCACCCCGGCATGGCGTGAGTTCCGACCACCATTCCGGGCGTTTCGGCGGGCTCATCGCTTGAGGCGCCGAAACCCGGGCGCATGTTGCCGTTCTAAGTCCACTTCCACGCCAGTTCATCCGAGCCGGCGTGCTCAACCATAAACCGAGGAAATAACATGCTTAACCGCATTCGCGCAACATCCGCACTGGCCTTGGGGCTTGTGCTGACAGCCGCGGCCGCCAACGCCCAGCTTCTGCTGAGCGGCCACACCACCGGCTCGTTTCAAGACTTGTCGGAGGCCAACACCACTGTGACGAACGCCGGCGACGGCAGTTCAGCCACGTTCCAGACTGGCATCGCCACGACGGGCTCGACGCAATCGCGCATCGAGTTCCAGAACGCGACGTTCAGCGACGTGGGGTCCGGTGAGCCGATCCAGGTGGGGCTGTTCAACATCACCAACGGCGTGACGGAACTTGGCTCGGGCGCGCCCACGGCCCAGTTCAATCTTGGCCTCGAGCTCAACTCTCCGGAGATGCAGCAACTGGTGCTCAGCACGATCACCTTCCATATCGATCACACGCCCAATCGTCCGGGCGCGGTGCCCGATACGTTCGCCGTGACGTTTAACCAGCCCGCGCCGGTGAAAATCCAGAACACGCTCGTGCAGTTCCACGTGAACGTTGACCCGAGCGAGTTCCCGATCGCCGAGAACGGCACGATCCAGAAAGGCGACATCACGGTGACGTTCACCCCCGTACCCGAGCCGTCCACCTATGCCGCGTGCGGCGCTGCTCTACTCGTCGGCCTGATCGGCTACCGCCGCTTCCGCGCGACGCGCAGTCCGGTCGCGGTCTGAGCGCTCCTGCTCACTCCCTTCCACCAGGCCGCTCCGATCGGAGCGGCCTTTTTTTTCGTGCGAGCATGGTGATTCCCTTTCGCGCGGCGGCCGCTAGCGTCGAGAACGATGAAGCCCGCCGTCATCGAAGGCGCTTACCTGCGCGATCTTCTTGCCCAGCCCGCCGCCGTGACCGCCACGTTGACCGCCTTGAACCACGGGCCGGACCTGGCGCGGTTCCGCGCCGCGTTCACGAGCGGCCAGCTGCAGCGCGTGGTGCTGACCGGAATGGGATCCAGCTACACCGCGCTCCACCCGCTTCAGCTTCAGTGGGTGCGAGCCGGCCGCACGGTCGTGCGCGTGGAAACGTCCGAATTGGTGCATCACCAGCCCGGCTGGCTCACGCCGGAGACGCTCGTCGTAGCCGTCAGCCAGAGCGGCGCCAGTGCGGAAATAATCCGGCTGCTCGAGCTGAATCGCGGACGAGCGCCGGTCATCGGTGTCACGAACACGCCTGACAGCGTGCTCGCTCGCGCCGCCGACGCGTGCGTGCCCCTCGCAGCGGGATTGGAAGCCACCGTCGCGTGCAAAACCTATGTCGCGAGTCTGGTCGCGTTGAGCTGGCTTGAGTTCGCGCTGACCGCACCGGATCGTTGGGAGGACGCCGCCGCGGAACTGCGCGACGCCGCGAATGCGATGGGCGACTATCTCGTTCAGTGGCGCGAGCATGTTGGCAGTCTCGCAGCGTTGCTCGGGCGCGAGCGCGCGACGTTTTTCCTCGGTCGCGGCGTTTCACTCGCCGCCGCCGACACCGCCGGACTGATCATGAAGGAGGCCGCGCGTTGTCCCGCCGAGAGCTCGAGCTGTGCCGCGTTCCGGCACGGTCCCCTCGAACTGCTCGGACCGGCGACGCAGGTCGTGGTGTTCGCGGGCGAGGCCCTGACGCTCGAACTGAACCGCCGCCTGTGGCGCGAATGCTGCGCGGCGGGCGCTCACGCGTGGTGGTGCGGCGTCGATAGCGCGCAGCCGGCGTTTCGACTGCCGGCGCACGCAGCGCCCGCGCTCCCGCTGCTCGAGATCCTGCCCGTCCAGATGATGACGGTTGCGCTCGCTGCACTCGGCGGCCGCGAGGCGGGCCAGTTCGCGCGCGCGTCCAAGGTGACCACCGTCGAGTGATTCGCGCACGGCGGAGTGTCGCTCCGGACGCATCTCGATCTCCTGCAAAGCCACGGGCGAGACGCCCGTGCCACGTGCATGGGCGTCTCGCCACTGTCGGGAAAGCGAAACGCGCGCCGCATGGTTGCGGCCGTTTCTGCATTGTGGCCGGTCCGGTGACCTGCGCAAATGATGCCCAATCCATGGCTCCGCGCATTGGCTTCGACAACGAACGTTATCTGGAACAGCAGAGCGCCGCGATTCTCGAGCGGGTGAAGGGCTTCGACAGCAAGCTCTACCTCGAGTTCGGCGGCAAACTGCTCTTCGACTATCACGCCTCCCGCGTGCTGCCGGGGTTCGCACCCAATGTGAAGATGCAGCTCCTCCAGAAGCTGCGCGATCAGGCGGAGGTCGTGATCTGCATCTACGCCGGCGACATCGAAAAGAAAAAGATGCGCGCCGACTTCGGGATCACCTACGACACCGATACGCTCAAGACGATCGATGACCTGCGCGAGTGGAACGTCATTGTGCGTGCGGTCGTCATCACGCGGTTTGACGAACAGCCCGCCGCCGTCGCGTTCAAGAACCGGCTCGAACGCCGCGGCGTGCGCGTCTACACGCACCGGCCCACGCGCGGCTACCCCGCGGACGTCGACACGATCGTCAGCGAAGCCGGCTACGGCGCGAACCCGGCCATCGAGACCGAGCGGCCGATCGTCGTCGTCACCGGCCCCGGGCCCGGCAGTGGCAAACTCGCGACGTGCCTCAGCCAGCTCTATCACGAGCACAAGCGCGGCGTGCGCGCGCACTACGCGAAATTTGAAACTTTCCCGATTTGGAATCTCCCGCTGAAGCACGAGGTGAACGTCGCCTACGAGGCCGCCACGGCCGAGCTGAAGGACGTCAACCTCATCGACCACTTTCACCTCGAGGCCTATGGCCAGCAAGCGGTGAACTACAACCGCGACCTCGAGGCGTTTCCCCTCCTGCGACGGATCGTCGAACGGATCACGGGGGAGCCGTCGTTCTACAAATCACCCACTGACATGGGCGTGAATCGCGCCGGCTTTGGCATCGTCGACGACGCGGCCTGCCGCGAAGCCAGCAAGCAGGAGATCATCCGTCGCTACTACAGCTACGCGTGCGAATACGCCATGGGGCTCGTCGACAAGGAGACGGTACAGCGCGTCGAGATGTTGATGAACGCCCAGGGTCTCTCGCCGAAGGACCGGCAAGTCGTCGCGCATGCGCACGAAGCGGCGCGGCTCGGCCAGGAGGCCGGCAAGGGCCGCGACGGCATCTGCTGCGCCGCCGCGCTCGAGTTGAAGGACGGCCGCATCGTGACCGGCAAAAACTCGCCGCACATGCACGCCGCCGCGAGCCTCGTGCTGAACGCCGCGAAGCTGCTCGCCGACATCCCCGACAACCTGCACCTGTTGCCGCCCATCATCACGACGTCGCTCGCGCACTTTAAGAAAAACGTGCTCAAGCGAAACGTGATGAGCCTCGACCTCGAGGAGACGCTCATCGCGCTCAGCATCAGTGCGACGATGAATCCGGCGGCCAGCGCGGCGATCGAGCAGCTCAAGGAACTCAGCGGCTGCGACGTGCACCTCACGCACATCCCGAGCCCCGGCGACGCCGCCGGACTCCGCAAGCTCGGCGTGCAGCTGACCAGCGATCCGGAGTTCGCTTCGAAGCTGCTTTATCTTACCTGAGTCCGGAATCGCTCGCGGTAGAGCGGCGACGGCTCAGGGTTCCCGGAGGCGCATATCGCTCGCCAGAAATAGGCGAACGCTCGGACTACGTGGCACGGGCGTCCCGCCCGTGAGCCTGACCGAATCGAGCCGCGCCCGCGCTTCTGTGTCTCACGAAAAATGCATCGTCGCGTGGCGCTACAGATCCTGCGCCCCGGCGTCGCGCGCGGCGACAACGCGCGCCACTACATTCGTTCGCTGCACGAACTCGTCCTCCTGGTCGCAGCGCACGGCGCAGCCGCGGCTTCGCGCTGAGTCCGTCGCGCCAGAAGCCAAGGCCTTGCTTCCGCGCGGCAAGGTGTGAGCCGCGTTGGACCATCAGCGCAAAATGGCGAAGGCCGGATCCTTGCGGAACCGGCCTTCATGGGTGCAGGGGTTGGATTTGAACCAACGACCTTCAGGTTATGAGGGCAACTTCGACCGCCAGCACTCTCAAGCAGTTAACCCCACTTTGGGGGCATGTTTGGCGTAATGTTTGGCTACCGCGATTTCGGGAGGTGCTGCCCGTTGCCCGCAGTTGCACGAGGTCACAAACCTCAACGCAACCAGGAGAGCAACGTCATGGCATTGGAACTACGTTATCCGCGCAGCAAGTGGTGGTATGGCCGCGTCGCGATTGGTGAACGTCGGATTCTTAAAAACCTCGCGGTGGAAGTCCGTGGCAGCGTCCCGCCCACGCTGACCGAACTCGGCGACATGGCTTTCGAGCGCACGCGCGCGAAGGCGCAAGCCGCCCTCGAAAAACTGCAACTCGATCTGAAGCGACGCGCCAGCGCGGAGGAACTGGTGCAGACGATCCACGAAATCCGGACGGGCGCGCGGGTCAGTTCGATCCCGCTCGCTGAAATCGGCGCCCGATGGTGCGCAGTCCTCCGCCGCCGTCCCCTCAGCGCGAGCTACCAAAAACAGAAGGTCGCCTGCATCGAGCGGTTCATCCGTTTCGCGAAGAAAGCCTCCCCTTCGCTCTACGAAATGGCGCAAGTCCAGGCTCCGCTGGCCAACGCCTTTTGTCGGGCGGAGCTGGCGCGCGGCGTCGCCGCCAAGACCTACAACCACACCTTGATTCATCTGCGGTCGGTGTTTCACGTGCTACGCAAGGAAGCGGGCATTGCGGAAAATCCGTTTGCGACCATCCCCCTCCAGGATGGCGAGACGGTTTTCCGAAAGCCTTTCTCGGTCGAGGAACTCTCGTTGCTCGAAGAGAAAGCCCAGGCCGATCCCTTCATCTATCCGCTTATCGTCACCGGCATGTGCACCGCGATGCGCCGCGGCGACTGCTGCACGCTCCGGCGCAGCTCGGTTGACCTCGAAGGCGGCTTTGTGACCGTAAAAACGGCGAAGACCGGTGAGACGGTGCAAATCCCGATCTTCCCGCTTCTGCGGAGCGTGTTGGAAAAGGCGTTGGCGAAGCCGGCTCCCCGCCCGCCGTTCTATGTCTTCCCGGAATTGGAGGCACATTACCGGCTCAATCCGGATCACCTCACCGATCGGGTGCGCCGGGTGATGAAGGCGGCGGGCTTCTTCAATCCGAAGGATAACGAGGACGCGCCGTCGCGTGGCGCCGTGCAGCAGGAACGCGAGCACGGGCTGCGCAAGGCCTCGCTCCGCGATTTTCATTCGCTCCGCGTGACGTGGGTGACGGTGGCACTCACGGCCGGCGTGCCGCTGGAAATCGTGCAGAAGGTCACCGGGCACCGCACCACGGCGATTGTGCTCAAGCACTATTTCCAGCCCGGACGGGAAGAGTTTCGGCGCACCCTGGCCGGCCGGCTGCCGGCGCTGTTGGGTGAGCGCTCGAAGCCGACGTCCCCTCCGCCTGAGGCATTCAACGTGGACGAACTACGCGCTAAACTCACCGCGATGGAGGCATCGACGTGGCGGCACACCCGGGACGAACTGCTCACGCGCTTGCCACTGGAGGTGAAGGTCACGCCCCCGGCGAAGTCCCTCCTCGAACCGTCCTTCGCGGCATGAGTGAATACCGACCGCCGGTTTTGAGCGCAACCTTCTGCCCGACGATTGAATTAACGAGAATAGTTAAAGCGTGGTTTCACCTATTGCGCATATTCCAATCACAGCCTTCGGCGGCTCGGCCGGAGTTTGGCGCTTGAATTGTCACAAATACCATACAGTTGTTGTGACAATGAAACGGGCCTCTAAGCCACAATACACGGACCATTCGATTCTCAGGCGGATCGAAAGTGACCGCTCAGGCCGGGCTTTCTCGGCCGGGGATTTCGCCACGTTGGGCAGCCCCGCCGCTGTGCGCAAAGCATTGGAGCGTCTCACAAAAGCCGGCCGACTGCGCCGCATCCGTCGCGGCTTCTACGACCGCCCCCGGTCTCATCCCCTCCTCGGCGAGACGGCACCCGATCCCATGCAACTCGTGCGGAGCGTCATGAAAAACACGGGCGCACAGTGGCAGGTTTCCGGCGCTTATGCGGCCAACCAGCTTCACCTCACGGAACAGGTTCCGGCTCGCATCGTCGTCCTCACGAACGGCGTGCCGCGAAAAATCGCGCTCGGCAAACTGACGCTGGATTTTCGGCGCGCGGCCCCGCGCAATCTCCTCGGGGCCGGGAAGTCTTCCGGCCTCGTGTTCCAAGCCCTTCGCTATCTCGGCAAGGATCAGGTCACTCCCGCGGTCGTCGCGCGGCTGCAACGTGAGGTCGATCCGGCCACGAAACAGGAACTGGCGAAACTCGCGCCCAAAATGGCGGCCTGGCTCCGCCCGTTCATTCAACAAATCACGGCCTCCTGATCATGGACTCCATCCTCAGACTCAACGCCCGCCAGCGCGCCGAACTCTACCAAGCGGCCTCGCAGCAACTCGGCATGGCCGAGGTCATCATCGAAAAGGATTTCTGGGTCTGCTGGAGCCTGCGGGAGCTTTTCGCGCTACCGGGCATCGGCGATCATCTGCTGTTCAAGGGCGGCACGTCGCTCTCGAAAGTCTGGCGCGCGATTGCGCGATTTTCGGAAGACATCGACGTGTCACTCAGTCGGGAATGGCTGGGATTCGTGGGCCCGCGCGATCCGGAAGCGGCGGACACCGGCAAGCAGCAGCGAGCGCGGATCGAAAACCTGGCGACCGCGTGCGCGCAAAAGATCGAAGCGGAGATTCTGCCCGCGCTGCGCGCTCGCGCCAGCGCGGCGCTAGGCCCGGACGGCTGGGCTATCGCCATCGACGCCGATGATCCGCAGACCCTGCGCTTCACTTACCCGACGGTCCTGGGAGCAGGCGCACCGGATGGATACATCCGCCGGGAAGTGCGCATCGAATGCGGCGCTCGCTCCGACGATTGGCCCGCGGACGAAAAAACAATTCTGCCCTACGTCGCCGAAGCCTATCCGTCCACCATTACGAATGCAGCGGTGCCCTTACGAGTCCTCTCGATTGAACGCACCTTCTGGGAGAAGGCGACGATCCTCCATGCCGAAGCGCACCGTGAGGAGTCGAAGGCGACGCCATCGCGCTACTCGCGCCACTACGCCGATCTGGCGGCGTTGGCTTTTCACGCGAGCGCGGAGGCGGCCCTCGCCCGGGACGATCTGCGTGCTCGCGTGGTGGAGCACAAGAGCGTCTTCTTCGCGTCGGCGTGGGCGAGCTATGAAACCGCCATTCCCGGAACGTTTCGACTCGTTCCCGCCGCGTATCGTCTCGCTGCACTGGAAGCCGACTACCGCGACATGCAGGAAATGTTTTTCCAGCAACCGCGCGCGTGGAGCGACATCGTGAGCACGCTCCAGGAGTTGGAGCGCAGGATCAACGATGCCGCGAAACGCTAGTCCCGCTTCAGCCTGTGGCGGATGAACCTCCCGGCTAGAGGCCGGGAGCGGAGAAAAGGGCCTCATAAGAGGCCCGCAGCGCGGAAGGAATAGTGGCCGACCTTGACCGGGTCGGCCTTGGCGTCACCGACGATAACGTGGTCGATGAGGTCGATATCGATCACCTTGGCCGCCTCTCGGAGTTGGCGGGTGATGTGGAGATCGGCGGCGCTGGGAGCCGGGTCGCCGGAGGGATGATTGTGTTATGTGACGAGCCGAGCTATGTGGAGTGCATGCGGTCCTTTCACTCGGGGTTCGCTCTGCGCGTAGGCTGGATCGCTGCACATAGCTAAATCAGTTTCCCGCGGTTTTTGCGCGCCAGTGTCGGGGCGGCTTTCTTCACGTGGCGTGCGCAGTGGATTACGTGTGGGATGCGCAAGCCCTACTATTCTTTGGATCGCTCGACGGATGGCGGCCTGGAGCACTTTTACTGCGAGCGACGGACGCTGGCTGACTTTCGGCGTGGCGCGCTGGGCGATTACTTCGACGGTTTGGCTCTGACGCTGAAGAAGAACGGGTATTCGATCCACCACGGCTGCGGCATTCTCGGCACTTGCTGCATGTTCAACGTCTACGTGACGGAGCGTGGCATCACCAAGGCCTCGGCTATTTCCGCCGAGTTGGTCGAGCCTTTCTTGGACGACTATCTCCGCGGGGTCCGCACCACCAGCGCCCGCTATTCGCCGCGCGACAACGCGCGAGCGCACTTGCGCCATCTGTTTTTCTATCTGGAGGCGCTCAAGGTTATCACTCCGCCCAAGCCGGTGCAGGTCGTGACGCCCTACAGTTGGATCCTCGATCCTTATATCGTCCATCTACGCGACGAGCGCGCCGTGGCGCCAGTGACGGTGAAGCGCCACCTCGCGCACACCACCGCGTTCCTCGAGTTCCTGAAGCACGACGTGCAACGGCCGCGCCTCAAGACCATCAGCGCCGAGCAGGTGGAGGCGCAGCTCAAGCGGCACATGAAGGACAGCAAAGACAACGTGCGCTCGTTGTCATCGAGCCTTCGCTCTTTCCTCCGCTACTGCGCGGATCACGGCCACACTCAGGCGGACTTCTCCGAGTTGGTCCCGCGACAGCGGCACTATCGGCACGCTTCGCTCCCCAGGGGCATCGAGGATTCGGCGCTCGAACGCGTGCTGGCTGCGATCGACAAGACGAAGCCTAATGGCGCACGCGACTACGCGATCATTCTGTTGCTGATGGCGTATGGCATCCGTGCGATCTCCGCTGCAAAACTCGTGATGGAGGATCTCGACTGGCGGCAGGCCAAGATCCGCTTTCGCGCGCAAAAAGGCGGCAAGGAAGTGATCGTTCCGCTCCTCGATGCGGTCGGGGACGCGATCATCGAGTGGCTCCGTCACCGCGACCCGCGCACGCCTCATCGCGAGGTGTTCCTCAGCACCAAGGCGCCGCACGGATCGCTGAGCAGCATGGCGATCTCCACCGTGGTGAAGCACTACCTGCACAAGGCCGGCGTTCATCAGCCCGGACGCGGCGCGCACTCGTTACGGCATTCGTGGGCGATCCGCGCGTTGGAGCACGATCAACCGATCAAGGCCATCGCCGATGCCCTGGGGCATCGTTACATCGACACCACCTACATCTACGCCAAGGCTGACTTGAAGACACTGCGGCAGGTGGCGATGCCGTGGCCGGCGAGGTGAACCATGGCCACGTGTTGTTTTCGCAGCGCGCTCGCGTTCCGGCTTCAGTCCTTCTGGGAGACGCGGGCCGCATCGGGCCGCGGTCCTGTTCTCCTCAAGGTGCTGCGTTACCTCGACCGGTTTCTTATCGGTGAGCTGCAGCCCGGCGATACAATCACGCGTGAGGTCACCGAGCGTTATTTCAAGAGCACCGAGCACTTGGCTCCGGGAACCCGGATCAACCGGATGTCGATCCTCCGTCAGTTCTGCCTCTATCAAAGCCATTTCGATCCTCGCACGTGCATCGTGCACCGGATGTTTTTGCCGCGGCGCAATCGGCCGATGCCGCACATCTACACGGTGGCCGAGGTCCGCCGGATCATGGCGGCGGCACCGCCGGCCGAACGTTCTCCGGACCCGCTGCGTCCCGTGGTGTTCGCAACCCTCGTCGGGTTCCTCTACGCCACCGGCCTGCGCGTTGGCGAGGCGGTGAAGCTCAATCTCGCTGACGTCGATCTGTCACGCCGTCTTCTGCTCATTCGCCAAACCAAGTTCGGCAAGACTCGCTACGTGCCGCTGGCACCGTGCACCACCAAGCAGCTCGCGGCCTACGTGGCCCAGCGCCGCGCGGCCAGATTCTCGCAGGAGCCGACCGCGCCATTTTTCCCGTCATCCCTCGGTGGACGCTATCACGTGCCGAGCTTCACGACGGTGTTTCTTCAAGTGTTGCGTCGGTTGGGGCTGCGCGGCCCGCCCGGCCAGCGCGGGCCGCGCATCCACGACTTGCGGCATTCCTTTGCGGTGTCGCGGCTGATGGCGTGGCACAAGAGCGGCGATAATCTCTTCGCGAAGCTGCCCCTCCTGTCCACTTACCTCGGGCACAGCACGGTGACCGGGACCGAGATCTATCTGCACGCCACCGCCGAGCTGATGGAGTCGGTGGGCCAGCGTTTTCATGAGCACTTCGCGGTGCCATCGGCCCGTCTCTTATGTCAGCCCCCGACCTTCCATCTCTGATCCGCGGGTTTTTCGATCAGCATCTCGTGTCCCAGCGCGGACTGAGTGGCCACACGGTTCTGTCGTATCGCGACACCTTCAAGCTCCTCCTCAAGTTCGCTTCCGACGACTCGGGCAAGCGCGTGACCGAGCTCACCCTGGCCGATCTCACCGCGGAGTTGGTGCACGGCTTTCTTCGCCATCTCGAAGCGGACCGGCGCAACGGGATCGTCACCCGCAATCTTCGGCTGGCCGCGATCCATTCTTTCTTCCGCTACCTCGCGATCGTTGATCCCCGGCACCTGACCCACGCCCACACGATCATCGCGGTGCCGTTCAAACGGCGACCGCATCGCGTCGCGCAGTTTCTGGAGAAGGATGAGGTGCAGGAGATATTTCGTCAGATCGATTCCCGGACGCTGTTCGGTCAGCGCGACGACGCACTCTTACGGATGCTCTACAACACCGGCATGCGCGCGCAGGAGTTGGTTGACCTCGACGTGCGGCACGTGCGTTTCACTCGACCGTCGAACGTGCTCATCTTCGGCAAGGGCCGCAAGGAGCGCACCTGCCCGTTGTGGCCCGAGACGGTCGCCGCGCTGAAGAGTTATCTCCAGCCTCGTTCGATCAAGTTCACCGACGCCGTGCCGCTGTTTCTCAACATCGACGGCAACCGGCTGACGCGCTTCGGCGTTCGCTACATTGTCAGTCACCGCATCAGTGAGGCGGCCCAGCGCTGCCCGACCTTGCTCGCGCGGCGGATCACTCCGCACACGTGGCGCCACACGACGGCGATGCATTTGCTGCAATCGAACGTCGACCTCGCGATGATCCGTTCCTGGCTCGGGCATGCATCGATCGAGACCACCAACACCTACGTCGAGATCGATCTTGAGATGAAGCGCAAGGCTCTCGCCTCCGCCGAGAAGATTCTCCCGAAGCCGAAGCACCCGTCGTCATGGCGCGCCAACACCGACGTGCTCGCCTGGCTGTCCAGCCTCTAACCGCGCGCCTTGAACGCGATGGCCCAGAGGGCCGGACACGTCGTTTTCGTGGATCGCCGCCGGCACGCCGTGATGAGTTTTCCCAAGGCGCGGTGCAACCGGCGCATCTCCAGCATGCGCCGATCAAGCTCTTGCTGCTTATCCTCCAAGAGACGCTTCACTTCGGCACACGACTCACCCGGCGAAAACTGCATTTCCATGAGCTCCTTGATCTCGCGCAGGGTGAACCCGAGGTCTTTTGCCGAACGGATAAACCGCAACCGGCTCAGGGCGTCATCGTCAAAGTCCCGGTAGCCCGATCCCGGCCAGCGATGGGTCGCCGGCAGCAGTTCCATTCGCTCGTAGTAGCGGACGGTCTGGACATTTACCCCGGCGGCCTTGGCGAGTTCTCCGATCGTCATGACATGGCGGTTGACCTTATACCATACTACAGGGTGTAAGCTGGGCCGATGCAGCCGGTGAAGCAATCGTGGATTCTGACAGGCGGATTTTTG
This sequence comes from Opitutus terrae PB90-1, assembly GCF_000019965.1. GTDB lineage: Bacteria > Verrucomicrobiota > Verrucomicrobiia > Opitutales > Opitutaceae > Opitutus > Opitutus terrae. The sequence continues at coordinate 5,656,014 of NC_010571.1, forward strand.
TCCGCCGTGGCGGCCTCGCTTTGCTGCATCGGACCGCTGGTGGCGGCCGTCGCGGGCGCGGGTAGTTTTGTCGCCGCAGGCTGGTTTGAGCGTTGGCGGCCGGCTTTTCTCGGCGTCACCGCTGCGCTCCTCGCTCTCGCGTGGGTGTTGACCTTGCGTGCCCGACGTATCGCCTGCGCGGACGGCACCTGCGCAACGCCGCGAGCAAGTCGTTGGACCCTGGGCGTTCTGATCTTCAGCACAGTAATCGTCGGCGCGGTCGCGATGTTTCCGCAGCTTGCGCAAACCACCTTCGGCCGCTCTTCGGTCGCAACCTCCGCACCGGCGGATGGCCGCGTGCTGCGCGTGCGTATCCCCTCCATGGACTGCGCTGCGTGCGCGGTCGGCATTGCCGGCACCCTGCAGCGGGTTCCCGGTATCCGCACGGCGGTCGTCCGCTATGCAACGAAAGAGGCCGAGGTCGTTTACGATCCCGCCGTGATTTCTGCGACGACGGTGATCGCCAAGATCGACGCCACGGGCTTCAAGGCCGAGCCGGCCAACTGATCACCGTGTCCGATTGTTGCTTAACGAAAGGTGACGAGTGCTCGTCCGAGAAGGAGTCGGCTGCCAAGCCGTCCTGCCCGCGCTGCGGGCACGCCGGTCGCCCGGTCTCGACGCTCACGCTCAAGCACCAAGTTAAGTCCCAGTTTTTGCCGGCCGTAAATGCCGGGGGATTTCACTTCTGCCCCACACCCGACTGCCCGGTCGTCTATTTCAGCGCCGGTGGTTCAGTTCTCACAACGGGCGACGTTCGCCGTCCGGTCACTCAAAAAGATCCCGCGCAGGCACCGGTGTGTTATTGCTTCGGCTTCACGCCCGCGATGATCCGTGACGAACTTGCCGCCACAGGAAAATCCACCGTGATCGAACGCATCGCGGCGGAGATGAAGGCTGATTTTTGCGCTTGTGAGATTCGCAATCCCCAAGGCTCCTGCTGCCTCGGCAACGTGAAAGCTGCCGTCAAGGCCGCCACCGCAGAGCGCGCCGGTCTTGCCTGATCGCCGGCCGAGTTATGTGCAGCGATTGTGCTGTCGCGCAGAGTAAAGTGCCTCAGAAAAACGGTAGCGCACTCCACATAGCTCGGCTCGTCACATAACACAACCTATGTGCTGCAGCACATAGGTTGTGGGCGACGATCAGGGCCGTGGCGCCGGCGAGGATCGCACCCCGGAAGACCTCACGCGGGGCAACCAGCGTGGACGTGGCCGTGCCGAGGGTGGTGAGGTGGCGGCCGATGGGGTGATTCTTGCGGTCGAGATAGACGCAGTAGAACGCCTCCTGCATCGGGTTTTCGTCGAATGCGGAGCGGAGGTATTCGGCAACCATCTCCGGTCGGTCGAGCCGAACCT